>NZ_JBSGHL010000047.1:0-68290 GCF_053604375.1 Streptomyces sp. NPDC004031 | reverse complement strand
GTTGCACGAGGGGGGTGGCCTTCTTGGCGGCGGACTTGCGCGGGCGGGCGTCAGCCCTGGTCGTCGTCGCGGGCGCGGGCCGCTCGGGCCGAATGGTGGGTCTCGCCCTCCTGCGGCTCGTGCCACGACCCGGCCCGCGGCTGCGGCCCGCGTACGGGGCCGCGCCGGCGCTGGAGAGCGCGGGCGCCCCACCAGAACGCGAGCATCAGCACGCCGACGATGACGATGCCGAAGACCACCGCCCACGCGGTGATGCTCGACGACGCCAGCTCGGTGGTCTGCCGCACTGCTGTGATCACGGAAATCCGCCTCCCTCGCAAGTCCAATCCGCGCGCACGGCGGATCCGCTCCCGGTCACGGCCGGAAGAGCATCTTGATGGCGCCGTCTTCCTTCTTCTGGAAGGTGGCGTAGGCGTCCGGCGCCTCGTCGAGCGGCACGTGGTGCGTGGCGAAGCCGTCCACGCCCAGCGGGTCGTCGTCGGTGAGCAGCGGCAGGATGTCGTCCGTCCAGCGGCGGACGTTGGCCTGCCCCATGCGCAGCTGGACCTGCTTGTCGAACATGGTCAGCAGCGGCATCGGGTCGGCCGCGCCGCCGTAGACGCCGCTGACCGAGATCGTGCCGCCGCGCCGCACCAGGGCGATGGCCAGGTCCAGCGCGGCCATCCGGTCGATTCCGGCGACCTGCATGAGCTTCTCCGCCCACGCCGCGGGCAGCATGCCCGCCGCGGTCTGGGCGATCCGGGCGGCCTGGCTGCCGTGCGCCTCGGTGCCGACGGCGTCCACGACCGCGTCCGGGCCGCGCCCGTCGGTGAGGTCCTTGACGGCGTCGGTCAGCTCGTCGCGCGAGTCGTACTCGCGCAGGTCGAGGACGGTCGCGCCGTCCGCGCGGGCGCGCTCCAGCCGCTCGGGCACCAGGTCGACGCCGATGACCGTGCCGGCGCCCAGGTGCTTCGCGATCCGGCAGGACATCGCGCCGATCGGGCCGAGGCCCAGCACCGCGACGCTGCCGCCCTTCGGCACGTCGGCGTACCGCACCGCCTGCCACGCGGTCGGCAGCACGTCCGAGAGGTAGACGAAGCGGTCGTCGTCCGGGCCGTGCGGCACCTTGACGGGGCCGAACTGGGCCTGCGGGACGCGCAGGTACTCCGCCTGGGCGCCGGGCACCGCCCCGTACAGCTTGGTGTAGCCGAACAGCCGCGCGCCCATGCCGTGCTCGGTGACCTGGGTGGTCTCGCACTGCGTGAACAGGCCGCGCGAGCACATCCAGCACGTGCCGCAGGCGATCTGGAAGGGGACGACGACACGGTCGCCGGGTTTGAGGTTGCCGACCGCCGGGCCGGTCTCCTCCACGATGCCCATGGGCTCGTGCCCGAGGATGTCGCCGGGTGTCATGAACGGTGTCAGCACCTCGTACAGGTGCAGGTCCGATCCGCACAGCCCGGACGAGGTGATGCGGATGACGGCGTCGGTGTCCTCCTCGATCCGTGGATCGGGGACGTGCTCCACCCGGACGTCCCGCTTGCCGTGCCACACGGTGGCGCGCATACGTCTGCACCTGCCCTTCGGGTGTCCTTCCGGCGTCCCTGCCTCGCGCTCTCCGGCCGCACCGGGACGTTCCCGGAATCGGGCGGCCACCGTTGCGGGTGCCCTGAATGTCCACCGCGAAACGGGCCGCGCCATGGTGTTTTGCGGCGAAATAGGCGGAAACACGCCTTTGTGGGACACCCGAGCGCGACCGCGGAAGACGGCCGCCCGCCCCGTACCCCAGGAGGCCGGACATGGCCGTACGCCACCAGCTCGTCAGACGCCCCCGCGAGGACGTGTGGAAGGTGCTCGCCGACCGCGACGCCTACGCCGACTGGGTCGCAGGGACGTCCGCGTCGCACGGCGGCAGCGGCGACTGGCCGCAGGAGGGCGCGAGCCTGGAGTACGACGTCAGGCTCGGCCCCTGGTCGCTGAGCGGCAGCACGGTGGTACGCGAGCAGCACCGGCCCTCCCGGCTCGCGCTGGAGATCGACAGCGGCGCGCTGGGCACCGCCCGCGTCGACATCGAGGTCCGCCCGTGGGGGAAGGACAGCCTGGTCATCGTGGACGAGCACCCGCTGACCGGCGTCGCGGGCAGCGCGCACAACGCGGCCGTGGACGCGATCCTGCACTGGCGGCACCGCCGCATGCTGGGCCGCCTCGCCCAGGTCGTCGAGGACCGGAGCGGGGGAGCGCCGGCCGGGGGCGGTGACCGCCGTGGCTGACGCCGTCGTCGTCGGCGCCGGTCCCAACGGCCTGGTCGCCGCGAACGTGCTCGCCGACGCGGGATGGAGCGTCGAGGTCCTGGAGGCGCAGGACGAGCCGGGCGGCGCCGTCCGCAGCGACCGGGCCGTGGACCCCGACTTCGTGACCGACGTCTTCAGCGCCTTCTACCCCATGGCCGCCGCCTCGCCCGTCCTGCACGCGCTGGAGCTGGAGAAGGAGGGGCTGCGCTGGAGCCACGCGCCCGCCGCCCTCGCCCACCCGCTCCCCGACGGCCGCTGCGCGGTCCTCTCCCGCGACCCGGACGCCACGGCCGGGAGCGTCGACTCCTTCGCGGCGGGCGACGGCGCGGCCTGGCACGAGTGGTACGCGCTGTGGCAGCGCCTCGGCGGCAGCCTGCTGGACTCCCTGTTCACCCCCTTCCCGCCGCTACGGGCCGGCGCCCGGCTGGCGGCGCGGCTGCGGGCGGCGGACGGCCTGCGCTTCGCACGGATGATGCTGCTGCCCGCCCGCCGGCTGGCCGAGGAGCAGTTCGCGGGCGAAGGCGGCCGGCTGCTGCTCGCGGGCAACGCCCTGCACGCCGACCTCGCCCCGGAGAGCGCGGCCGGCGGCGCCTTCGGGTGGCTGATGTCGATGCTCGGCCAGGACGTCGGCTTCCCCGTGCCCGTCGGCGGCGCGGGCGTGCTCGCCACCGCGCTGGCCGGGCGGCTGGAGCGGCACGGCGGCTCGGTGCGCTGCGGCGAGCGCGTCGCCGAGGTCGTGGTGCGCTCCGGCCGCGCGGTCGCGGTGCGGACGGCGAGCGGCGAGGAGGTGCCCGCCCGCCGCGCGGTGCTGGCCGCCGTCCCGGCGCCGCTGCTGTACGCGGGCATGCTGCGGCCCGCGGACCTGCCCGCCGGGCTGCTGCGGCAGCTGCGGACCTTCCAGTGGGACTTCTCCACCTTCAAGGTGGACTGGGCGCTCGACGGGCCGGTGCCCTGGACGGCCCCGCCCGCCCACGGCGCGGGGACACTGCACCTGGCCGACGGCGTGGACGACCTGACGCGCTTCGCGGCGCACCTGGCCACCCGCCGGGTACCGGACCACCCCTTCGCCCTCTTCGGCCAGATGACCACCGCCGACCCGACCCGCTCCCCGGCCGGGACCGAATCCGCCTGGGCCTACACGCACGTACCGCAGACCGTCGCGGGCGACGCGGGCGGCGACGGCCTCACCGGCAGCTGGGACGAGCGCGAGCGCGACGCCATGGCCGACCGGATCGAGCGCCACGTCGAACGCTACGCACCGGGCTTCCGCGCCCTCGTCCGCGCCCGGCGGATCCTCGCGCCCCCCACCCTCCAGGAACGGGACGCGGCGCTCCAGGGCGGCGCGGTCAACGGCGGCACCACCGCGCTCCACCAGCAACTGGTCTTCCGCCCCGTCCCCGGCCTCGGCCGCCCGGAGACACCCGTACGCGGCCTCTTCCTGGCCTCGTCCTCCGCCCACCCCGGCGGCGCGGTGCACGGCGCCCCCGGCGCCAACGCCGCCCGCGCGGCCCTGTCGCTGCCCCCGGTGAACACCCTGCTCAGCCGCGCCCAGCGCGGACTGGCGGGCGGATGAGCCGCGGCCGACGGGCAGCGCCCGCTGCCCGTGCGCGCCGCGCACGGGCGGGACCCCGCCAGCCCACGACCCATGAGAACCCCGAACCCACGACCACGGAGGAGACCCCGTATGCCCGGCACCACTCACGAGGACAACCCCGACGCCCCCTCCCGCACTCCCGCGCGGCCCGGCCGCCGGGACCGGTGAACGGCGAGGAGGCGGCAGTGGACAGCTCCGACGACACCCACATGACCCCCGACCTCCCGCCGCGGGTGGGCACCCCCGACCTCGCGGGGCAGGGCGGCCCGCGCTCGGACGAGCCGCGCGAGCGGCGCGCCGAACCCGGCGGCGCGCGGCCCCGGACCGCCCGCGGGCGCGGGAAGGCCCCACGGCGTCCCGTCCGGTGACGCGACCGCGGGGCCCTCGCCGAAGGTCACCACCGGTACCGGCGACGGCGTCCCCCGCCCTCCGCCGCCCGGACGGCGGAACCGGGCAGCCGGACGACGAGGACCACGGCGGCGACCCCCCCCGAGGCCTCCGGGGCGGAGCCGAAACCGGAGAGGGCCACCGCCGCAGCAGGACGGGAAGCAGCGCGGCCGCGGTGCCGTCCTTCCCGGCGCCCGCCCCACCGGCCCTTCGTCCGGGCGGCGGCGGTGGACGGGCCGCCGCGGCGGTGGTGTGCGACGGTCGGACGGACAGCCGGGAAGAGGTGACCGCGGGTGAAGCGAGGAAAGACCGGACGGGCGGCGGAGCTGCTCCGCCGGGCGCTGCCGGATCCGCAGGGACCCGGGCGGGTCCTCGCGCTGATGGGCCGTGTCGAGCGGGCCGAGGCGCTGGACGCCCCCGCGGAGCTGCTGCGGCGGGCCGTGCGGTCGGTCCCGCTCGGCGGTGGCCGGGACGCCCTGCACGGCCGGTGGCTGGGCCATCCCCTGCACCCCGTCATGGTGGAGCTGCCGGTCGGGGCGTGGACGTCCGCCGCGCTGCTGGACTGGATGCCCGGCAGGGGCCGGGCCGCCAGGCTGCTCGTCGCCGTGGGACTGTGCGGCGCGGCGCCCGCCGCCGCGGCCGGACTCGTCGACTGGGCCGAGCTGGAACCCGAGCAGGCCCGGGTCGGGCTGCTGCACGCCACGCTGAACTGCGCCGCCGTCGCCTGGTACGCCGCCTCGCTCGCCGCGCGGCTGTCCGGCCACCCCGTCCGCGGGCGCGCCTACGCGTTCGCCGGGCTGTGCTCGGTGGGCGTCGCCGCGGCCGCGGGCGGCCACATGGCCTACCGCCAGGCGTCCGGCGCCAACCACGCCGAGGCCGTGGCCCGCCGGGTGCCGCCCGGCTGGCACACGGTGGGCCGCGTCGACGACCTGCCGCACGGGCGCCCCGTCCAGCGGACGGTGGGCGACGTCGCACTCGCCGTGGTCCGGGGCGCCGACGGCTCCTGCGCCGCGCTCGCCGACCTGTGCAGCCACGACGGGGGCCCGCTGTCGCAGGGGCGCGTCGAGGACGGCTGCCTGCGCTGCCCCTGGCACGGCAGCGCCTTCCGGCTGGCCGACGGCTGGAACGCCGCCGGCCCGGCCACCGCCCCCCAGCCCGTCTTCGACACCCGGGTCCGGGACGGCGAACTGCAGGTACGGCTGCGCACCCCGCCGCCGGCCGCGCACTGACCGCACCGCCGCGGGCCGGACCGAGGCCCGTACGCGGCGGCGCTTCGACCGGCCCGCCCGGGGTAGGCGCAGGCCGGTGCCGGACGGCACGGGAGCAGGTGCTGGACATGGACGACGAGACGGGCCGGGCCCTCAAGGACGCGCTCGACCGGCTGGCGCTGCTGTCCGCGGCCACCACGGCGCTGGCCAGCACGCTGGACGCGGACGCCGGGATGCGCCGGGTGGCCCGCACACTGGTGCCGCAGCTGGGGGACTGGTGCGCCGTGCACGCGGTCGACGACGGAAAGGTCCGCGAGGTCGCGGTGGTGCACCGCGACCCGGCCGGGCTCGCCGACGCGGGCGTCGGCGACTCCTCCTACGCGCTGCCCGTCGCCCTGCCCTCGGGCCGCGGCCCGCTCGCCAGGGCGCTGCACGGCGAGGGGCCGCTGCTGGTGCCGCGCGCGGAATTCCCGTCCCCCGGCGAGCCCGGCGGGGCGCAGGAGCGCGAACCGGCGCCGTACGACCGCTTCGACACCGAGACGCTGCTCGTCGCGCCGCTGCTGGTGCGCAAGGAGGTGCTGGGGGTGCTCATGCTCGGGCGGGGCGCCGGGCGGGAGCAGTTCCGGCCCGAGCACCTGCCGCTGGTGGAGGACCTCGCCCACCGCATCGGGCTGAGCCTGGACAACTACCGGCTGCACCGCGAGACCCAGCGCATCGCCGAACGGCTCCAGCGCTCGCTGCTGCCGCCGCTGCCCGGCATCGACCCGCTGCGCATCGCCGCGGGCTACCAGCCCTCGCAGACGACCGCCGAGGTCGGCGGCGACTGGTACGACTGCTTCGTGCTGCCGCAGGGCGACATCGCGCTGATCATCGGCGACGTCACCGGGCACGACCTCCAGGCCACGGTCATGATGAGCCAGCTGCGCAACATGCTGCGCGGCGTGGCCTGCGACCGGCAGGAACCGGCCGGGAAGATCCTCTCCCGGCTCGACCGCGCGAGCCACACCCTGCACCCGGGCACCACCGCCACCTGCGTGTACGCCCTGCTCAAGGGGGAAGCGGGCGGACCCTGGGAGGTCGAGTGGTCGCGGGCCGGGCACCCGCCGCCGCTGCTGGTGACCGCCGACGGCGACAGCCGCCACCTCGACGCCTCCGGCGGGCTGCCGCTCGGCGTCAGCGTCGAGATCGCGCGCACCGAGCACCGGACCGCGCTCCCCGCGGGCTCCACCCTGCTGCTCTACACCGACGGCCTCGTCGAGCGGCGCGGCGAGGTGCTCGACCGCGGCATGACCCGGCTGCGCCGCGAGGCCGCCTCCCGCGCCGGAGAACCGGTGGAGGCCTTCGTCGGGCAACTGCTTCACGGCATGGGCGCCGACGCGGACGACGACATCGCGCTGCTGGCCGTGCGGATGCCCTGAGCTGCGGGTACGTCGTGGCCGTCCGGCCGCCGCGGTGCCGCGTGCGTCAGGACGTTCTGGTGACGGCCCGACACCACCCCACCGGGGCGCCTCGACGACGGGGCCGATGACGTCGGAGTACCCCGCGGAGGTGCCCGCACGTACCGGGCCGGACTCCCGGGCGGCGCCGGACACGCCGCAGCTCACGCCCCCCGTCAGTTGTGGCAACCCCGCCCCCGGTTACGCTTCTGCGCCATGACCGGCCGACCGAGAAACACCGCCCTCGGGGCGCGAGCATGAGCGTACGCACCCGGGTCTCCGCCTACGCCGTCGCGCCGCGCGACGGCCACCTGCTGCTGGCCCGCCTCGCCGCCACCTCGCCCGTCTTCGCCCCCGGCCTGTGGCACCTCCCCGGCGGCGGCATCGACCCGGGCGAGCAGCCCGTCGAGGCCCTCACCCGCGAACTGCACGAGGAGACGGGCCTGGACCTCACCACCGCCCGGCTGCTCGACGCCCGCACCTACGCGGCGAGCAGATTCGGCGTGGACTGGCACCTGACCGCCCTCTTCTACGCCGTGGAGCTCGGCGGGACACCGCCGACCGTGACCGAGACCGACGGCACCACCGACGCGGCCGCCTGGATCCCGCTGACCGGGCTGCGCGAGGCCGACCTCTCCCCGCCCGCCGCCGACGCCGTCCGGCTGCTCGGCGTGCCCGCCCGCTGACGTACCCTCAGCTGCATGCCGCAGCCCGCCGCCCCGCACCCCCTGAGCCCCGAAGCCTCCTACGCGTCCCGCCCGCCGGTCTCCGTCGGCGCCGCGCTGCTGTTCGGCAACGCGGCGGGGGAGGTGTTGCTGGTCAAACCCGCCTGCGAGCCGCGCTGGGCGATCCCCGGCGGGGCCATGGGGGCCGGTGAGACACCCCGGGCCGCGGCGCGCCGCGAGGCACGCGAGGAGATCGGCCTCGACGTGGAGCCCGGACGCCTGCTGTGCGTCGACTTCGTGCCCCCGGCGGGCGACCGCCCGACGCCCGGCGTGATGTACGTCTTCGACGGCGGCCGGCTGACGGACGCCCAGCAGGCGGCCGTCCGCCTCCCCGCCGACGAGCTGACCGACCACCGCTTCGTCGCGCCCGAGGCCCTGCCCGACCACCTCGGCGGACTGCTCCTGCGCCGCGTCCGCGCCGCCCTGGCCGCCCGCCGCACCGGGATCACCGTGGACCTGGAGGACGGCCGCCCGCCCGCGGAGTCCGGCGGCGGGCCGGACGTCCGCCGGTGACGTCCGCCCGCTGGAGCACCCACGCCGTCGAGGTCGCGGGGGACCGCGTGACCAAGCGCTTCCTGCCCGGGGCGAGGGGCGCGCCGAACGCTACGGCCATGCGGTAGATCCACGTGCAGCAGACCCGGGTCGAGGACGCCTGGGCCGCCGGGAGGGAACGGGCCGCGAAGTGGCTGGAAGGACTGGCCCGTTGAGGTGGAACCTGCGGCTGACCGCCGCGGACAAGGCTATCTGGAAGGCGTCCGAGCTCCAGCGGAGCCTGGCCGGGCACGGCTTGGTGATCTCGGCCGGCAAGATGTCCGGGCTGTGGTCTGGCCGGCCGGTCTCGCTCACGCTGGAGGACCTCGACGTCATCTGTGGGGTCCTCGGCTGCGAGATCGGTGACCTGTCGATCTCCGAACCCGGGAAGGTCCCCCGCCCCGGCCGGGCAGAGGAGACCGAACGGGTCGTGGTCGGCGCGGGAACCGCCGCACCGAAGGTGATCCCCAAGCGCCGGGACGGCCGGTCGCTGCCGCCGCATCCAGCCGCTGAAGTGGGACTACTGCCGTCTGTGCTGGTGCCGGGCTCGCCTCAGCGCGAAGGCCGTCGCCGGCCATCCCGCGGAGGAGACGGACGTGCGGGAGCGGCTCGCCGCCGTCCGGCATCACCAGCTGTTCTTCGTCGGAATGCACTACCGCAGAAAACCGACCCCCTCGGCACCGAGGCGCGGAGGGCGGCGGAGGGCCCCGAGCAAGCCGTCTCCTGCACCGGCCTGGCGCCCGGATCCCGGCTGGCGGCAGCTACCCGGGCCCTGGACGTGCCGGTCGGCCACGCCGTCACGGTCATGGACGACATGGGGATCTTCGAAGATGACGGCGAACCCTCCTTCGAACGCCGGCTCGTCGAGAGGCTGGAGGGTCGCGCACCCGGCATCCGCTCGGAGGCCGAGCGCTGGTCCCGCGTCCTGCGCGACGCCGGCCCCCGCAGCCGCCCGCGACGGGAAGGCACGGTCTGGCTCTACCTCAACCGGGTCCGCCCGGCTCTGCCGGGATGGTCGAACCCCTACGACCACCTGCGCGAAGCAACCCGCGACGACGTCCTCACCGACGTCAAGACACTGCACGGCCACCAGGAGACCGCCACGAGGACCAGCCGCGCCGGCAACCACTGGATCAGCGCCGCGATGCGCGGCCAGGACGCGACCCGGAGCGACTCCGCGTCGACCGCCGGCTCGAAGAGGCCATGGTCAAGGGGCCTGACCCACTCCGTCTCGCCGAGGTGTTCGGGCTCGACGGGAAAACCGCGATGCGCTGCGCGGACTCCGCACGGGTGCTACCGGAGCAGGCTGCCGACACCGACCCCGTGAAGGTGGAATCCTGAGGAGTACACCGGAGCTGTCCGCAACCGGCGGCGTCACAGACGGTCGGGGTGTGGGGTGCCCGCGCCGCGGAGCAGTGTGTCCACGACGAGCATCGCGAGGGCGTCGGTGTCCTGCTCGTTCTTGTTCTGTGCGGCCTCGTGGATGAGGGCGTAGTAGACGCGACGGGTCCAGGGAATGTCGACGTCGGCGCGCAGGACGCCTGCCTCCCGGGCCCGGCGGAACAGCTGTTCGCACGTGTCCCGTACATCGCCGTGGACGCGCGCCACCTCCGGGTTGACCGAGGAGGCATGGCTCATCGCAAATCCCCAGCTGACCTTGATGCTGAGGACGTTCGCCGTCGTCTGGTAGAGGGCGACCAGCGGCGGAGCCGTGTCCGGGTGGGCGGCGCCTACCGCCGCGGCGAACCGCTCGGTGGCCCACATGGCCAGGGCGTCGATGAGCGCTTCGCGGGTGGCGAAGCGCCGGTGCACGGTGGTGCGGGCGACACCGGCGGCTTCAGCGATCTGTTCCATCGTGGCCGCGGGGTCGCGACTGAGGGTGCGTTCGGCCGCCTCGAGGATCGCCGTCATCGTCCGCTCGGCGTCCGCGCGCAGCGGCCGACTGCTGGCGGGTGCCGACTGCCTCTGCGTCTTCATGGAGAAAGCATACGGCAGCGTCACCGTTCATCACAGAGTTGCATCACCGATGTAGCAAGTTGTAGCTTCACTGCGTCCCGCTTGATGCGACTGGAGATACCTCCTGGAAGGCTTGGAACACGTGGAGTACACCCGCCTCGGCCGCAGCGGCCTCTCGGTGTCCCGACTCGTCCTCGGCACCATGAACTTCGGGTCGCGAACGTCCGAAGAGGACAGTCACGCGATCATGGACCGTGCGCACGAGTACGGCATCAACTTCTTCGACACGGCCGACTCCTACGGCGTACAGCAAGGCGATGGCCTCACCGAGCAGATCCTCGGCCGGTGGTTCACCCAGGGCGGCGGCCGGCGCGACAAGACCGTCCTCGCCACCAAGGCCTACCAAGCGGTGGGGGACGGGCCCAACGAGAACGGGCTGTCCGCGCTGCACATCCGCCACGCGGTCGACGCGTCACTGAAACGGCTGCAGACCGACTACATCGACCTATTCCAGATGCACCACATCGACCGGAGAACGCCGTGGGAAGAGATCTGGGAGGCATTCAGCGTCCTGCGGCAGCAGGGCAAGGTCCTCTACTTCGGCTCGTCCAACTTCGCCCGCTGGCACATCGCGCAGGCGCAGGAGGCCGCGCGGTCGCGGCACTTCCTCGGACTGGTCAGCGAGCAGTCGATCTACAACCTCATGACCCGCTGGGCCGAGCTGGAGGTGCTGCCCGCCGCACGGCACTACGGGCTGGGAGTGATCCCGTACTCGCCGCTGCACGGCGGAATGCTCAGCGGTGTCCTGCGCAAGCAGCGTGCAGGGCTCGCCGTCCGCAGCGGCTCCGGAATCTGGGCCGCCGCCTTCGCCGAGCAGCGAGAAGCCGTCGAGGCATACGAGAAGTTGTGCGCCGAGATCGGCCAGGACCCCGCCCACGTCGGACTGGCGTGGCTGCTCGCGCAGGACGGGGTGACCGGGCCGATCGTCGGGCCACGGACAGCCGGGCAACTCGACGGAACGCTGCGCGCACTGCAGATCACCCTCGACGGCGACACTCTCGCCAAGCTGGACGAGATCTTCCCTTCTCCCGCACCCAACGGCGCCAGGCCCGCTCCCGAGGCGTACGCCTGGTGAAGGCCGGCTCGTTAACGGGACGCCCTCATCGGGGACGAACACTCCGCGGACAGGAAGCGATCACGGGAGGAGGCCTGTCCGCGCGGGGGCCTTCCAGGACGCGGCCCGCGGCCGGGTAGACCTGGCCCGGATCGAGCGTCACGGGGAGGACATCCTGCGGATCACCCGTTCCATCCTCGCCGGCGCGGTACGCGCCCACGACGTCGTCCGCATGCTGTCCCGGCGTGAGCCCTTCGCCGCGGCGGTCTGCGCGCGGGTTGGGAAACCGGTCTGCGCGGTCCGCCCGCCGGGGTTCTTCGCCCAGTTGGTGCTGCTGGCGCTGCTACGTGCCCCCGCCCGCGAACTCCATGGGCGGGAACTGTCAGAACTGACCGGACTCATGCCCGGCACCACCCACCCAGTCCTGCTGCGGCTGAAGACCGAGGCGTGGCCCACCTCCCGCAAGGAGGACATCGACCCCCACCTGGGAAAGCGGCCTGCCCGCCGCTACTACCGGTTCACGGCGAACGGCGCAGCACAGGCCGGCGCTGCCATGGTCACTGCCCGCCGCCCCCGCAGCACCGCCCTGCGTGGCCCGGCCGAGGAAGGCGCGACCTCCTGGTGGCCTCCCTTCTCCGCAGACGACGTCAACAGTCCCTCAAAACCGCAGCGCGGAGCCTCGGTACCGTGGTCGCGATCACCCTCACCGGCACTCGGACAGCCGGACGCGCGGCCCTCCGGTCAACGACGTGCGTCACCGGGCGCGAGGAGGCTGGTCACCTCGGAGACCGCCTCGTGCCGATGTTCCACAACCCCCTCTTCGTGCTCCCCCAGGACGACCCGGACGACCCCCGCAACCCGCCCGGCACCGCCGACCGGCAGGCGGCCCGGCCGCTGGAGCTGCTGGGCTGACGGACCGCCGGTTCAGCGGCCGAGCGGGAACGACTCCCGCAGGTGCCAGCGCGTGCCGTCGAAGGCCATCAGGTCCACCGCACGGACGCGCGAGGCGACGGGCAGCCGGGCGGCGAGCGCGGCCTCGACGTCCGCCAGGACCGCCTCGTCCTGGCCGTCGGCGACCGTCAGATGCGGGACGACACCGGCGAACCGCCCGCCGTACGGGGGCGCTTCCGGCCAGCGCGCGGCGACCGCCACGCTCAGCTCGGCCAGCGGCCCGTCCGGCTCGGGAACGAGGTACAGCACCCCGGGGAAGCGGCCGCAGCGACGGAACGCCACGTCGAAGGCGGGCCGGCCGGCGAGGAGCGCCGCGAGGTCGGCGCGGGTCGCGCGGTCGAGGCGGTTCCCGTCGAGGAAGGGCACGAGCACCGTGACGTGGGCGGGCACCCCGGCGCGGGCCGAGGGATCGTAGCGCTCCCGCCACCCGCCCACCGCCGGATCCGCCTCCGGAACCCGCACGACGAGCGCGGTCTGCCCCACCCGGAAGCCCCCGCCGTGCGCACCGCCGACCGCCGCGTCGTGCGCGGGGCCGTCCGCGCCGCCGTGAGTGGCACCGTCCGCCGCGGCGAGGGCCCCGCCGCGTGCGGCACTGTGCGCGCCGCCCGCCCCGCCGCCCGCCCCGCCGTGCGCGGCGCCCTTCGCCGCGTCGTCCGTTGCGTCCTGTGTTCCGCCGTCCGCCATGGCGCCGCATCCTGCCACGCCCCGCCCCGCCGGGGCTTCCGATATCCGGTTGAGCGGGGGGACCGGCTGGGCCGAGACTGCGGGGCGTGACCGACAGCGCGCGCGACCTCGTGACGCGGCACTTCGCGTGGAGCGGCGGGCACGCCGACGTCTGGGCCGTCTTCCGGGACGCCGCCGCGCTCGGCGCGGTCGTCGGCGCCCTCGTCGAGCCCTTCCGCGACGCCGGGGTCACCGCGGTGTGCGGGGTCGAGTCGCGCGGCTTCCTGCTCGGCGGGGCGGCCGCGGTGGCGCTGGGCGTCGGGTTCGTGGCCGTCCGCAAGGGCGAGGCGCTCTTTCCGGGGCCGAAGGCCGAGCGCCGCACGGCCCCGGACTACCGGGGCCGGCAGCATGTCCTGCGCCTCCAGCGCGCCGCGCTCGCCCCCGGCGACCGGGTGCTGCTGGTCGACGACTGGATCGAGACGGGCAGTCAGGCCGCCGCCGTCCGTGCGCTGGCCGCCGGGTGCGGCGCGGAATGGGCCGGGTGCAGCGTCGTCGTCGATCAGCTCCCGCCCGCCGGGCACGCGGCCCTCGGGCCCGTCCGCTCGATCCTGACCGCCGCCGAACTCCCGCCGGACGGCACCCTGCACGGCCGCCGCCCGCCTCCCGTCAGACGTCCGGGTCGTCCATGATCTCCCGGACCTCCTGCGCGCAGCGGCACGAGGCGGCGAACCCGGCGGCCCACCGCAGGGCCTCCTCGCGCGAGGGCACGTCGATGACGGAGAAGCCGCCGAGGACGGCCTTGGTCTCCGGGAAGGGGCCGTCCGCGACCGTACCGTCGGTGGCCACCACGCTCGCCCGCTGCCTCAGCAGCCCGCCGCCGAAGACCCACACCCCGGCGGCCTGCGCCTCGCGCACCACCGCGTGCGTGGCCTCGGACACGGCGGGCAGCTCCTCCTCGGTGATGCCGTCCATCGCACCGTCGTCGAACGAGATCAGATACCGCGTCATCGATGGCTCCCTCGCCGTCGGGCCTCCGGTTCGCGCCCACCCTACGACGGCGGTCCCCGCGAGAACGCGCACGGCGCCGGACCGCCGCCGGACCACTGGTCCGTACCTGCCGGGCCCATCGCATTGACAGCGCCCGGCGTTCGCAGTTCGCTTCTGGTGGCATCTGTTGCTTTCAGGATCCCCCTCCCTGTCGACAACGTTGTCCGACCGGCGGAACCCCGCGGCGGACCCCACCGTCGACCAGACCTGAAAGGTCATCATGCGTCTGCACCTCCTGCGGTCCCCGCTGACCGCCCTGACGGCGGCGCTCGCCGCGCTGCTGCTCGGCGCCTCCGGCGTCCACGCGGCGAGCCCGCCCGCCGCGTCCGCCCCCACCGGTACGGCGGCCGCGGCGGCGGCCACCATCTGCAACGCCTACTGCGACGCCCGCGACCCCGCGCTGAGCACCCAGGACCGGCAGCCGGTCACCGCGAGCATCTTCTCCCGCACCCTCACCCTGCACTTCGACGACGCCGACGCGATGGGCTGGGCGTCCGTCGACAACGGCAACCCCGGCGACGAGGTGTGGCTGGACCGCTCCTTCGACGGCGGGCGCACCTGGAGCTCGGGCAGCAAGCTCGGCGACACCACCACGCCCACCGGGCAGCGCGGCTGGCGCACCCTCATGTACAACGTCGACGACTGGAACACCGAGGGCGTCGGCGCGCTGCGCGCCTGCGGCAAGGCCGGCGACCGCCCCGACATCGCCTGCACGCAGTGGGCGCGCACCACCTGGAACGCCTGGGACCGCCGGACGGCCGCCGCGACCGCGCTGATGGCGTCGTTCGACCGCGGCACCAAGCTCTTCGGCGGCAACGGCTGGTGGACCGGCGCGAACGCGCTGACCGCGATCATCGACAACGTCCGGGTCTCCGGCATGCCCAGCTACCGCTACGCGGTCTCCGAGACGTACGACGCCAACCTCGGCGCCCAGCAGGGCAACTTCACCAACGACTACCTGGACGACACCGGCTGGTGGGGACTGGCCTGGGTCGACGCCTACGACCTGACGGGCGACAGCCGCTATCTGGCCACCGCCCGCGCCGACGCCGACCACATGACCGCCTACTGGGACGGCACCTGCGGCGGCGGTGTGTGGTGGAGCCAGGCCCGGTCGTACAAGAACGCCGTCACCAACGAGCTGTACCTCCAGCTCACCGCGGCCCTGCACAACCGTATCGCGGGCGACACCGCCTACCTGGGGCGGGCGCGGGCGGAGTGGGCGTGGTTCCAGGGCAGCGGGATGATCAACGGCGACCACATGATCAACGACGGCCTCACGGGCGCGTGCGCCAACAACGGCCAGACCACCTGGACGTACAACCAGGGGGTGATCCTCGGCGGGCTCACCGAACTGTCCCGCGCCACCGGCGACACCGGGCTGCTGACCACCGCCCGCACCCTCGCCGACGCCTCCACCGTACGGCTCGCGCAGAACGGGGTGCTGCGCGAGCCCGGCGAGGGCGACTCCTGCACCGGCGACGGCCCCAGCTTCAAGGGCGCCTACGTACGGGGCCTGGGCAAGCTGAACACCGCCCTGTCCGGCCGCCCCTACAGCGGTGTGCTGAACACCTGGGCCGACTCCGCCTACGCCCACGACCGCAACGCCCTCGACCAGTACGGCCCGCACTGGGCCGGAGGCGCGGGCAGCAGCGACTACGGCTGCCAGCAGAGCGTCCTGGACCTGCTGAACGCGGCCGGCTGACGTACCGCGGGACCGGCGCGCCCCGCCCGGCGGCGGGGCGCGCCGGAACGGGTCAGACGGCCCCGGTGCCGGCCAGCACCGAGCGGTGGATCTCCTCCGCCCGCACCGCCACGGTCGACAGCAGCGTGCTGGTCAGGCCGTGGCTGTGCTCGGTGCCGCCCTGGAGGTAGATGCCCGCGCTGACCTCCGGCAGCGTCGCGACCCGGTGGTCCCGGCCGACCCGGACGGCGTCCCCGTCGGTGCGCAGGCAGAGCTTGGCGGCCTCGCCGAGCAGCGCCGTCAGGTCGCGGGGGCGGTAGCCGGTGGCGAGGACGAGCACGTCGGCCGCCAGCACCTGCCGTTCACCGGTGGGCAGGTACTCCACCGTGACGTCGAGGCCGCCGTCGCCCGGCTCGACACCGCGGATGCGGGAGACGTTGAGGAAGCGCAGCCGCTCGCGGCCGGCCACCTTCTGCCGGTAGGCGGTGGCGTACAGCGCCTCGATCAGCTCCATGTCCACCACCGAGTAGTTGGTGGAGCGGTGGTAGTCCAGCAGCGACTGCTTGACCTCGGAGGGCGCCGAGAAGTAGACGTCGACCGCTTCGGGATCGAAGATCCGGTTCGCGAACGGGCTGTCGTCGGCCGGGGTGTAGCCGTACTTGGTGAAGACCGAGCACACCTCCGCGTCGGGGAAGGTGCGGTGCAGGTAGTCCACCGCCTCGGCGGCGCTCTGGCCCGCGCCGAGCACCACCACGCGCCGGACCGGGCCGCCGGCGGCGGCGAGTTCCGCGGCCCGCGGTATCAGCTGGCTGTTGTGCCAGACGCGGTCGGTCAGCTCCAGCCCCGGCGGCACGTGCGGCTCCAGGCCCGCGGCGACGCTGACGTTGCGGGTGCGGTGCGTGACGGCCGGTCCGGTTCCACCGGCGCCGCGGCTGGTGACGTCGAAGCAGGCCACGTGCCCGTCTCCGTCCCGCACCGGGACCACCCCGGTCACCTCGCTGCCGTAGGCGACCAGGTGCGCGACCCGGGCGGCGGCCCACTCGAAGTACTCGTGGAACTCCATCCGCAGCGGGAAGAGCGTCTTCTGGTTCAGGAAGTCGATCAGCCTGCCCCGCTCGTGCAGGAAGCACAGGAAGCTGTAGTCGCTGGTCGGATTGCGCAGGGTGACGAGGTCCTTGAGAAAGGACACCTGCATCGTGGCGTCGTCGATGAGCATCCCCCGGTGCCAGCCGAAGCGCGGCTGGCGTTCCAGGAAGAGCGCGTCGAGCCGGCGGTCTGCTGCTGTGAGCCCCGCGTTGTGCTCCTCAACCGCGATGGACAGAGCGAGATTTGACGGGCCGAACCCTACGCCGATGATGTCGTGGACGACGTCGGGACCCATGTGCGGTGACTTCACTTCGGTATCGCCTCCCTCAGGCAGGGCCATGCTAGATAAGGTAAGCCTTACCTAGCAATGGAGCCTTCGGAGGGGAACAACTGTCATGCGGGTCGTCATGCTCGGTTACCAGACGTGGGGTCACCGCACGCTTCAGGCGCTGCTGGACTCCGCACACGAGGTGGTCCTGGTCATCACCCATCCGAAGAGCGAGCACGCCTACGAGAAGATCTGGGACGACAACGTGGCCGAACTGGCCGCGAAGCACGGCGTGCCGGTGCTGCTCCGCAACCGCCCCGACGACGCCGAACTGCTCGCGGCCGTACGGGAGTCGCGCCCGGACATCATCGTGGCGAACAACTGGCGGACCTGGCTGCCGCCGGAGCTGTACGACCTGCCGCCGCACGGCACCCTCAACATCCACGACTCGCTGCTGCCGGCCTACGCCGGCTTCTCGCCCCTCATCTGGGCGCTGATCAACGGCGAGGAGCGCGTCGGCGTGACCGCGCACCGCATGACCGAACGGCTCGACGCGGGCGACATCCTGGTGCAGCGCGCGGTGCCGGTCGGGCCCGCCGACACCGCGACCGACCTCTTCCACCGCACCGTGGACCTGATCGCGCCCCTCGTGCACGAGTCGCTCGGCCTGATCGCCTCGGGCGCGGCGGCCGGGCAGTGGATGCCGCAGGACCCCGCCCGTGCCAGCTTCTTCCACAAGCGCGCCGCCGAGGACAGCCGCATCGACTGGACCTGGCCCGCCGAGCGCCTGGAGCGGCTGGTACGCGCCCAGTCCGACCCGTACCCCAACGCGTACGCCTTCCACCGCGGGGAGCGGCTGAGGATCGTCTCCGCGGGCGTCTCTGAGGGCCGTTACGGCGGCACCCCCGGCCGGATCTTCATCCGGGAGGGCGACGGCGTGGTCGTCGTCGCGGGCGCCGACGCGTACAGCGGGCGCGAGCGGGGTCTGCTGGTGCGCCGGGTGCGCACCGAGGACGGCGCCGAGCACGCGGCGGCCGACTACTTCCGCACCATGGGCGGCTATCTGACGTCCCGCCCGTAGCGGTCCCGGCGGAGGCCCGGCAGCCGCCGGGCCCCCGCCGCCCCGTCAGGCCGTTCCGGCCGCCGCGGGCGCGTTCGTGTCGTCGTGGTGCCGGCCCATCGGAATGACCAGCGGGGTGCCGCTGACCGGGTCGGGGACGACCCGGCAGCGCAGCCCGAAGACGTCCTCGACGGTGGCCTCGGTGACGACCTCGCCCGGCGCGCCCTCCGCGACGATCCGGCCGGACTTCATGGCGATCACATGGTCGGCGTACCGGCAGGCCTGGTTGAGGTCGTGCAGCACCATCACCACGGTACGGCCCTCGCGCCGGTTGAGATCGGTGATCAGGTCCAGCACGTCGATCTGGTGGGCGAGGTCGAGATACGTCGTCGGCTCGTCCAGCAGCAGCACCGGGGTGCCCTGGGCGACGGCCATGGCGATCCAGGCGCGCTGCCGCTGGCCGCCGGAGAGTTCGTCCACCGGCCGGTCCACCAGCTCGGTGAGGTCGGTGGCCGCGAGCGCGGCGCGCACCGCCTCCTCGTCCTTCGCGGACCACTGCCGCCACCACGTCTGGTGCGGTGCGCGGCCCCGGCCCACCAGGTCGCCCACGGTCAGCCCCTCGGGCGCCACCGGGGTCTGCGGCAGGATGCCGAGGCTGCGGGCCAGTTCGCGGGTCGGTATCGAGCGCAGCGCGGTGCCGTCCAGCTCCACGGCGCCCGCGCGCGGGGCGAGCAGCCGGGCCAGCGCCCGCAGCAGCGTCGACTTGCCGCACGCGTTGGCGCCGACGACCGCGGTGATCCGCCCGGTCGGCACGGTGAGGTCCAGGTCCTCCACCACGGGCCGGCCGTCGTAGGCGAGGTGCAGCTGCCTGGCCTGCAGCCGCGGGCCCGGCGGCGGTTCCGCCGCCTTCGCGGCGCCGGCGGGACCGGCGGACGGGCGCGGTGCGCGGGAGTCGGTGGTCGACATGGGATCAGCCTCCAGAGCCCGCGCGGTTGGCGCGGATGAGCAGCCACAGCAGGACCGGCGCGCCCAGGGCGCCGGTGACGATCCCGACCGGCAGTTCCGTCCCGTGGATCGCCTCGCGCGCGAGGAGGTCGGAGCCGAGGACGACGGACGCGCCGGTGAGACCGGAGACGAGCGGGGGCGGCGCCGAGGTGCCCGCCAGCCGCTGGGCGATCTGCGGGCAGGCCAGCGCCACGAAGGCCACCGGTCCGGCCGCGGCCGTGCCGAAGGCGACCAGGCCCACCGCGGCCAGCAGCAGGGCGAGCCGGACGCGCTGCACGGGCGTGCCGAGTCCGGCGGCCACGTCGTCGCCCAGTTGCAGGGTGCGCATCCAGCGGCCCATGCCCAAGGTGACGGGCAGCAGCACGGCCAGCGCGACGGCGAGCGAGTCCACCTGGCCCCAGGTGCGGCCGTTGAGGTTGCCGACGAGCCAGCCCATCGCCTCCTGCGCCTCGAAGCGGTTGCCGCGCGCCACCAGGAAGTCGGTGGCGCTGGTGCAGATCCACGACACGCCGATGCCGACCAGGATGATGCGGTAGCCGGTGGCCCCGCCCTTCCACGCCAGCGCGTACACCAGCAGCGCGGTCGCGAGCGCCCCGAGCAGGCCCAGCGTCGACAGGCCCAGGCCCCCGGTCCAGCCCAGGACCAGCGCGGCCACCACGGCGGTGCCGGCGCCCTCGGTGAGGCCGATCATGTCGGGGCTGGCCAGCGGGTTGCGGGTCATCGTCTGGAAGACCGCGCCCGAGACGCCGAACGCCACGCCGACCAGCAGCCCGACCAGGGCGCGCGGCAGCCGCAGATCGCGGACGACGGTCAGGGTGCCGGGGTCGCCGGCGCCGAACAGCGCCTTGACGACGTCCGGCAGGGACACCGGGTAGTCGCCGAGGGCCAGACCCCAGCAGAACAGCAGGAACGCCGCGGCGGCCATGGCCGCGCCGGTCAGCACCAGGCGGGGGCGCAGCACCCCGGACACCGGCGGCACGGCCAGCCGGAAGGGCCGGTCGCGCAGGGCCGCGCGGCGGGCCGTGGAGGAGGCGGCGGGGGAGGAGCGCAGGGACATCGTCACACCTCCGCGAGCTTGCGGCGGCGGACCAGGACGATGAAGAACGGCCCGCCGAGGAAGGCGACCAGGACGCCCGCCTGGATCTCGGTGGGGCGGTCCACCATCCGGCCCAGGATGTCGGCGGACAGCAGCAGGACGGGCGCGAGGGCGGCCGACAGCGGCAGCAGCCAGCGGTGGTCGGGGCCGATCCCGGCGGCCTGGGCCAGGACCCGGGCGATGTGCGGCACCACCAGGCCGAGGAAGACCACCGGCCCGATGACCGCGACCGACGCGCCGGTCAGCAGCATGACCGCGGTGACGCCCTGCAGCCGTATCAGTCCGAGCCGCCGCCCCAGCGAGGCGGCCACGTCGTCGCCGAGGGCGAGGGAGTTGAGCATGGGCGCGCAGGACAGCGCGAGGACGGCGCCGACGGCGAGGAAGGGCGCGACCCGCAGCAGGTCGCCCGAATCCACGTCGGCCAGCGTGCCCGCCGACCAGAAGCGGTAGCGGTCCAGCGCGTCCTGGTCGGTGAGCACAACGGCGCTGGTCAGCGACGACAGCAGCGAGGTGACGCCCACTCCGGCGAGTGCCAGCTTGACCGGGGTCGCCCCGGACCGGCCCATCCGCCCCAGCAGGAAGACCAGGACGCTCGCGACCAGCGCCCCGCCGAAGGCGAACCACACATAGCCGTAGAGCGAGGCGACCCCGAACACCGCGACCGCCAGGACGATCGCGAAGGACGCTCCGGCGCTGACCCCGAGGATGCCGGGGTCGGCGAGGGGGTTGCGGGTCAGCGCCTGCATCAGCGCGCCGGACAGTCCGAGCGCGGCCCCGGTGCACAGGCCGGTCAGGGTGCGCGGGACCCGTACCGACCAGATGACGTTGTCCACCAGGCGGTCGGGCGGGTGGCCGGACAGCGCTCCGGCGACCTGGCCGAGCGGGATGCTGAGCGCGCCCAGCGCGACGGACAGCAGGGACAGGAGGAGGAGCAGGGCGACGAGCACCGTCACCAGCACCGTGGTGCGAAGTCGTCTGCCTGGGGCCACATGAGCCACTTGAACCACTTGCCGGTCTCCATGCGCTGTGACGGTGGGCTGCGGGAACAGCCCCGGGATGCAGGTTAGGTGAGCTTAACCTCAGTTGCTGTGCCGGAGCAGGTCCGCACCGAGGGGGCCTGTTAAGTAAGGCTATCCTTACTTTAGGATGCGAGCGGTCCCGCGGCTCGGTGAGCCGTCCAACACCGCTTTGGGGAGGCACGGGCAGCTGTGTCGGGCAACTCGCGTTCTACTGCACCCTCTTCGGCCCTTCCGCCGGACGCGCCCGCCGCGACCGCGGCGGCCCACTGGCAGCGGCGGTTCGCCTCACCGGCATCAGCGACCCCGCTGCCGCTCGACCACCCCTACCCGGTGCGTCCCGGCGGAACGCCGCCGCGCGACCGCCGGACAGCCCCGCTCGGCGCGGACGCCGACGAGGACACCCTGCTCGCCGCCTTCGCGGCCCTCCTGCACCGCTACGCGGGCAGCGACGCCGCCGGCGAGGTGACGGTGGCTCACGACGGGCTGCCGCTGCGCGTCGCGGTCGACGACGGCACCCCCTTCGCCGAGCTGCGCGCCCGCGTCGCCGAGACCCGCGAGCAGGCCGCCGCCCACCGGCTGCCGACCGGTCAGCTGCTCGGACTGCTCACCGCGCCGCCCACCCGCGGCGGCGGACTGCTGTGCGCGGCGGGCTTCGGCCCCGCCCCCTGGGACGGCGGCGGCCCCCTCGACCTCGCCCTGTCCACGGCCGACGGCGAGGTGCGCGCCGACTACCGCGGCGACCTCTTCACGCCCGGCACCGCCGACCGGATCCTCGGCCACTACCGCACCCTCCTCGGCGACGCCCTCGCCCGCCCGGACACCCCCGTCGCGGACCTGGCCCTGCTGGAGACGGCCGAACGGCGGCGGATCCTCGCCGACTGGAACGACACCGCGCACGACGTGCCCGCGCGCACCTGGCCGCGGATGTTCGCCGACCAGGTCGCCGCCCGCCCCGGCGAGGTGGCCGTGGTCCACGAGGACGTGCGGCTCACCTACGCCGAACTCGCCGCGCGCGCCGGGCGGCTGGCGCACGCCCTCGCCGCCCGGGGCGCCGGCCCCGAGACCGTCGTCGCGCTGGCGGTACCGCGCTCGGCCGACATGATCGTCGCCGAGGTGGCCGTCCTGCTGGCGGGCGCGGCCTACCTGCCCGTCGACACCGACTACCCGCCGGACCGCATCGCGTACATGCTCGCCGACGCCGCACCCGTCTGCCTCGTCACCACCGCCGAGACCGTCCCCGACCTGCCCGCGGGCACCGACCCGCTGGTCCTCGACGACCCGGCGACCGCCGCGCAGATCGCCGGGCTCCCGGCCCGCGCCCCCGCGTCCGCCGCCGGGCTGACGACCGCGCACGCCGCGTACGTCATCTACACCTCCGGCTCCACGGGACGCCCCAAGGGAACGGTCCTGACGCACGCGGGAGTGGCCGGGCTCGTCGCGACCCAGCGCGAGCGGTTCGGCGTCGGACCGCACAGCAGGATCCTGCAGTTCGCCTCGCCCAGCTTCGACGTGGCCTTCTGGGACCTGTGCCTGGGTCTGCTCTCCGGCGGGCGGCTCGTCGTCGTGCCCGCCGACCGCCGGGTGCCCGACGCGACGCTCGCCGACTACGCCACCGAACACGGCGTCACCTTCATGATCCTGCCGCCCGCGCTGCTCGCCGCCATGCCCGAGGACGTGCACCTGCCGCCCGGCGCGACCCTGCTGGCCGGCACCGAGCGCGTCTCGCCCGAACTGGTCGGGCGGTACGCGCGCGGCCGGATGATGTTCAACGCCTACGGGCCCACCGAGGCCACCACCAACTCCACGCTGGGCCTGTGCGACCCGGACACCCCGCCCGGCGCCGTCGTGCCCATCGGGGTGCCCGACCCCGGCACGCGCGCCTATGTCCTCGACGGCCGGCTGCGGCCCGTGCCCGCCGGAGTCGTCGGCGAGCTGTACCTCGGCGGCGCGGGGCTGGCCCGCGGCTACCTCGGCCGTCCCGCCCTGACCGCCGAGCGCTTCGTCGCCGACCCCTTCGGCGCGCCCGGCGAGCGCCTGTACCGCACCGGCGACCTCGTGCGCTGGAAGGCCGACGGGCGGCTGGAGTTCCACGGCCGGGCCGACAGCCAGGTCAAGATCCGCGGCTTCCGCATCGAGCCCGGCGAGATCGAGTCCGTGCTGCGCTCCCACCCCGGTGTCGACCAGGCCGCCGTGACCGTCCGCGAGGACCGGCCCGGCGAGCGCCGGCTCGCCGCCTACGTCGTCCCCTCGCTCGACGGCGGGCGGGACGCGGCACCGGACGCGGGGGTCGCGGGCTGGAAGGAGCTGCACGACCAGCTCTACGCCGCCGCGGGCGCGGAGGACTTCGAGGAGAACCTCGCGGGCTGGAACAGCATGTACGACGGGCTGCCCATCCCGCTGTCCGACATGCGCGAGTGGCGCGACGCCACGGTCGAGCGCATCCGCGAACTGCGGCCCCGGCGCGTCCTGGAGATCGGCGTCGGCAGCGGCCTGCTGCTGTCCCGGCTGGCACCCGACTGCGAGGCGTACTGGGGCACCGACCTCTCGGACGAGGCCGTACGCGCCCTGTCCGCGCAGGTCACGTCCGTCCCCGCGCTCGCCGGCCGGGTCACCCTGCTCGCCCGTCCCGCCGACGACCTGTCCGGGCTGCCCGAGGGCCACTTCGACACCGTCGTCGTCAACTCCGTCGCCCAGTACTTCCCGGACGCCGACTACCTCACACGGGTGCTGCGCGGCGCCGCCGCGCTCCTGGCGCCCGGCGGAGCCCTGTTCGTGGGCGACGTCCGCAACCTGCGGCTGCTGCGCGTCCTCGCCGCCGCCGTCGAGGGCGGCCGGGCGGAGCGCGCGGGCGCCCCCGCCGACAAGGACGCGCTGCGCGCCGCCGTGGACCGGGCCGTCGCCTGGGAGGGCGAACTCCTCCTCGACCCCGACTACTTCACCGCCCTCGACGGCCTGGCCGCCGACATCCGCGTCAAACGCGGCACCCACCACAACGAGCTGACCCGCTACCGCTACGACGTCGTCCTGCGCCCGCAGCCCGCAGCACCCGCCGGAGCCCCGCCCGGCGCCGGAACGTCCGGCGCCACGACGCCGTGGGCGGCGCTCGGGTCCCTCGACGCACTGGACACGCTCCTCGCGTCCGCGGCCGGGAGGGTACGGGTGACCGGGATACCCAACGCGCGGCTCGCCGCGGACCTGGCCGCGCTCGCCGCGCTCGGGGACAGCAGCACGACCGCCGCCGGGCCGTACGGGGTGGACCCCGAGGACCTGCACACCGCCGCCGCCCGGCACGGCCGCCGGGCCGTGCTCACCTGGAACGGCGAGGCCGACGACGGCAGCCTGGACGCCGGGTTCGCCCCCGTGGACGACGCCCCGGCCCCCGCCCCGTACCGCCGGGGCGGCGGGCGCCCGACCGCGAACCGGCCCGCGCCTTTCCGCAACGTCGGCGCCCTGCTGGCGTCGCTGCACGCGCACGCCGCCGCCCACCTGCCGGACTACATGGTCCCGGCCGCCTTCACCGCCCTGCACCGGCTGCCCGTCACGCCCAGCGGCAAGCTGGACGCCGCCGCGCTGCCCGTCCCCGACCGCGCCGCGGCCGGCACCGGGCGCGCGCCCGCCACCGCGCGCGAGCGGCTGCTGTGCGAGCTGTACGCCGACGCGCTGGGGGTGCCCTCGGTCGGCGCCGACGACGACTTCTTCACCCTCGGCGGCGACAGCATCCTCGCCGTCCGCTTCCTCGTCCTCGCCCGGCGGGCGGGCCTGGAACTCACCTCCCGCGACGTCTTCCGGCACCGCACGGTTGCGGAACTGGCGCAGGTCGCCCGCACCGCCCCGGCCGCCGAGCACGCCGGCGACGGGACGCCGTGGCCGTCGCCCACCGAGGCGGAGACCGCCGCCCTGGCGGCCGCCGTGCCCGCCGTCACCGTCGAGGAGGTGCTGCCCCTCGGCCCGCTCCAGGAGGGCTTCTTCTTCCTCGCCCTGGCCGACGGCGCCGAGCGCGACACGTACGTCGTGCAGCAGGTCGTCGAGCTGTCCGGTCCGGTCGACGGCGCGCTGCTGCGCCGGGCCGCGCAGCGCCTGCTGGAACGGCACGCCCCGCTGCGCGCCTGCTTCCGGCAACTGCCGGGCGGCGGCCCCGTCCAGCTGATCGCCTCCGGCCTGGAGGTGCCCTGGCGCGAGGTCGACCTCACCGCGCAGAACGGCGCCGTGCGCGGCGCCCTCGCCAGGGCCGTCGCCGACGACGAGCGCGCCCGCCCCTTCGACCTGGCCGCCCCGCCGCTGCTGCGCTGCGCCCTCATACGCCTCGGCGCCGCCCGCAGCCGCCTGGTGCTGACCTTCCACCACATCGTCGCGGACGGCTGGTCCCTGCCGGTGCTGCACCGCGAGCTGCTGGCGCTGTACGGCGACACGCCCGCGCCGCTGCCGCCCGTCGCCCCCTACCGCGCGTACCTGCGCCGGATCGCCGCCGCCGACCGCGAGGCGGCCCGCGCTGCCTGGCGGGCCGCGCTCGCCGGGGTCGAGGAGCCGACCCGGCTGGTGGAGGGCCCGGCGGCGGCGGGTCCCGTCGAGCCCGCCCAGATCCGCGTCGAACTGTCCGAGCGCCTCACCGCACGGCTCGCCGCCCGCGCCCGCGAGCGCGGTGTGACCCTCGGCACCGTCGTCCAGGGCGCCTGGGGACTGCTGCTGGGCCGGATGACGGGCCGCCAGGACGTGCTGTTCGGCACCACCGTCGCCGGACGGGACGCCGCCGTCGAGGGCATCGAGTCGATGATCGGCCTGTTCATCAACACCCTGCCCACACGCCTGCGCTGGGCCCCCGCCGACACCCTCGGCGCACTCCTGGACCGGCTCCAGTCCGAGCAGGGCGAGCTGCTCGACCACCAGCACCTCGGCCTCGCCGAGATCCAGCGCACCGCCGGGCACGCCGGGAGCGGCGAACTCTTCGACACCCTCGTGGTGTTCGAGAACTACCCCGGCGGCTCCGGGCCCTCGGGCGTCACCGATCCCACCGGCACCCTCGCCGTCACCGGCCACGCCTTCCACGACGCCGTCCACTACCCGCTGGCCCTGATCGTCAAGCCCGGCCGCCGGCTGGACCTGCGGCTGAAGCACCACGTCCGGCGGATCGGCACCGAGGCCGTACAGGCGCTCGCCGACCGGCTCACCCTCGTCCTGGAGGCCCTGGCCGAACGGCCCGCCGCCCGGGTGGCCGACCTGGAGCTGCTCACCGCGGACGAGCTGGCCCGCGCCCACCCGGCGGGCGAGACCCGCGCCGTCCCGGACACCACGCTGGCCGCCGCCCTCGCCGCGCAGGCCGCCCGCACCCCGGACGCCACCGCGGTGGTCGCCGGGGACACCACCCTCACGTACGCCGAACTGCACGCGCGCGCCGCGGAGCTGGCGGTACGGCTGCGGGCCCGCGGGGCGCGGCGCGGGAGCTTCGTCGCCGTCGCCGTACCGCGGTCGGCCGAGCTGATGGTGGCGCTGCTCGCCGTGCTGCGGACCGGCGCCGGATACCTGCCGCTGGAACTGGACTACCCGGCCGACCGGCTGGCGTACATGCTCACCGACTCCGGCACCACGACCGTCGTGACCACCGCCGGCGCCGCCGGCCGGCTGCCGTCCGTCCCCGGCCTCGACATCGTCATCGCGGACACACCGGAGACCGCCGACCCCGCCCCGGCGGACGACCCGGCGCGGCCCGCACGCCCCGACGACCCCGCCCCGGCGGACGACCCGGCGCGGCCCGCACGCCCCGACGACCCCGCCTACCTCATCTACACCTCCGGCTCCACCGGCCGCCCCAAGGGCGTCGTCGTCACCCACCGCGCCGTCGTCAACCGCCTCGCCTGGATGCAGGGCGCCTACGGGCTGGACGCCGCCGACCGGGTGCTGCAGAAGACGCCGTCCGGATTCGACGTGAGCGTCTGGGAGTTCTTCTGGCCGTTGTGCGAGGGCGCGGCCGTCGTCCTGGCCGCACCGGACGGCCACCGCGACCCCGCCTACCTCGCCCGGCTGATCCGGGCCGAGGGCGTGACCACGATGCACTTCGTGCCCTCCGTGCTGGCCGCCTTCCTCACCTCCGACGACGTCGCCGCCGACCCGTCGTGGGCCCGCGGCCTGCGCCGCGTCTTCAGCAGCGGCGAGGCCCTGCCCGTCGCCGCCGCCCGCGGCTGGACCGCGCTGACCGGCGTGCCGCTGCACAACCTCTACGGCCCCACCGAGGCCGCCGTGGACGTCACCCACCACGCCTACGACGACACCCGCGACGGCGCGGGCGGCGCCACCGCCGTGCCGATCGGCAGGCCCGTGTGGAACACCGGGCTGCGCGTCCTGGACGCCTGCCTGCGCCCGGTGCCGGACGGTGTGCCCGGCGAGCTGTACCTGACCGGCGTCCAGCTGGCCCGCGGCTACCACGGGCGCCCCGCGCTCACCGCCGAGCGCTTCACCGCCGACCCGTACGCCGACCGGCCCGGCGCCCGCATGTACCGCACCGGCGACCTGGTGCGCCGCCGCCCCGACGGCACCCTGGACTACCTCGGCCGCACCGACCGCCAGGTCAAGCTGCGCGGCAACCGCATCGAACCCGGCGAGACCGAGGCCGCGCTGACCGCCCTGCCGTCCGTGGCGCAGGCCGCCGTCGTCGTCCGGGAGGGCCGGCTGGTCGGCTACGCGGTCCCCGCGCCCGGCGCCGCCCTCGAGCCCGCGCTGCTGCGCGCCGCCCTCGCCGACGCGCTGCCCGCGCCGCTGGTGCCCGAGGCGTACGTCCTGCTCGACGCCCTCCCGCTCACCCCCAACGGCAAGCTCGACCACGCCGCGCTGCCCGCCCCCGAGGCCGCGCACGCCCCGCGCCGGGAGCCGGAAGGACCGCTGGAGCGCCGCCTCACCGAGATCTTCGCGGCGGTCCTCGGCACCGACGACGTGGGCCCCGACGACGACTTCTTCGCGCTCGGCGGCGACAGCATCAGCTCCATCGGCGTCGCGGGACGGGCCCGCGCGGCCGGTCTCCGCCTCGACCCGCGCGCGGTCTTCACGCACCGCACCCCGGCCGCCCTGGCGCTCGCCGCGGGCACGGCGCCCGCCGCCGGCACCGGGCCCGCCACCGCGGAGGGCTTCGCGCTGGACGAGGCCGGGCACGCCCGGATCCGCGCGCTCGCCGCCCCCGCCGCGGTCACCGACGTGTGGCCGCTCGCCCCGCTCCAGGAGGGCCTGTTCTTCCACTCGGCCTACGACCGGGGCGCCCTGGACGTCTACACCGTCCACGAGACCTTCGACTTCGCCGCGGGCCTGGACACGGCACGGCTGCGCGCCGCAGTCCGCACGCTCCTGGCCCGCAACCCGGGCCTGCGCGCGGGCTTCACCAGCGACGGGCTCGACCGGCCGGTGCAGTTCGTCGTCGCGGACCCCGGCATCCCGCTGGACGAGGTGGACCTCACGCACCTGCCCGCCGACGAGCAGGACGCGCGGGTCCGCGAGCTGACCCGTGCCGAGCGCGAGCGCCGCTTCGACCTGTCCGCGCCGCCGCTCTTCCGGCTGCTCCTGCTGCGGCTCGGCGCGGCCCGCGGCGACCGGCTCGTCATCGGCCGCCACCTGATCCTGTGGGACGGCTGGTCGGCGTGGCTCCTGCTCGACGAGCTGTTCGCGCTCTACGCCCGCGGCGGCGACGCGGCCGCGCTGCGCGCCCCCGGCAGCTACCGCGACTACCTGACCTGGCTGGACCGGCAGGACGACAGCGCCGCGACCGGGGCCTGGCGCACCGCCCTGGCCGGTCTGGAGGAGCCCACGCTGCTCGCCCCGGGCGCCCCCGACGGCCTGGAGCCCGTCATCCCCGACCAGCTCGACGCTCGGCTCCCGGCCGCACTCGGCGACCGGCTGCGGGAGACCGGCCGCGCCCACGGCCTCACCCTCAACACCCTGCTCAGCGCGGCCTGGGGCCTCACCCTGGCCGCCGCCACCGGGCGCACCGACGTCGTGTTCGGCACCACGGTCGCCGGCCGGCCCAGCGACGTCCCCGACGTCGAGCACATCATCGGGCTGTTCCTCAACACCGTGCCCGCCCGGATCGCCCTCGACCCCGCCGAACCGGTCCTCGGCCTGCTGCGCCGCGTCCAGGACACACGTCTGGACCTCATGCCGTACGAGCACGTCGGCCTCGGCGTGCTCCAGGCCGAGAGCGGCCACCGCAGGCTCTTCGACACGCTGTTCGTGCTCCGCAACAGCGACACCGAGGCGCGGCTCGCCCGGCTCGCCGAGCGGTACGGCGCCACCCCCGTCGCCAACGTCGACGCCACCCACTACCCGGTCAACCTCGTCGTCACCCCCGGGCAGCGCGTCACCGTCACCCTCACCCACCGCCCCGACCTCGTCCCGGCCGCCCGCGCCCAGGCCCTCCTGGACCGCTTCACGCTGCTCGTGGACCGGCTGACCGCCGACCTGACCGCCCCCGTCGGCTCCCTCGACCCGCTGCTGCCCGCCGAGCACGCGGCCCTGCGCGACCAGTGGGCGCTCAGCAGGGTGCCCGCCCCGCAGGACACCGTCGCCGACCTGCTCGCCGCCCAGGCCGCCCGCACCCCGCGGGCACGCGCCCTGGTCTTCGGCGAGCGCACCATGACCTACGCCGAACTCGACGCGGACGTCGACCGCCTGGCCCGGCTGCTGGCCGCCCGCGGGGCGGGCCCGGAGCGGACCGTCGCGCTCGGGCTGCCGCGCTCCCTGGACACCGTCGTCGCGCTCTTCGCCGTCCTGCGCACCGGTGCGGCCTACCTGCCGCTGGAGCTGGACCACCCCGCCGAGCGGCTGTCCCTGATGCTCGCCGACGCCCGCCCGCTGCTGCTGCTCACCACCACGGCCGTCTCCGCGACCCTGGAGCCGCAAACCCCGCGGCTGCTGCTCGACGACCCCGCCGTCCGCGCCGAACTGGCCGCGCAGCCCGCCACCGCGCTGAACCGCCGGTTCAGCCTGGACCACCCCGCGTACGTCATCTACACCTCCGGCTCCACCGGCCGCCCCAAGGGCGTCGTCACCCCCTACAAGGGGCTGACGAACATGCAGCTCAACCACCGGCAGGAGGTCTTCGGGCCCGCCGTGGAGGCGGCGGGCGGGCGGCGGCTGCGGATCGCGCACACCGTGTCCTTCGCCTTCGACATGTCGTGGGAGGAACTGCTGTGGCTCGTCGAGGGCCACGAGGTGCACGTGTGCGACGAGGAGCTGCGCCGTGACGCCGACGCGCTCGTGGCCTACTGCGACCGGCACCGCATCGACGTCGTCAACGTCACCCCCACCTACGCCCGGCTGCTGATCGACCAGGGCCTGCTGGAGGGCCATGTGCCGCCGCTGGTGCTGCTCGGCGGCGAAGCGGTGCCGGAGACGGTGTGGAACGCGCTGCGCGACACCGAGGGCACCTACGGCTACAACCTGTACGGGCCCACCGAATACACCATCAACACCCTCGGCGGCGGCACCCTCGACAGCGCCACCCCCACCGTCGGCCGCCCCATCCGCGGCACCCGCGCGCACATCCTCGACCCCTGGCTGCGCCCGGTCCCCGACGGCGTGCCCGGCGAGCTGTACATCGCGGGCATCGGCCTGGCCCGCGGCTACCTGGACCGGCCGGGCCTGACCGCCGAGCGCTTCGTCGCCGACCCCTTCGGCGCACCCGGCGAGCGCGCCTACCGCACCGGCGACCTGGTGCGGCGCCGCCCGGACGGCACCATCGACTTCCTCGGCCGCACCGACGACCAGGTCAAGATCCGCGGCCACCGCGTCGAACCCGGCGAGATCGAGACCGCCCTGAGCCGCCACCCGCTCGTCTCCCAGGCCGCCGTCGTGGTCCGCGACGAGCGCCTGGTCGGCTACGTGGTGCCCGCCCCGGGCGGCTCCGGCGACCGCGCCGCGGCCGAGGCCGCCCAGGTGGGCGAGTGGCAGGAGATCTACTCCGACGAGTACGAGGAGATCGGCACCGCCGTCTCCACCGAGCGCTACGACGGCTGGGACAGCTCCTACGACGGCCGCCCCATCCCGTTCGCGCAGATGCACGAGTGGCGCGAGGCCACCCTCGCCCGCATCCGCGCGCTGCGCCCGCGCCGCGTCCTGGAGATCGGTGTCGGCTCCGGCCTGCTGCTCTCCGCCCTCGCCCCGGACGCCGACGCCTACTGGGCCACCGACTTCGCCGCGCCCGTCATCCGCAAGATCGGCGAGGAGGTGCGCCGCGACCCCGCGCTCGCCGCCAAGGTCGAACTGCGCTGCCGCCCCGCCGACGACCTGTCAGGACTGCCCGCCGGGCACTTCGACACGATCGTGATCAACTCCGTCGTCCAGTACTTCCCGAGCATCGGCTACCTGACCGCGGTGCTGCGCGGCGCCATGGAACTGCTGGCGCCCGGCGGCGCACTGTTCGTCGGCGACGTGCGCAACCTGCGGCTCGCCCGGACCTTCCACACCGAGATCCAGCGCGCCCGCGGCACCGCCGCCGCCGACCTGCCGCAGGCGGTGGAGCGGGGGCTGCGGCTGGAGAAGGAACTCCTGGTCGACCCCGACTACTTCACCACCCTCGGCTACGGCGTGGACCTGCGCACCAAGCGCGGCCGCCACCACAACGAACTGACCCGGCACCGCTACGACGTCGTCCTGCACGCGGGCGACCCGGACGTGCGGCTGGACGCGGCACGGCCGGTGCCGTGGACGACCGCGGAGGACCTGGCGCGGCTGCTCGCCGCCCCCGGGAAGGAACCGCTGCGCGTCACCGGCGTCCCCGACGGCCGTACGGCCGAAGGCGGCATCGACCCGGAGGCGCTGCGCGACCTGGCCGCTGGCGCCGGGTACCGGACGCTCACCACGTGGTCGGCCCGCACCGGCACGTACGACGCCGTCCTGCTGACCGGCGAACCGCGGCTGACCGGCGGCCTGTTCCGCCCCGGCGGCGGCACGCCCCCGTACGCCAACGACCCCACCGCCGCCCGCGAGGCGAGCGCCCTGGTCCGGCGGCTGCGCGCGGACCTGGGCCGCGAGCTGCCCGACTACATGGTCCCGGCCGCCTTCGTCACCGTCGACGGCCTGCCCATGAACGCCAACGGCAAGCTCGACGTGCGCGCCCTGCCGGACGCCGAGCCCGCCGTCGCCCTCGGCGGCGGCCGCGGCCCGCGCACCCCGCGCGAGGAGGTCCTGTGCCGCCTGTTCGCCGAGGTGCTCGGGCTGCCCGCGACCGGCGCCGAGGACAACTTCTTCGACCTCGGCGGCCACTCGCTGCTCGCCACCCGGCTCATCAGCCGCGCCCGCACCGACCTGGGCTCCGAACTCGCCATCCGCGACCTGTTCGAGGCCCCCACCCCGGCGCTGCTCGCGCTGCGCGCCGGGAGCGACACGCCCGCCCGGCCGCCGCTCACGGCCGTCGCGCGGCGCCCCGCCGACGTCCCGCTGTCGGCCGCGCAGCAGCGGCTCTGGCTCGTCGAGAGCCTCGGCGCCACCACCTCCGCGGCGCCCGGCGGCGGGGGAGCGGCGTACAACTTCCCGCTCGTCGTCCGGCTGCGCGGGGCCCTCGACCTCGACGCCCTGCGCGCCGCCCTGGCCGACCTGACGGCACGCCACGAGTCCCTGCGCACTCTGGTGGCCGAGCACGACGGCACACCCGTCCAGCGGATCCTGCCCGCCGACCGGGCGCGGCCCCCGCTCACGGTCACCGACTGCGCACCGCGCGAGCTGCCCGCCCTGGTCGCCTCCGCCCAGCGCAGGCCCTTCGACCTCGCCCGTGAACTGCCGCTGCGCGCCGACGTCTTCCGCGTCGCGGCCGACGACCACGTCGTCGCCCTGGTGCTGCACCACATCACCACCGACGAGTGGTCCGACCGCCCCTTCCTCGCCGACCTGGACACCGCCTACGCCGCCCGCGCCGCCGGGCACGCCCCCCGGTTCGCGCCCCTTCCGGTGCAGTACGCCGACTACACCCTGTGGCAGGAGGCGCTGCTCGCCCGGGTCGGCGAGCGGCAGCTCGACCACTGGACGCGGGCGCTGCGCGGCGCGCCGCACGAGCTGGCACTGCCCCTGGACCGGCCGCGCCCGGCCGAGCCGACCGGACGCGGCGCGGTCGTGCGCCGCGAGGTGCCGGCCGGGACCGGCCGCGCGCTGCGCGACCTGACCGCCGCCACCGGCACCAGCATGTTCATGCTGCTCCAGGCCGCCACCGCCGCGCTGCTGCACCGCCTCGGCGCGGGTGACGACATCCCGCTCGGCGCGCCCATCGCGGGCCGCACCGACAGCGGCCTGGACGACCTGGTCGGCTTCTTCGTCAACACTTTGGTGCTGCGCACCGACCTGTCCGCCCCGGACGACGGGAGCGAGCTGACCTTCCGCGGCCTGCTCGCCCGCGTCCGGGAGTTCTCGCTCGCCGCGTTCGAGCACCAGGACATCCCCTTCGAGCGGGTCGTCGAAGCCCTCAACCCGCCCCGCGCGGCCGGGCGCAACCCGCTCTTCCAGGTCATGCTCGGCTACCACCACCGCCCCGGCGGCGACCCCGGCACGGTGCTGGGACTGCCCGCCGACTGGTACGACATGGACACCGGCACCGCCAAGTTCGACCTCGACTTCACCTTCGTCGACGCCTCGGACACCACCGGCGGCGTCACCCTGCTGCTGGAGTACGCCACCGACCTCGCCGACGAGGCCACCGCGGAACTGCTCGCCGAGCGGCTCGTCCTGCTGCTCGACCGGGCCGCCCGCACCCCCGACGCCCCGCTCGCCGATCTGGACCTGCTGACCGAGGACGAACGGGCGGGCGCGACCGGCGCCTGGAACGCCACCGCGCACCCTGTCGAGACCCGTTCCGTCCCCGAGATCCTCAGCGCCACCGCCCGCCGCCACCCGGACCGCACCGCCCTGGTCACCGGCCCCGAGGACGCCCCGCGCCGTACCACCTTCGCCGAACTGGAGACCGCAGTCCGCGAGCTGGCGGCGCTGCTTCGCTCCCACGGCGCCGGACCCGGCGCCGTCGTCGGCCTCGCCCTGCCCCGGCACGCGATGGTCCCCGCCCTGCTCGGCGTCCTGGCCTCCGGCGCGGCCTACCTGCCGCTGGACCCCGCGCTGCCGCCCGGACGGCTGGAGTTCATGCTCGGCGACGCCGCACCCGTGTGCCTGCTCACCACTCCGGCGCTCGCCGGGCGCCTGCCCGCCGCGCCAAGGATCCCGCGGCTGCTGCTCGACGCCGCGCGCCCGGCCGCCGCACCGGCCGCGGAACTGCCGCCCCCGCACCCGGCGCAGGCCGCGTACACCATCTACACCTCCGGCTCCACCGGCCGCCCCAAGGGCGTCATCGGCACCCACCGCGGCCTGAGCAACCTCTACGGCTCCCACCTGCGCGACCTCGTCGCCCCCGCCGTCCACGACACCGGCCGGGACGTGCTGCGCGCCCTGCACGCCGCCTCCTTCAGCTTCGACGGCTCCTGGGAACCGCTGCTGTGGCTGCTGGCCGGGCACGAACTGCACGTCGTCGACGAGCCGGTCGTGCTGGACCCGGCCGCGCTGCTGCGCCGGATCGACCGCGAGCGCGTCGACTTCGTCGACCTGACGCCCACCTACCTGCGCGAGCTGCTGCACCACGGCTTCCTGGCACCCGGCAGCCACGTCCCCGCGGTGCTCGCGGTCGGCGGCGAGGCGACCCCGCCCGCGCTCTGGCGGCGGCTGACCGCCCTGCCCGGCACGGCCGTCCACGACCTGTACGGCCCCACCGAATGCGCGGTCGACGCCTACGGCTGGCACCGCACCGCCGCCCCGGACGGCCCGGCCGACTGGGCGGCCCCGCTGGACAACATCCGCGCCCACGTCCTGGACGCGCGGCTGCGCCCCACCCCCGTCGGCGTGCCCGGCGAGCTGTACCTCGCCGGTGAGGGCCTGGCCCGCGGCTATCTCGGCCGCCCCGCCCTGACCGCCGAGCGCTTCACCGCCGACCCGTACGGCGCCCCGGGGACGCGCATGTACCGCACCGGCGACCTGGTATGCCGCCGCCCCGACGGCACGCTGGTCTTCCTCGGCCGCGCCGACGGCCAGGTCAAGCTGCGCGGCTTCCGCATCGAGACCGGCGAGGTCGAGTCCGTCCTCGCCGCCCACCCGGCGGTGTCCGCCGCGGCCGTCGTCGTCCGCGACGAGCGCCTGGTCGCGTACGTCGTCCCGGCGGCCGCAGGCACGACGGGCCCCGCCGACGACCCGGCCGACGCGCAGGCCGGGGACGCCGACGGTACGGACGGCAGCGCTGCCCCGGGCGCCGGGGCGAGCTCCGGCCAGGCCGCCGCGTTCGAGGACGCGCTGCGGCGGCACGCGGCCGCCGCGCTGCCCGAGCACATGGTGCCCGGGGCGTTCGTGGCGCTGGACGCGCTGCCCCGCACCGTCAACGGCAAGCTCGACACCGCCGCGCTGCCCGCGCCCGAGCCGGTCGCCGCCGCGGGCGCCTCCCGGGCGCCGCGCAGCGCCCGGGAGGCGATGCTGTGCGGCGCGTTCGCCGCCGTCCTCGGGGCCGAACGGGTCGGGCCCGACGACGACTTCTTCGCCCTCGGCGGCCACTCGCTCGCCGCGATGCGGCTGGTCAGCAGGATCCGCACCGCGCTGGAGAGCGGCCCCGGCGCCGCGCCCGGCGTGGCGATGCGCGACGTCTTCGACGCCCCGACGCCCGCCCGGCTCGCCGCCCGGCTGGACGCGGGCACCGCCGTCGCCCGGCCCGTGCTCGCCGCCGCGCGACCCCGCCCCGAGCGGCTGCCGCTGTCCTTCGCGCAGCGGCGGCTGTGGCTGCTGCACCAGGTGGACGGGTCCGGTCCGGCCTACACCGTCCCCGCGCTGTGGCGGCTCACCGGGACCCTGGACACGACGGCGCTGGAGGCCGCGCTCAACGACGTGGTCGCCCGGCACGCACCGCTGCGGACCCTCTTCCCCGCCGTGGACGGCGTCCCCCACCAGCACGTCCTGGCACCGGGGGAGGCGCGCGTCCGGCTGGCCACCGCCCCCTACGGGCAGCTCGCCGCCGAGGCCGCCCGCCCCTTCGACCTCGCCCGCGACCTGCCGCTGCGCGCCGTGCTGGCCGCGGACGGCGCCGGGGCGGACGAGCACCACCTGCTGCTGCTCCTGCACCACATCGCCACCGACGAGTGGTCGGACCGGCCGTTCCTCGCCGACCTCTCGGCCGCCTACGCGGCCCGCACCGCCGGACGCGCCCCCGAGTGGGCTCCGCTGCCCGCGGCCTACGCCGACTACACGCTCTGGCAGCGCGAGCTGCTGGAAGCCGACGGGCCCCGCCTGCTCGCCCACTGGACCGGCGCCCTCGCCGGGCTCCCCGCCGAGCTGGCGCTGCCGGCCGACCGGCCGCGCCCGGCGGAGTCCAGCGGACGCGGCGGCACGGTCGGCTTCACCGTCCCGCCCCAGCCGGCGGCCGGACTGCGGGCGCTGGCCCGCGACCACGGCGTCAGCATGTTCATGATCGCCCAGGCGGCCGTGGCGGCGCTGCTGCACCGCCTCGGGGCGGGCGACGACATCCCGCTCGGCGCCCCGGTGTCCGGCCGCGCCGACGAGGCCCTGGAGGACCTGGTCGGATTCTTCGTCAACTCCCTGGTGCTGCGCACCGACCTGTCCGGCGACCCGACCTTCGCCGAACTGCTGGCCCGGGTCCGGGAGACCGACCTGGCCGCGTACGAGCACCAGGACCTGCCGTTCGAGCAGCTGGTGGAGGCCCTCAACCCCGAGCGGTCGCTCGCCCGGCACCCGCTCTTCCAGGTGATGGTCGTCCACCTCCCCGCCGGACAGGAGGGCCCGGCGCTGCCCGGTCTCACCGCCCACCGCGAGAGCCTCGGCCAGGACACCGCCAAGTTCGACCTGAGCTTCGACTTCGTCGAGCAGGGCGACGGCGGCGGCATCCAGGGCTGGATCGAGTACAGCGCCGACCTCTTCGACGCCGGGACGGCCGGACTCCTCGCCCGCCGCACCGAAGCCGTGCTGGAGCAGATCGCCGCCGACCCCGGACGGAAGGTCGGCGCCCTCGACGTCCTGCGCCCGGACGAGCACGCCCTCGTCCTGACCGGCTGGAACGACACCGCCCACGCCGTGCCCGGTGACACGCTGCCGGAGATGTTCCGCGACCGGGCCGCCCGCACCCCCCAGGCGGTCGCCGTCGAGTTCGAGGACACCTCGCTCAGCTACGCCGAACTCGACGCCCGCGTCGAACAGTTGGCCCGCACCCTTGCCGCGCGCGGCGCGCGCCCCGAGGCGGTCGTCGCCGTCGCCCTGCCGCGCTCCCTCGCGCTCGTCGTGGCGCTGCTCGCCGTGCACCGCGCGGGCGCGGCCTACCTGCCGCTGGACACCGGCCACCCGGCCGAACGGCTGGCCCACATGCTCGGCGACGCCCGCCCGGTGTGCCTGGTCACCACCGAGGGCGTCGCCCTCCCGGAGACGGCCGTGCCCCACCTCGCCGTGGACGCCGGGGGGCTGACCGCCGAGCCCGCGCGGGCGCCGCTGCCGTCCGGGTACGACCCGCGCCACCCGGCGTACGTCATCTACACCTCGGGCTCCACCGGCCTGCCCAAGGGCGTCGTCGTGCCCCACCAGGGCATCGCCAACCGCCTGCGGTGGATGCAGGACACCTACCGGATCGGCGCGGGCGACCGGGTGCTGCAGAAGACCCCGGCCGGTTTCGACGTGTCGGTGTGGGAGTTCTTCTGGCCGCTCGTCACCGGCGCGACGCTGGTCGTGGCCCGCCCCGGCGGCCACCAGGACCCCGCCTATCTGGCCCGGCTCGTCCGGGAGCGGGGCATCACCACCGCGCACTTCGTGCCCTCGATGCTGCGCGCCTTCCTCGACGAGCCCGCCGCCGCCGGATGCGGCGGGCTGCGCCAGGTGATGTGCAGCGGCGAGGCGCTGCCCGCGGCGCTGGCCGCCCGCTTCCACCGCGTCCTGCCCGGCACCCGCCTGCACAACCTGTACGGCCCCACCGAGGCGTCCGTCGACGTCACCGCCCACGAGGTGCCCGCCGACCCGGTCACCGTGCCGATCGGCCGCCCGGTGTGGAACACCCGCGCCTACGTCCTGGACGCGGGCCTGCGCCCCGTCCCGCCGGGCGTGCCGGGCGAGCTGTACCTGTCCGGCGTCCAGCTGGCCCGCGGCTACCTCGGCCGCCCCGCCCTGACCGCCGAGCGCTTCACCGCCGACCCGTACGGCGCCCCGGGAACGCGGATGTACCGCACCGGCGACCTGGCCCGCTGGACGCGCACCGGGGAGCTGGAATACCTCGGCCGCACCGACGACCAGGTCAAACTGCGCGGCTTCCGGATCGAGCCGGGCGAGGTCGAGGCGGTGCTCGCCGCCCACCCCGGCGTCGCGCACGCGGCCGTGGTGCTCCGCGACGACCGGCTCGTGGCGTACGCCGTCCCGGCCCCCGGCGCGGTGCCGGACCCCGCCGCGCTGCGCGCGCACGCCGCCGCGGTCCTGCCCGACCACATGGTCCCGGCCGCCGTGGTCGTCCTCGGCGCGCTGCCGCTGACCGGCAACGGCAAGTTGGACCGGCGCGCCCTGCCCGCCCCCGACTTCGCGGCCGCGGCCACGGACACCGCCGCGCGCACACCGCTGGAGCAGACCCTCTGCTGCCTCGTCGCGGAGGTCCTCGGACTCGAACGCGTCGGTGTCGAGGACGACTTCTTCGCGCTCGGCGGCGACAGCATCGTCGCGATGCAGCTCATCGCCCGCGCCCGCGCCGCGGGACTGGCGCTCAGCCCGCGGGACGTCTTCCGCCACAAGTCGGCCGCAGGCCTCGCCACCGTGGCGGCCGCGCACGTCCCCGGCGGCGGGCCCGTGGCGGACACCGCCCTGTTGGACCTCACCGACGCCGAACGGGCCGAGACCGCCGCACTGCCGCCCGGCACCGAGGTGCTGCCCGTCTCCCCGCTCCAGGCCGGGCTGCTCTTCCACGCCGCCCTGGACTCCGGCGACGACGGGCCCGACGTCTACACCGTCCAGGTCACCCACGACCTCGACGGCCCGCTCGACGCCGAACGGCTGCGGGCCGCCGCGCAGGACCTGCTGGACGCCCACGAGAACCTGCGCAGCGGCTTCCGCCACCTGTCGTCCGGGCGCCCCGTCGCGGTCGTGCCCCGCACCGCGGTGCTGCCCTGGCGGCGCCTCGACCTCACCGGGGACGGCACCGGGCAGGAGTGGCAGCGGCTGCTGCGCCAGGAGCGCCGCCGCTTCGACCCCGAACGCCCGCCGCTGCTGCGGCTGCTGCTCGCCGAGGTCGGCCCCGACCGGCACCGCCTCGCGCTCTCCCACCAGCACCTGCTGCTGGACGGCTGGTCACTGCCGCTGCTCACCGCCGAGCTGTGGGCGCGCTACGAGGGCCGGACCCCGGCCCCGGCCGCGCCCTACCGCGCCCACCTGCGATGGCTGGCCGCCCAGGACACCGCCGCGTCCGCCGCCGCCTGGGCCGGGGCGCTGGCGGACCTCGCCGAGCCCTCCCGGCTCGCCCCCGCCGACCCCGACCGGGCCGCCGCCGTCCCGCACACCCGCACCGTCGAGCTGGACACCGCGGCGACGGCGGAGCTGGAGGCCTTCGCCCGCAGCCGCGGCGTCACCCTCAACACCCTGGTGCAGGCCGCCTGGGGCGTGCTGCTCGGCCGCCTCACGGGCCGCGACGACGTCGTGTTCGGCGCCACCGTGGCGGGCCGCCCGCCCGAGCTGCCCGGGGCCGAGACGATGATCGGCCTGTTCATCAACACCGTGCCGGTCCGGGTACGGATCGACCCGGCCGAGAGCGCGGGCGACCTGCCGGTACGGCTCCAGGACGAGCAGTCGCGGCTGATCGCCCACCAGCACCTGGGTCTGGCGGACATCCAGCGGGCCGCCGGGCTCGGCGAACTGTTCGACACGCTCGTGGTGTTCGAGTCCTACCCGGTCGCGGACGACGCCGGGCACCCGTCCGGCGACGCCCCGGCCGCGACCGTCCGCGCGCACGAGGACTCCACCCACTACCCGCTCGCCTGGGCCGTCGAGCCGGGCGAACGGCTGCGGCTGACCGCGGAGTTCCGCCCCGACCTGTTCGAGGCGGCGACCGTCCGGCGGATCACGGCGGCGCTGGCACACCTGCTGACCGCGATGGCCGCCGACCCGGACCGCCCGGTCGGCCGCCTCGACCTGCTCGCCCCGGCCGACCGCGGGACCGTCCTGGAGACCTGGAACGGCGCCGCCCTGCCCGTGCCGGGTGGCGGGCGCACCGTCCCCGCGCTCCTCGCCGACCGGGCGGCCGAGTTCCCCGGCGCCGTCGCCGTCACCGACGGCCGCACCACCTGGACCTTCGCCGAACTCGACGCGCACACCGACCGGCTCGCCCGCGTACTGGCCGGACACGGCGCCGCGCCCGAGCGGATCGTGGCCCTCGCGCTGCCCCGCACCGCGGGCCACATCGCCGCGATCCTCGCCGTGATGAAGGCGGGCGCCGCCTACCTGCCCCTCGACCCCGACCTGCCGAGGGCCCGGCTGGAGAGCATGCTCGCCGACGCCGCCCCGGTGCTGGTCCTCGCCACCCGGGAGACCGCGGCCGCCCTGCCGCCCGGCACCGGCGTCCCGGTGCTGCTGCTCGACGAGCGCGCCGAGCCCGCGCGGCCCGCCGGAGGGCTCCCGGAGGCCGACCCCGTCGCCCCGGGGCCCGCCCACCCGGCGTACGTCATCTACACCTCGGGCTCGACCGGCCGCCCCAAGGGCGTCGTCGTCACCCAGGGGGGCCTCGCCAACCTCTTCCACAGCCACCGCCGCGACCTGCACGAGACGGCCCGGCGGCTGACCGGGCGGCGGCACCTGCGGATCGGCCACGCCTGGTCGTTCTCCTTCGACGCCTCCTGGCAGCCGCAGCTGTGGCTGCTGGACGGCCACGCCCTGCACATCGCCGACGACGAGACCCGCCGCGACCCCGACCTGCTCACCGCCTTCGTCCGGGACCGCGGCATCGACTTCATCGAGGTCACCCCGTCGCTGCTGGCCCGGATGGCCGACAGCGGCCTGGTCGGCCCGGACGGCGACTGCCCGCTGGCGGTCGCCGGATTCGGCGGCGAGGCGGTACCGGAGTCCCTGTGGACCCGGCTGGCCGCGCTGCCCCGCACCGAGGCGTTCAACCTGTACGGCCCGACCGAGGCGACCGTCGACGCCCTCGTGGGGAGGGTGCGGGGCAGCGCCCGCCCGGTCGTCGGGCGCCCCGTCCACAACTCCCGCGCGTACGTGCTGGACACCGCCCTGCGCCCGGTTCCGCCCGGTGTCACCGGCGAGCTGTACCTGTCGGGCCCGGGTCTGGCCCGCGGCTACCTGGGCCGGCCTGCGCTGACCGCCGAGCGCTTCACCGCCGACCCGTACGGTGCCCCGGGGACGCGGATGTACCGCACCGGTGACCTGGCGCGCTGGACCGAGGACGGCCTGCTGGAGTTCGCCGGGCGCACCGACGACCAGGTCAAGATCCGCGGCTACCGGGTCGAACTCGCCGAGATCGAGGCCGCGCTCGACACCCACCCGGCCGTCACGCACAGCGTGGTCGTCGCCCGGGAGCACCGGCCGGGCGTACGCCACCTCGTCGCCTACGCGGTCACCGGACCGCACGGCCGGGAGGAAGAGGCCGCGGACGGCGCCGCCCTGCGCGCGCACGCCGCCGCGGTCCTGCCCGACTACATGGTCCCGGCCGCCGTGGTCGTGCTCGACGCGCTGCCGCTGCTGTCCAACGGCAAGCTCGACCGGGCCGCACTGCCCGCCCCGGACTTCACCGCGGCGAGCGGCGGCCGGGCCCCGGCCGGCGCCACCGAACGCGCGCTGCGCGACCTGTTCGCCGACGCGCTCGGCCTGCCCGCCGAGGAGCTGGGCACGGACGACGACTTCTTCGCCTTCGGCGGCGACAGCATCGTCGCCATGCAGCTCGTCGCCCGCGCCCGCGCCGCCGGATGGAAGGTGACGCCCCGCCAGGTCTTCCAGCACCGCTCGGTCGCCGCGCTGGCCGCCGTCGCCGTGCCGCTCGGCGCGGGCGAACGGCAGGCCGTCCACGACGACGGCACCGGCACGGTCGCCCTCACCCCGATCATGCGGGCGCTGCTGGAGCGCGGCGGCCCGCTGGCCGCCTACCACCAGGCCGCCCTGGTCCGCACCCCCGCCGGGCTGACCGAGGCCGGGGCGAGGGCCGTGCTGGCGGCGCTCATCGCGCGCCACGACATGCTGCGGGCCCGGCTGGTCCGCGAGCCCGAGGCCGCGCTGCTGGTGCCGCCCGCCGGCGGCACCGGCGCCGCCGACCTGCTGGTGCGCGTCGACGTCGGCGCGGTCGCCGACGACGACGCCGGGCTGCGGGCCGCCGTCGCCCGGCACGCCGCGACCGCCCGGGACGGGCTGGATCCGGACGGCGGCGCGATGGTGCGCGCGGTGTGGTTCGACGCCGGGCCCGACCGCCCCGGGCGGCTGCTGCTCCTCGTCCACCACCTGGTGGTCGACGGCGTCTCCTGGCGCGTGCTGCTCCCCGACCTGGAGGCCGCGTGGGCCGCCGTACGGGACGGGCGCACCCCCGAACTGCCGCCCGTGGAGCTGTCGTTCGCCCGCTGGAGCGGCCTGCTCGGCGCCCACGCCACCGACCCGGCCACCGAGGACGAGATGCCCTGGTGGACCGCGACCCTCGCCGAGGGCGCGGCCCTGCCGCTGCCCGGCGCCCTCGACCCCGCCCTGGACACGGTCGCCGGCACCGGCTACCTGTCCGTCACACTGCCCGCCGAGGTGACCGGGCCGCTGCTCGGCGCGGCCCCGGCCGCCTTCGGGGCGAACGTCAACGACGTGCTGCTCACCGCCTTCGCGCTCGCCGTCGCCGACTGGCGGGCCGGGACGCTCGGCGCGGGGGAGCCCGGCGGCCCCGTGCTGGTGGACCTCGAAGGCCACGGCCGCGAGGAACGGTTCGCGGGCGACGCGGACCTGTCCCGTACGGTCGGCTGGTTCACCAGCGTCGTGCCCGTACGCCTCGACCCCGGCGCCGCAGGCCCGGACGCCCTCGCGGGCGGCCCCGCGCTGGACGACGCCCTGGCCCGCGTCCGCGACCACCTCGCCGCGCTGCCCGCGGCCGGTCTCGGGCACGGTCTGCTGCGCCACCTCAACCCGGCGACGGGCCCGCGGCTGGCCGCGCTCGGCGAGCCGCAGATCGAGTTCAACTACATGGGCCGCTTCGGCCACGGCGAGACCGCCGACTGGTCCTACGCCCCCGAGGAGGACGCCGCCGACCTCGACGCCGACCCCGGCATGCCGATGTCCCACGCCCTGACCCTCAACGCCCTCACCCAGGACCGCCCCGACGGCCCGCGGCTGACCGCCCACTGGGCCTACGCGACCCGGCTGCTGACCGAGGAGCAGGTGCGCGACCTCGCCCACGGCTGGTTCCGCGCCCTGGAGGCGGTGGTACGGCGGGCCGCCGCCGTACGTCCGCCGCAGTAGGCCCCCCTGCGCACCCCACATCGAGAACCCCACACCGGACCACGGAAGGCAAGGACCCGACATGAGCAACCCGTTCGAGAATCCCGACGGCGTCTACCGCGTGCTCGTCAACGACGAGGGGCAGCACAGCCTGTGGCCCGACTTCGCCGCCGTACCGGCGGGCTGGACGGTCGCCCACGGCCCGGCCGGGCGGCAGGACTGCCTGGACCACATCGAGGCCCACTGGAAGGACATGCGGCCCCGCAGCCTCGCCGAGGCCGAGGACTCCTGAGCCGCGCCGGGCACGGCGAAGGGGGGGCGGGCCCGCGGGCCCGCCCCCCCCTTCACGCCGTCCGGCGAGCGGTCAGGACACCGACTCGTCCACCTTCGTGGCCGGGTCGCCGTCCACCGCGGCGGCGAGCTGCGGCACCAGGCGGTCCAGGACGAAGGGGATGCTCAGCACGGTCGACAGGGACACGGCGTTGCCGTAGTCGCTGGTCTCCTTGACGAAGACCTCGCGGCCCTGCTTCACCACGTTCAGGTCCCCGTAGATCTTGTCACCGTGCAGCTTGGTCACCGCGGAGGTCAGGTCGGGCACGATCCACACCGCGACGCCCTGGTCCAGCAGGTCCATCCGCTCCTTGCTGATGTTGGCGCCGAACTGGTCGCCGATCACCGCGTCGAGGTTCTTCGGCAGCGACAGGCCCAGGTCCGACAGCAGCCGCGAGCGCGGGTCCTGCGTGCCGTAGACGAACGTCCCCTCGTAGGGCGTGGCCATCACCGCGGTGGCCTTCGCGAACTCCGGGTGCGCCTGCTTGGCCGCGGCGAACTTCGCCGTCACACCGTCCACCAGCTGCTTCGCCTCGGCCGGCTTGCCGAGTGCCTTGCCGATCTCCTCGGTCTGCTGCTCCCACGGCACGCCGAAGTCGTTGTACTCCTTGGGCTGCGCGACGACCGGCGCGAACTTCGACAGGCTGTCGTACTGCGCCTTCGTCAGACCCGAGTAGACGGCGAGGATCAGGTCCGGCCGCAGCGCGGCGATCTTCTCGACCTGCGGGCCGGTGCCGTTGTCCTTCAGGACGGTCGGCGCGGGCGCGCCGCCCAGCTTGTCCTTCGCCCAGGGGCCGACGGCGCCCTTGTAGCCGCCCAGCCACTCGGTGGTGCCGACCGGCACGGTGCCCAGCGCGAGCACCGCGTCCTGGTCGGTGAGCCCGACCGTCACGACCCGCTTGGGCGCCGACGTGATCGTCGTGCTGCCGAACTTGTGGGCGATCGTGACGGGGAAGGCGTTCGCCTCGGGGGCCGCGGAGGCGGACGCCGACGTGTCCTTGCCGGAGTCCGCGGACGGGCCGGAGCTGTCGTCGGAGGAGCCGCAGGCGGCCGCCGTGGTGAGCAGGAGGACCGAGAGGAGGGCGCCGGCCAGCCGCGATATGCGGCGGGAGGCTCCGGGAGTGCGGGACATCGGGTGATCTTTCTGTGGATGCGGTGGGCGGTGCGGGGCAGTGGCGGGCGTCGTCGGCGGGCGGTGGGCGCGGCGGGGCGTCAGCTCCGGCCGCCGGGACCGGCCCGGTCGCCGGGGCCGGGGGTGCGGCTGTCCGACCAGGCCTTCCACAGGGCGGCGTAGGCGCCCCGCGCGGCGAGCAGCTGCTCGTGCGTGCCCTCCTCCACGACCCGGCCGTCGCTCAGGACGGCGACGCGGTCCGCGGCAGCGGCCTGGCTGAGCCGGTGGGCGACGACCAGTGCGGTACGGCCGCGCAGCGCGCGCTCGGCGGCCTCGTCGAGCAGCCGGGCGCCCGAGCTGCCCGCCTCCGCGGTCGCCTCGTCCAGGACGACGACCGGCGGGTCGGCCAGCAGCAGCCGGGCCAGGGCGAGCTGCTGGGCGCGGTCGGGGGTCAGCGGGTGGCCGCCGTTGCCGACGACCGTCTCCAGCCCCCCGGGCAGGGCCTCGGCCCAGCCGAGCGCCCCGACCGCCTCCAGCGCCTCGCGCAAGTCGGCGTCGGTCGCGCCGGGGCGGGCCAGCCGCAGGTCGTCGGCGAGCGGGCCGGCGAAGACGTGGACCTCCTGGGTGACCAGCCCGACGACGCCGCCGGACTCCTCGGGTGCGGCGCCGCCGACCTCGACCGTCCCGGCGGCCGGGCGGTGCAGCCCGGCCACCAGCTTGGCCAGCGTCGTCTTGCCCGCACCGGTCGTGCCGACCAGCGCGACCCGCTCCCCGGGCCGTACGCGCAGGTCCACGTCGTGCAGGACCGGCCGCCCGGGGACGTACGCATGGGACACGCCGGACAGCGTCACGGCCGCCTCCCGCGCGGCGGCGGCCGGTGCGGCGGCGGGCGCAGAGGGCGCGGGTTCGTCCACCACGCCGATCAGCCGGGCGAGGCCCGCGGTCGCCGACTGGGCGTCGTCGAGCAGCACGAGCGCGGTGTTGACCGGGCCGAACAGGCCCAGGAAGTACAGCGCGGCGGCGGTCGCGGTGCCGACCGACGCGGCCCCGGAGCGCACCAGCAGGAAGCCGGTGACCAGGACGGAGGCCAGGCCCGCGTACTCGGCTATGTGCAGCCGGCCGTAGAAGCGCAGGACCAGCCCCACCCCGCGCATCGTCAGCTCCACCGCGGCCCGCGAGGTCTCGGCGACCCGCCGGGTGCGGCCCTCCTGGAGCCGGTAGGCGCGGACGGTGCGCGCGCCGCCGATGGTGTCCAGCAGCTGCTGCTGCTGCGCGCCGGTGGCGACGCGCTCACGGGCGTACAGCGGGACGGCGTTGCGGACGTACCAGCGCGCGGTGTGCGCCTGCACGGGGACGGCGACGAGCGCGGCGGGCAGGAAACGCCAGTCCAGCAGCGCGAGGGCGCCCAGCGTCAGCACGATCGACAGCCCCGACCGGGTCAGCTCGGGCAGCGCCCCGCGCACCGCCTCGGCCACCCGCGAGACGTCCCGGGTCACCCGCGCGCTCAGGTCGCCCGAGCCCGCGCGCTCCACCCGCTCCAGCGGCAGCGCCAGGGCGCGCTCCACGAAGGACTCGCGCAGCCGGGCGAGCACGGTCTCGCCGAGCCGGGACAGCAGCGACAGCCCCCCGGCGGTCAGGAGGCCCTGCACGGCGGCGACGGCGGCGAGCGCGATCACCGGGCGGGTCAGGGCGTCCGCGGAGCGCTTCTCGGTGACCAGGTCGACGATGTGGCCGAGCAGCGGCTGGGTGAGGAGCCCGACACCGGTGGCGAGCACCATCAGGCCGAACCCCGCGGCGGCCAGGCCCCGCTGGGGGCGCACCAGCGCGCGCACCACGGCGCGGGTGCGGGCCGGGGTCGCCGTGGGCAGCAGCTCGCGGCCGGAGGCGGCGTCGGCGGTGGCGGCGGGCGCGCTGTCCCGGGCCGCCGTGTCCACGGTGTCGTACGCGGTCATACGAGCACCGCCGACCGGTAGGCCGCGTCGGTCCTGACGAGACCGGCGTGGGTGCCCTCGGCGCCGACCCGGCCGCGGTCGAGGAGAACCACCCGGTCGGTCACGGCCAGCAGCGCGGGGCTGTTGGTCACCACCAGGGTCGTGCGCCCCTGCCGCAGTTCGCGCAGCCCCTCGGCGATCCGCGCCTCGGTCACGGCGTCCACGGCGGTCGTCGGGTCGTGCACCACCAGGACGGGCGGTCCGGCCCGCAGCGCGCGCGCCAGCAGGACGCGCTGGCGCTGGCCGCCGGACAGCTGCCGTCCGCCCTCGCCGACACCGGCGTCCGGCGGCAGCGACCGCGCCACCTCGTCGGCGTGCGCGGCGGCCATGGCACGTTCCGTCAGGGCGTCGTCGGCCCGGCCACCGGCGCCGTCCGCGTCCGGCGGTCCGACGTTGGCGGCGAGCGAACCCTCGAACAGCGCCGCGTCATGCGGGGCCACCAGCACCGCCCCCCGCAGCTGCGCCGGGTCCAGCCGGGTCAGCGGCACACCGTCCAGCTCGACCGCCCCGGCCTCCGGGTCCCGCTCCCGGCCCAGGCAGCTCAGCAGGGCCTCCGCGCACGCCGGATCGGTCACCGCGATCCCGGTCAGCCGCCCGGCCGGGAGGTCGAGGTCGACGCCGTCCAGCGGGCCGAGCCGTACCCCGCGCAGCCGCAGCGCGCCGTGCACCGGCTCCGGCGGGGCCTGCGTGCCGCCCGTGACGGCCGGGCCCGCGGTGAGCACCTCGGCGATCCGCGCGGCCGACGCGCGGCCCTGCGCCAGCTCCGCGTTGACCCACGCGAAGGTCTCCAGCGGTCCCAGCAGGAACAGGGCGAGGCCCACCGCCGACACCAACTGCCCGAGGCTGAGCGAGCCGTCCAGCGCCAGCCGCCCGCCGACCAGGGCGATCAGCGCGATGAAGCCACCGGTCAGGGAGAGCACCAGCCCGGTCTGCCAGGCCTCCGCGCGGGCCGCCCGCAAGGTGGCCGCGAGCGAGACCCGGCTCGCCCCGCGGTAGCGCTCGACGGCCGCCTGCCGGGCCCCCAGGCCCTTCAGCACCCGCAGCCCGGACACCAGGTCGGCGGCCACTCCCGCGGCCTGCGCGGCCCGGTCCTGCTCGGCCTCGCTGCGGCGCTCCAGCGGTTTGCCGAGCAGGTGGCCCACCCACAGCAGCACCGGGGTCCCGAGCAGCACGATCAGCCCCAGCGGCACGGAGATCACCAGCAGGGCCACCGCGCTCACCGCGATGCCGGCGACCGCCCACGCGCCGCTCATCAGCGCCATGTTGACCGCGCCGACCCGGCGAGCGTCCTCGGTGGCCACGTTGGCCAGCTCGCCGGGCAGCCGCCCCTGCTCGGCGCCGCCGCGGGCGTCGAGCACCCGGCGCAGGACGGCCAGCCGGAGGGTGTGCGCGCTCTCCTCGGCCGCGCGCTCACCGGCCCGCGCGCCCAGCCGGAAGCTCCACGACAGGCACACGTACACCACGGCGAGGACGGCCAGCCAGACCACGAGCCGCCGCCCGTCCCGTCCGGCCACCGCCTGGTCGACGACGATGCCGACGAGCACCGGGACCAGGCCTTCCCCCAGTTGGTGCACGGCGCCGAGTGCCGCGCCGAGGGCGCAGCCGCGTGCCTGCCCCCTGACCGAGTGTGCCAGGACGTCCCGTCCCGACAGTTCCGCTGCTCCCACCGGCCACCCTCCGCACCCGGACCGCGCTCCCGGACTCCGCCCGGGAAAACTTAGGGCAGGCTATCTTAAGTTCACCGGCGGTGGGTGCGCGGCCGACCGGTGGCCCCCGGAGGGCGCGGCGCCGTCGCCCCGTCAGGCCGGCGGCGGATGCGCCCGGTTGACGGGGCCGTGCCGTATTCGGTTAGGTTAGCCTCACTTACCTTGCCCGCGACGGGGGGAGCGCGCATGAGCCTGGACCAGGCCTACCGGCGGCTCGCCGAGGCGTGCGACCTCGACCTCGCCCTCGGCGCGCCCGGCCCCGCGGACGGCCCTGACTGGGTGGACGGCGGTCGCCTGGCCCGCGAACCGGCCGCCCTGCGCGCATGGCTGGAGGGCGAGGCCGGGCGCATCCGGGCGGACTGCGGAAAGCAACTGTCCGGGCATGTCACGGCCTCCCGGGCGCTGCACGGCTACCTCTGGTCGGCCTGCCTGCTGATCAGCGGGCCCTGGTACCTGGAACGCCGGGTGCCGAGGCTGCGGCCCGAGGACCTCTGGCTGCGGCCCGACGGCGCCCTGCGCGTCGCCCCCGCCCCTTTCGCCTGCCTGCCCGGCGACCCGGCCGCCCGCCGCCCCGAGGCCACCGTGCTGGCCGGGGAGCAGGACCTGCGCGCGGCGCTGCGCCGCGCGGTGACCGAGCACGCGGCCCCGCTGCTGGCCGCGCTGCGCCCCCATGCCCGGCGCGGGGAGCGGGCGTTGTGGGGAATGGTGGGCGACGACCTGATCGCCGCACTGTGGGAGCTGGGCGCGGCCCTGGGGGACGGGGAGCGCGGCGCCGCGCTGGCCGCCGCGGTGCTGCCCGCCCCGCTGGCGCCCTTCCCCGGCGGCGCGGACTTCCGCCGGTCACCGGACGGGGAGGGGCTGACCCGGACCCGCGCCGGATGCTGCCTCTACTACGCGATCGACCCCGACGACATCTGCGCCACCTGCCCCCGCCGCCGGGCGGGGGCAGGCGCCGCGACCGCCCGTCAGCCCACCGGGATACCGGGGTTGACCAGGCCGTTGCCGCCGGTCACGGTGTTGTCGGCGGCGACGGTGACGGGGCAGGAGGCCGCGTCGTAGTTCGTCACGTGGATGGCGTAGCGGTCCGGGCCGGTCGCGCCGGTCAGGTCCGAGGCGTTGCCGCGGAAGACGGTGCCGCAGCCCCAGCCGTCGAACTGGCTGTGTGTCTGGTAGCCGTCGTTGGTGGTGCGGCTGCCCCGGTTGCCGGTCACCGTGTAGCCGTTGCCCTTGACGTCCACCCATGAGTCGTCGTAGTTCGCGCCGGTCAGGCCGCTGCCGTCGAAGGTGTTGCCGGAGATCACGCCGCCCGTGGTGCCCTCCTTGATGTCGATGTTCTCGCCGCCGATGTTCGGGCCGATGACGTTGTCGCTGATCCGCACGTGGTCGCTGGTGTCGGTCAGGGTGTTGGCCGTTCCGACGTAGACGCCCTCGCCCATGCCGTTGCCCGAGGTGCCGGTGTCGTGGACGAAGGAGTTCTGCACCACGCCGTAGCTGCTGGAGGTGCGGAAGTGCACGCCCTCCATCGTCGTGCCGTACACCTCGACTCCGTCCACGGTGACATGGTCGGAGGAGTCGATCATGATGCCCTTCTGGGCGTGGGTCAGGGTGACGCCGCGGATCGTCCAGTACGGGGAGGAGGTGAGCTGGACGACGTTGCCGCCGCCGCTGGACGTGGTCAGGACGGCGCCCCGGGAACCGGTCAGCACGATGGGCGCGGCCGCGGTGCCCGCGGCGGTGATCTTGAAGTTGCCGGTGTAGGTGCCGTCCGCGAGGGAGATGGTCTGGCCGGGCTGCGCCGCGGCGAGCGCCGCCTTGAGCGACTTGCTGTCGGTCACCTGCACGAGCTGCCCGGCCGGGCTCGTGGGGGCGCCGGTGGTGGGTGCGGCGGTGGTCGGGGGCGCGGTGGTGGGCGGAAGGGTCGTCGGCGCGGTGGTCGGCGGGGTGGTCGTGGGCGCCGTGGTGCTCCCGGCGGCCGGGCCGCTGAGCACGGCGTCGTCGGCGGATACCGCGCCGGTGCCGTACCAGCCGCTGACGGTGACGGTGAGCGCGCTCGTCGCGGCCGCCGCGGTGACGTCCAGCGAGAGCGGTGTCCAGGCGGTCGCCGCGGTCCAGGTGGACCGGGAGACCCCGGTCCCGGACACCGAGATCTGCGCGTACGGGCCCTTGACCCACACGCTCAGCGTGTACCGGCCGCCGGGCCGGACGGCGACGGTCTGCGAGCAGGCCGCGATGTCGGAGCCGGTGGGCGTGGACAGCAGCGCGTACGTGCCGGAGTGCGGGGCGTTCGCGGTGACGGCCGACCGGCCGGAGCACGTCCAGCCCGCGGCGGTGCCGGTCTCGAAGCCGCCGTTGGCCAGCAGGCCGGGCGTGTCGTCCGCGGACGCCGCGCCGGGCAGCACGGCGAGCGCCGCCGCCGCGGTGACGAGGACGGCCGCGGCCGCTGTCGCGGCGGCGCGGGCGGACCGGCGTGGGGGGAGGGGCATGACGGGTGCCTCCAGGGGGCGGTGGGGGGATACGGCCGCGGCCGTGCCCGTACCCGTGCGCCACGCCGCGGCGGCTGCGACAAGGGGTAGCGGCGGGCGAGGGGGCACGTCAAGAGGCTGGACGGCGCAAGGACTAGACCAATCCGGCCCGCATCCGCCCGCCGCCGCCGCGTTCCCGGCGTCCGCGGAAGGACCGCCCCCCGCGCGCGACCGCCCGTCAGTCCTTCATCGGCGCACCCGGCGCGTCCGCCGTGCTGACCCGGGGCAGCGCGTACGGGTGCTCGTCCCGCAACCAGGCGACCAGCCCCTCGCGCACCACGCAGCGCAGGTCGAACAGGTCGCCGGCGTCCTTCGCGGTGAGCAGGGCGCGCAGTTGGAGGGTCGTCGGGGTGGTGTCGATCACCACCAGGTTCCAGGCCCGGTGGTCCCACTCGGGGGCCTGCTCCAGGATCTCGTGCAGCCGCTTGCGCATGGCGTCGACCGGCGTGGCGTGGTCGACGTGCAGCAGGACCGTGCCGGTCATCCGCGGGTCGCCGCGCGTCCAGTTCTCGAACGGCCGCCCGGTGAAGTACGACACCGGCATGGTGATGCGCCGCTCGTCCCAGGTGCGGACGATGAGGTAGGTCAGGGTGATCTCCTCGACCGTCCCCCACTCGCCGTCCACCACGACGTTGTCGCCGATCCGCACCATGTCGCCGAAGGCGATCTGCAGCCCCGCGAAGAGGTTGCCCAGCGTGGACTGGGCGGCGACGCCCGCGACGATGCCGATGATGCCCGCGGAGGCCAGCATCGAGGCCCCCAGCGTGCGCATCGCCGGGAAGGTGAACAGCATCGAGGCCGCCGCGATCACGCCCACCGTCGCGGTGAAGACCCGCTGGATGAGCGTCGACTGGGTACGCAGCCGGCTGATCTTGGCCACGTCCCGGGAGACGGCCGCGTAGCGCGCGTACGCCGAGTCGGTCACCGCGGTCGCGACCCGGACCGTGAGCCACGCCGTGGCCGCGATGAGCGTCAGTGTGAGCACCTCGCCGGTGGCCGGCAGATGCCGCCCGTGCACCACGTGCGCCGCGCGGTAGCCGCCGCGCAGGATCGCCGCGCAGATGATCACCTGGAGCGGGAGGCGGCAGCGGCGCAGCAGATGCCACAGGGGTGTCTCGGGGTGCCGCGCGTCCACCGCGCGCAGCGCTCTGTCGACCGCGTAGCCCACGGCGATCGTCACCGCCAGGGCCGTCCCCACCACCAGAACCGGTCGCAGCGCGCCTTCCATGCCCAACTCCTGTCGCCTCCGTGTCGCCTCCGTGCGGCCCCCGCGGTGCCACCGCCCGGCGGCACCCGGTACGCGTACCCGCCGGACGCCGCCGAACGCTGTGACGGCCGTCCCTTCGCGCTGTGTGCGTGTCCGACCGCGCACCGCAGCCCCGCGCCGCCCGGCGCTCCGGCGGTGGACGACCGGCTTCCCCGCCCGGCTCCGCACGGCCGGGTGCGGCCCGTGCGGAGCGGCTGTTCGACACCTGGCCGAAACCGTGGACAACGGTGTCGGGGCGGATGCGTACGACGCGGCCGGTACGGGACGGCCGGAGCGCCGCTCTCCCGCCCGCAGGCGCGGGCGCAGCGGCACGCCGTTGCCCGCGGTGACGGCTCCGGGACCTGGCCGGATCCTCTGCGCACCGGCTCCCGGCGCCCGTCCGGCGCCGGTTCCGCCCGCGGGCGCGCGGGCGACGGCGCGACGGCGCGACGGCGTGCTACGCGTCGCACGCGGGGTCAAGGATGTCTAAAAACCGTATACGCAAAGGTGGTTGACGGCCCGCCACATCCCCTGACAAGATCCCGATTCTTCGGTGTCTGAGATGTGTCGACGGGGGTTTGACATGCCGATGGGAGCGCTCCCATGAAGATCACCACCGACGCCGACGGCCGCGCGCCGTCCGCGTCCGCGGGGGCCGCGGCGGCGGTCAAGCAGTACATCGACGACCTCACGCTGGCGCTCGCGCAGATCGAGGTCGCGGCCATGGCCGACGTCCTGGAACACCTCGTGGCCGCGCTGCGCGAGGGCCGCCGGGTGCTGGTCGCCGGCAACGGCGGCAGCAGCACGGCCGCCCTCCACATCGCCTCCGACCTGGCCGCGGCCGCGCAGGGCTGCGGCCCGGAGCGGCAGGCGGTGGCCCTGACCGAGAACATCGCCCGGGTCACGGCGATCGCCAACGACTACTCCTACGACGAGATCTTCTCCCGGCAGCTCCCGTCCTGGGCCCGGCCCGGTGACGTCCTGCTGCTGCTGAGCGTCAGCGGCCGCTCGCCCAACCTGGTGCGGGCCGCGAGGACCGCCCGCGAGCTGGGGATGACGGTACTGGCCGCGCTCGGCGCGCCCGGCGAGGTCGCGGCGCTGGCCGACCGCCATGTCGTCGTCGGCCAGGCGGACTACGGCCTCACCGAGGACCTGCACGTCTCCCTCGGCCACATGGCCGTCCGGGTCCTGGGCGGCGGCGAGGCCTGCCGCGTCCCGGCCGCCGCCGGTACCGCGGACGGGGGGTGAGCGCGATGAGCCGCTTCACCTCCCGGGTCTTCCTCACCGTCCGCTGGCTCGTCGGCCTGTTCGGGCTGACCCTCACCCGCACCTCGACCGAGCTGACCAGCTTCCGGATCCACGCCGGACACGGCCGGCACGACGGCTCCACACCGCCGCCCGCCGAGCTGGCGGCCGTCCTGGACGACCGCAACCCGGAGCTGGAGCAGCTGCGGGCGCGCTACCGCGGGCTGGACTCGCCCTACCGCCCCGGCAGCTTCTGGCGCCGCAGCCGCCGGCTGCGCGACCTCGACCTGAAGTTCTTCCGCGGCGACAACGCCTACGTCTGGCAGCTGCGCCAGGTCGGCGACAACGCCCGGCTGAAGTACTTCCTGCTCACCCAGTACATCAGCCGCCAGGACACCCACAAACTGCTGGACCGCACCCGTGAGGACGGCGCGTTCGGCTGCTGGACGTTCGGCTTCCAGGGCCTGCCGACGGCGAGCCGCGACCTGCTCGACTCCGTCAACGAGATGTACTTCCTCGACCGGCACTGGGACCTGCTGTCCCGCGAGGACTTCACCGTCCTCGACATCGGCGCGGGCTACGGCCGCCTCGCCCACCGGATGTCGGAGTGCGTCCCGGGCCTGGCCCGCTACCTGTGCGTCGACGCGATTCCCGAGTCGACCTTCCTCAGCGAGCAGTACCTGCGGTACCGCCAGGTGACCAAGGCGACCGTGATCCCGCTGGACGAGACGGCGGACAGGCTGGCGGGGGAGCGGCCCGACCTGGCCGTCAACATCCACAGCTTCTCCGAGATGCCGCTGTCCGCGATCGAGGCGTGGATCGCGCTGCTCGCCGGGCTGGACGTGCCCGCGCTGATGATCGTGCCCAACGAGGGCGACAAGCTGCTCAGCCTGGAGAACGACTACCTGCGCACCGACTTCACCCCGGTCCTCGAACGCCACGGCTACGTCCTCGCCGCCCGCGAGCAGACCATCGCCGATCCGGACGTCCGCGAACTGGTCGGCGTCGGCGACTGGTTCCTGCTCTTCCGGCGCGCGGCCGCCGCCCCGGCCCCGGACGCGCCGTGACCGGCGGCACGGCGGCGCCCGAGGCCGCGGCCGACGTACGCGAACCGGTCGCGCTGGAGTTCACCGGTCTCGACGGCGGGACCGCGGAACTGACGTGGGGCCAGCGGTTCGTGTGGGACATCCTGGCCGCCCTCGCCCCGCACAACCACTTCATCAGCCTGCGGCTGCGCGTGCACCTGCCGCCGGACGCGACCCGCGAGCGGGTGCTCGGCGCCCTGCACGCCCTCGTCCGCCGCCACGAGGTGCTGCGCACCCGCTTCCCCACCGGCCCGGACGGCGAGCCCCGGCAGGAGTGCGACGGGCACGGCGCACTGACCGTCGAGTTCACCGGGACCACCCCCGGCCGGGTCCGCCGGACCGCGGAGCAGGACGAGGACCGGCTGTGGCACGAGCCCTTCCGGCACGCGCGGGAGTGGCCGCTGCGGGCGAGCGTGGTCACCGCGGGCGGCAGGCCGCGTCAGGTCGTGCTCGTCGTCTCGCACCTCGCGGCCGACGCGTGGGGCCTGACCGCGCTGCGCGCGGACTTCCTCGCGCTGCTGCGCGGCGGGGAGACGGAGCGGACGCCGCCGCCCGGCGTCCAGTCCCGGGCCAGGGCCGCGTACGAGGCCTCCGAACCCGGCCGCCGGGCGGGCGAGGCCTCCCTCGCCTACTGGCGGCGGGCGCTGGAGACCGCGCCGCAGACCGTCTTCCCCAACCTGCCCGAGCCCGGGGAGAGCCCGCTCTTCCCCGGCGTCGGCCTGCGGTCGGTCGCGCTGGCCGCCGCCGCGCAGGCCGTCGCCGGTCGGCTGCGGGTCAGCCCGTCCGCGGCGTTGCTGGGCGCGCTCGCGGCGGTCCTCGCCGTACGCACCGGCACCCGGACCGTCCCGCTCGCGCTCGCCACCGGCAACCGCTTCACCCCCGCGGACGCCGCCTCGGTGGGCACCTACTACCAGGTCGCGCCGGTGCTGCTGCCGGTGGACACGGGCTCGCTGGCCGCTACGGTACGGGCCGCGCACCGGGCGTCGTCGCTGGCCTACCTGCGCGGCAACAGCGACCCGCGCGAGGTCGCGCGGCTGACGGCGGCCGAGCGGATCCGGCGCGGGGCCGCCCTCGGGACGCTGAGCACGGTGAACATCGCCCCCGAGGCGGGCCCGGCGCTCCCGCCCGCGGCCCGCAGCGCCGCGGAGCTGCGGGAGCTGGCCGCCGACACCGTGCTGACCGACCTCGAAGGGCGCGACGAGGAGCAGCTGAAGATCTACTTCCACGTCAAGGCGCTGCGCTCACGGGCGGTCGTCGAGCTGTTCACCGACAGCCGGTACCTGGACGCGGCGACCGCGCGGGCGCTGCTGGCCGGGCTGGAGACCGTCCTGACCGAGCTGTTCGAGGCCGGCGACCTGAACCTGGACCGGGTCGCGCGGCTGACCGGCGTCACCCCGCTCCGGCAGCCCGCCGACGCCGCCGTGGCCGACCACTGCCGGATCTCCCCGCAGGCGGTGGAAGCCCTGCTCGCCGCGCTGCCGGGCACGTCCGCCGCCCGGGTCCTCACCGAACCGGTCCCCGCCGCGGGACCGGTTGCCGGCGGGGGCGGCGGCGTACGGCTGGTCGGCTACCTCGCGACCGAAGGGCCGACCACACCGGAGCAGGTGCACACCGCCGTGCTCGACCGGCTCGACGGAGCCCTGACCCTGGCGCCGCACCACTACGTGCTGTGCCGTGACGCCCCCGCCCGGCCGGAATCCCGCGCCGCGTGGGAGCGCGTGCCGGTCGTCCTCCAGGGCAGCGGCCGTCCGGGCGACCCGCCCGCGGCCGCCGGCCCGACGCCAACCACCGACGCATCCCCGGGGGCCTGAACGTGCTGTCCATCGTCATCCCGACCTACAACCAGGTCGACTGTCTGGAGCTGACCCTCGGGGCGCTGGCCCGCCAGACCGCGGACCGGGACCTCTTCGAGGTGGTGGTGGCCGACGACGCCTCGGTGCAGGACGTCGGCGCCGTGGTCCGCCGCCACGAGGCCGCCCTCGACGTGCGCCGCGTCCGCCACGAGGTCAACCGCGGCCGGTCCGCGGCCCGCAACACCGGCGCCGCGGCGGCCCGCGGCGACCGGCTGCTGCTCATGGACGCCGACTCGGTCGCCTCCCCCGACCTCGTCGCACGGCACTTGCGGCAGCCCGGCGACACCGGCCCCGAGGTGGTCTACGGCCGCCGCACCGAACCCAGCTGGGGCACCTTCGCCGCGCTCGCGGCGGGCACGCTGCCCTCCGACGACACCCTGCTGCCGATGGAGGGCGACCACCGCGACCTGCCGCAGACCGACCCGGCCGCCTTCGACGTCTACCGGCGCACCGGCTGGATGTTCGGCTTCACCCACAACCTCTCGCTGCCGCGCGACCTCTACGAGGCCGTCGGCGGGTTCGACGAGTCCTTCGTGCAGTGGGGCTACGAGGACACCGACTTCACCTACCGCCTCTACCGGCACTTCGGCCGCGACAGCAGCCGCTTCCGGTACGAGCCCGCCGCCGTCTGCCACCACGCCCCGCACTTCCGGGACTGGACGACGGAGTGGGAGCGGACCAAACCCGTGCTGCCCTTCCTCGTCGACAAGTACCGCCACTACGACATCGAGTTCTTCACCCACCCCTCGGACAATCACCGCCGGGTCGCCCGCACGCTGCCCTACTACGAGGACTGCCGGGAGTTCCTGCGCGACCACCCCGGCCGGGTCCCCGCCGACCGCGTCGCCAAGGCGCTCGGCCTGCCGGACTCCGCGAGCAGCCTGTGGATCGGCTTCGACCTCGCGGCGGCCGCCGCCACCGGCCGCGCCACCACCGTCGACCACGGCGCCCCCTTCGGCCCCGGCAACCCGCACCTGTTCGGGGTGCGCACCCACTACCCGGACGGCGCCTTCGACGCCGCCGTGCACCTCGACCTGTGGCGCATGCTCACCCCCATCGACCTGTCCGCGCTGGTCATGGACAGCCTGCGCGTCGCGCGCACCACCCTGCTCGTCCGCTCCAAGCACGTCCGCCGCGACCCGGCGGACGGCATCGGCCTGATCGACGACCTCGGCTACCTCGTGTCGATGCTCGGCCCCCGCTACGAGGCCCGGATCCGCCACGAGGACGACGAGACCGCCGTCCTCGCCCTCGCCCCGCGGAAGGACGCCCGATGACCGCCCCGGCCCCGGCTCCCGTGGCCGCCGTCGCCTTCGACCTCGACGGCACGCTCGTCGACCTGGAGCGCTGCCACCACGACGCCTGGCTCGCCGCCGCCCGGCAGGCGGGCGTCACCCTCACCCGCGAGGAGGCACCGCACCGGCTGCCGCACCTCGTCGGCGGCCCCGACCCGCTGGTCGCGGCCGAGATCGCGGCCCTCTCCCCGTCGGGCGCCACCGCCGCCGGGATCCTCGCGGCCAAGCACCCGGCCTTCGACGCGCTCGTGGGCCGCGTCCCGCAGATCGTGCCGCGCGCCGGGGTCCGCACCGTCCTGGAGGGGCTGCGTACCCGGGGCGTGCCGCTCGCCGTCGGCACCGCGACCGAGCGGGACACCGCGCTGGCCGTCCTGCGCCGGGCCGGTCTGCTGGAGCTGTTCGGCGAGACCCGGGTCGTCGCCGCCGGGGACGTACCGCGGCTGAAGCCCGCACCGGACGTCTACCTGGCGACCGCCGGGCTGCTGGGCGTCGCGCCCGACCGTCAGCTCGTCTTCGAGGACTCCGCGACCGGGGCCGCCGCCGCACGCGCCGCGGGCTGCCCCGTCGTGGCCGTCCCCACCGTCCACGACCCCGACTACCTGCGGCGCTTCCCCGAGCTGGGCGCCGTGGCGGTGGCCGGGGACTGGGCCGACCCCGCGCTGGCCGCCCTGCTCGGCCGCCTGCTCGGCGACGGCACCGACAGCGTCACCGTGCGAGCCGCGTATGTCCGCGCCTGACCGCGAACCGCCCGTGGCCGCGGGGCGGGAGGTGCCCGTGACGTCCTCGGGGGGAGTCCCCGCCGCCGACCGCGGCCCGCTGACCGCCGCGCAGCGCAGGCTGTGGTTCCTCGACCGGCTCGACCCGGACGACGCCGCGTACAACATCTCCGCCGCCGTACGGCTGCGCGGCGACCTCGACACCGACCGGCTGGTCCGCGCGCTCGACACCGTCGTCGCCGGGCACGAGAGCCTGCGCACCCGATTCACCGACCGCGACGGCGAGCCCGCGCAGGAGGTGCTGCCGCCGCGCACCACCCCCGTGCACCGCGCCGCCACCGCGGGGGAGGAGGAGCTGCGGGCGGCCGTCGAGGAGCTGATCCGGCGGCCGTTCGACCTGGCCGAAGGCCACCTGGTCAGGATCGGGCTGCTGACGGCGGGCCCCGGCGACCACGTGCTGTGCGTCGTCACGCACCACATCGTCGGCGACGGCTGGTCGCTCAACCTGCTCTACCGGCAGACCGCCGACGCCTACCGCGGCACCGCCCCCGCCCCGCCGCACCTGCGCTACCTCGACCACGCCCGCGCCCAGCGGCCCCCGGGCGAGGCGTCGCTGGCCTTCTGGCGCGAGACCCTGGCGCAGCCGCCCGTGCTGGAACTCCCGCTGGACCGGCCCCGCCCGGCCCGCCGCACCTCGGCCGGAGTCGCGGTGCTGCGCTCCTACGACGACGGCACCTGGGACGAGGTGCAGCGTGTCGCCCGCGAGCTGCGCTGCACGCCCTTCATGGTGCTGATGACCGCCTACCAGCTGATGCTCGGCGGGCTCACCGGGCAGGACGACCTGTGCGTGGCCACCCCGGTCGCCGGGCGGGACGACGTCGCCGCCGAGTCGGTCTTCGGCTACTTCGTGCGGATGCTGGTGCTGCGCGCCGACCTGTCCGGCGAGGTCACCGTGCGCGACCTGGTCCGCCGCACCCGGACCGCGTGCATGGGCGCCTTCACCCACCAGGAGGTCCCCTTCGAGGAGCTGGTCGCGGGCCTGGGCCCGGCCCGCGACCCGGGCCGCAACCCGTTCTTCCAGGCCGTCTTCACCCTGCACTCCACGATGGACGTCTCCGCGACCGGCTTCGACGGGGCCGAGGGCTTCCCCGGCGTCACCGCCGAGGGATACGGCGACGGGCCGCGGCACACCCTCACCGACATCGCCATGGACGTCTTCGTCACCCCGACCGCGATCAACGCCCGCGCCGGGCAGGACCGCATGGACGTCCTGCTCACCGCGGGCGCCGACGTCTTCACCCCGGACACCGCCGAGCGGTTCGCCGACCGCTTCGCCGCCGTGCTGCACGCCGTCCTGACCGGACTGGACACCCCCGTACGGGACCTGCCGCTGGTCGGCGCCGACGCCGAGGCCGAGCTGATCGCGCTCGGCACCGGCCCGGACCCCGCTTCCGGCCCCCCGCTGCTCGACGCGGTGGCGGCGGCCGTCGCCGCGACGCCCGACGCGGTCGCCGTCCGCAGCGGCCCGGTCGAGGTCACCTACCGGGATCTGTGGGAGCGCGCCGGGGCACTCGCCGGGGACCTGCACGCGGCGGGCGTCCGCCCCGGACACCTGGTCGGGGTGAGCCTGCCGCGCGGCCCCGGGCAGATCGCCGCGCTGCTCGCGGTCTGGCGGGCCGGGGCCGGGTACGTCCCCCTCGACCCCGCACTGCCCGAGCGCCGCCGGGACGCCATGACCGCGCGGTCCGCGGTGGCCGCGGTCCTGACCGCCGACGGCGTCGGGCCCGGAACGCCGGACCCGGTGCGGGTGCCGGACGAGCCGGGTTACGTGCTGTTCACCTCCGGCTCCACCGGCACGCCCAAGCCCGTCCTGGTCGGGCGCGCCGCACTGCGCGAACGCGCCGCCTGGATGGCCGGGGCGTACGCGCTGACCGGCGCCGACCGCGTCGTGCAGTTCGCCGACCTCGGCTTCGACACCCACGCCGAGGAGATCTGGCCCTCCCTCGCCGCGGGCGCCACCCTGGTGCTGCTGCCCGGCGGCACCCGCACCCTGCCCGACGTGCTCGCCGCCGACCCCGGCATCACCGTGCTGGACCTTCCGACGGCGTACTGGCACGCGCTGCTCGACCTCGACCCGGCCTGGCCCGAGGCGCTGCGGCTGGTGATCCTCGGCGGCGAACAGGCCGACGCCTCCGCGGTCGCCCGCTGGCGCGAGCGGCACGGCGACCGGATCCGGCTCGTCAACACCTACGGCCCGACCGAGGCCGCGGTCATCGCCACCGCGACCGACCTGACCGCCGCCGACGCCGTCCGCCGACCGCCGATCGGCCGTCCCGTCGCCGGGGTGCGCGCGTACGTGCTGGACGCCTCGGGGCGGCTGGTGGCGCGCGGCGCCGCGGGCGAGCTGCACCTGGCCGGCGGCGGCCTCGCCGACGGCTACCTCGGCCGCCCCGACCTCACCGCCGAACGCTTCGTCCCCGACCCGCGCGGCGGCGGCCGCATGTACCGCACCGGCGACCGCGTCCGCTGGCGCACCGACGCGCCCGTGCTCGAATTCCTCGGCCGCCTCGACCGCCAGCTCAAGGTGCGCGGCGTGCGCGTCGAACCCGGCGAGGTCGAGGCCGTGCTGACCGCCCACCCGGCGGTGGGCCAGGCCGCCGTCACCGTCGTCGGCCAGCTGCTGGTCGCCTACGTCACCGGCGCCGCCACACCGCAGGAGGTACGCGCCCACGCCGCCGAACGGCTGCCCGCGCTGCTGGTCCCGGGCGCCGTCACCGTCCTGCCCGAGCTGCCGCTCACCGCCAACGGCAAGATCGACCTCGCCGCGCTGCCCGCCCCGGCACCGGACCCCGCCCCCGGCACCTTCCGCCCGCCGCGCACCGACGCCGAACGGCTGGTCGCCGAGGTCTTCGCCGAACTGCTGACAGCCGAACGCGTCGGCGCCCTCGACGACTTCTTCGCCCTCGGCGGCCACTCCCTGCTCGCGGTGCGGGCCATCGGCCGCCTGCGCGCGGCCGTCGGCCTCGACCTGCCCGTCCGCCTGCTGTTCGAACAGCCCACCGTCGAGTCCCTCGCCCGCGCCGTCGAGGCCGAACTCGTCGCGGAGATCGCACGCCTGACGGACGACGAGGCGGCCCAGGAACTCGCCGCCGGAACGGGGGCACCATGACCGGTTCCCGCACACCGAAGCCACCGGCCGCGCCCGGCGCCGCGCCCGTACGCCGTTCCGCCGCCGCTCGCGATGCCGCGAGGCCGCGGGCGGGTGCGGCCCGGGGCCGCGGCGCGGCGGGCCGGCGGCAGGGCGGCGCCCCCGGTCCCGCCACCGCTGCCCCGCGAGCCCGCGCCGCGGCCCGGCGCCGTCCCGGGGCTGACGTGAGCGTCCTGCCGGTCGCCGTCGGCCGGGTGGCTGTCGCTACGGGCGGGCCGCCCGGGGCCGTACGGGGTGGCGGCCGCGCCGTCCGCACCCACCCCGGCGCGCGGGAGGTGCGATGAGCGGGCGACGACCGGCCGCCGCGGCGCGGGCCGCCCTCACCGTGCCGCACCTGCTCGTGGCCCGGTCGGCGGCCCAGCCGGACCACGTCGCCGTGCGGCAGGGCGACGACACGCTGTCGCTGCACGCGTGGCAGGACCGTACCCAGGCCGTCGCCGCCGGGCTGCGGGCCGCGGGAGTACGGCCCGGTGAGCGGGTCGGGCTGCTGTACGGGGCACGGGACTGGATCGCGTACGCCTGCTCCTACACCGGCGTGCTCGCCGCCGGGGCCGTCGCCGTACCCATCTCCACCCGCACCGCGCCCGCGGAAGCCGCGTACATGCTGGAGCACAGCGGCGCGACCGCCCTGCTGCACGGACCCGGCGCCGAGCGCTTCGACGCCCCCGTGCGGCTGCGCTGGGGCCCGCAGGACGTGGACGCGCTGCCGCAGGCCGGACCCGCCGGAGGGCCGCGGCCTGGGGATCCGGCGCAGATCCTCTACACCTCCGGCACGACCGGGCGGCCCAAGGGCGTCCTCGCCGCGCACGCCAACCTCACCTACGGCATGCGGCTCGACCCGCCGCTGCGGACCCTCGCGCACTCCCGGATCTTCCTGCACGCCTTCCCGATCGGCACCAACGCCGCCCAGACCATGCTCTTCAACGCGCTCACCGCGCACCCCGGGATGCTCGTCACCGCGCGTTTCGCGCCCGACCCCTTCGCGCGGCTGATCGAGCAGCACCGGGTGGGCAGCGTCTTCGTCGTCCCGGCGATGGCGATCGAGCTGCTCGCCTCCGGCGCGCTGGAGCGGCACGACACCTCCGGCGTCGCGCTGTTCGGCTCCACCGCCGCCGCGCTCCCGCCCAGCGTGGCCACCGGGCTCGCCGCGACGCTGCCCGGCGCGACGATCGTCAACTACTACACCTCCACCGAGGCCGCGCCCACCCAGACCAGCATGGTCTTCAGCCCCCGGCGCCCCGCGGCCATCGGCCTGGCCGCCGGGGGCGGCGTGCTCCGGGTGTGCGACGCGGACGGCCGGGCCTGCCCCGCCGGGGTGACCGGCGAGGTGTGGATGCGCGGCGCGGGCGGCGCGCCCCGCTCCTACCTCGACGACCCCGCCGCCACCGCGCGGGTCTTCCGGGGCGGCTGGACGCGGATGGGCGACATCGGCTACCTCGACGACGACGGCTACCTCTTCCTCGTCGACCGGGAGAGCGACGTCATCAAGAGCGGCGCGGACAAGGTGTCGACGATCGCCGTGGAGGCGGCGCTGCACGAGCACCCGGACATCGTCGAGGCGGCCGTCCTCGGCCTGCCCGACCCCGTCCTCGGACGGGCCCCCGCCGCGGTGCTCGTCGCCACCCGCGAGCTGCGGCTCGCCGAGGTGCGCCGCTTCCTCGCCACCCGCCTGGCCGCCCACGAACAGCCCAGCCGTATCGCGTACGTCACCGAACTGCCCCGCAACGCGGGCGGCAAGGTCGTCAAACACCGACTCCGGGACCTGTTCGGCCCCACGCCGCCAGCCCCGGCCACGAGCACCGGCACGCCCACGCGGCCCACTTCGGGCGCGCACCCCGGCGCGGGTGCGGGCGAAAATCCCGGGCCCGGCAACGGCCCGAGCAGCGGCAACGGTACGGCCCCGGCCACCGGCACGGCTCGTGGCCCAGGCGCGGACCCCCGCACGGACGCGAGCAACCGCCTGAGCCTCGGCCCCGGCAACAGCTCGGGTGCGGATCCCGGTGCGGGTGCGGGCAACAGCCCGAGCGCGGGCAGCGGCACCGGCACGACTGCGGGCCCGGGTACGGGCAACAGTCCGGGCGCGTACCCCGGCCCAGGTGTGGGCGAAGGCTGCGGCGACTGGCCGGGCGACGGCACGACTCCGGGCGCAGGCGCGCCCGCCCGCACGGACGCGAGCGACAGCCCCAGCGCGGGCGGAGGCCCGAGCGACGGTGATCGCGACGGCACAGGCGCCGGTGACGGCAAGCTCACAGGAGAGGAAGCGGCAGCACATGGCTGAGGCAGCGACCGGGATTCCCATGACTCCCGCCCAGCAGGGGCTGTGGTTCGCCGAGCGGGCCATCGGGGCTTCGGCGGCGTACCTGGTTCCGGCGATCGTGACCGCGCCGGACGGCGTCGGGGCCGCCGCCCTGGAGGCGGCCTGGGCGGCGCTGGTCCGGCGGCATCCGCTGCTCGGCGCGACCGTCGCCGAGACGGACGGCGAACCGCTGTTGCGCCCCGGCGCCCCGGCGCCGGTCGTGCACCGCACGGTCGGCGCGGACCGGCTGACCGCCGAGCTGGCGGCCGAACTCGCCACCGGCTTCGGCTTCGCGGACACCGGCGGGAGCGCGGGGCCGTTCGCCCGCTGCACGGTGCTGCGCGTGGACGACGGGCGCACCGTCGTCATGGCCGTCGCCCACCACCTCGTGCTGGACGGGCTCGGCCGCGACATCCTGGTCGCCGACCTGGGCGCCGCCGTGGGCGGCCGCGACCTCGGCAGCGGCGACCTCGGCACCTTCGCCGCCCTGGCGCGGGCGCAGACGGAGCGTGTCGCGGCGGCCCTGCCCGCCGCGCGCGGCTTCTGGGCGCAGCGGCCGGTGCCACCCGCCGACGCCGTCCTGCCGGGGCTCGCCGCCACGCCCACCGCCGCCGAACCCGCCACCCATCTCGACCTCGGCTGGACGCCGGAGCTGGACGAAGCCCTCGCCGCGGGCAAGGAGGCGCTGGGTGTCACCCGTTTCGAGGTGCTGCTCGCCGGGATCCACGCCCTGCTCGCCCGCTACGGCAACCCGCTGGTGTCGGTGGCCGTGGACGTCTCCACCCGCACCCCGCAGACGGCGGGGGAGCTGGGCATGTGGGTCAGCGAGCTGCCCGTCACGCTCGACGCCCGCCCGCAGGCCTCCTTCGCCGAGCTGGCCCGCGCGGTGCGGGAGGAGGCCCGCGCGGTCTACGGCCACCGCGAGGTGCCGTTCGGCAGGGCCGTGCCGCACCTGCCGCCGCGGCTGGCGATGGCCCCTGTGTCGACCAGCTACATCCGGCTCGGTGCGGAGTCCGAGGGCCAGGCGTCCGCCCCGGTGGACCGGCTCTTCGCCACCGCGACCGTCCGCGCCGCGATGCACCTGCACTTCATCGACACCCCGGGCGGCCTCACCGGGCGCGTCCACATCCCCACCCGGCTGCTGGCCGCCGCCGACGGGGAGCGTGCCGTCGCCCACTTCCGTACCCTGCTCGCCGCCGCGCTCGCCGAGCCCGACCGCCCGGTCGGCGATCTCGACCTGCTGCTGCCGGCCGAACGCGCGCTGCTGGCGCGGCTCGACGGCCCCGCCCGTCCGCGACCGGCCACCACCGTCCTGGACCAGGTGCGGTCCGCCGCCGCGGCGGCGCCCGGCGCGGTCGCCGTGACCGCCGCCGACGGCACCCTGACGTACGGCGAACTCGTCGCCGCCGCGCACCGTGTGGGCCACGGGCTGCGCCGCCGCGGCATCGGCGCCGGGGACATCGTCGGGCTGTGCGCGCACCGCGGCACCGAACTCGTCGCCGGGCTGCTGGGCATCCTCGCGGCCGGTGCCGCCTACCTCCCGCTGGACCCCGCCCTGCCCCCGGCCCGGCTGGACTTCCTCGCCGCCGACGCCGGGGCGAAGCTGGTCCTCGGTCACGCCGACGCCCTGCCGGGCGTCGCCGCGAGCCCCGCGGAACCGCTGCCGCTGGACGGCCTGGCCGCCTTCGCGGACGAGCCGGCCACCGCGCCCGCCGCGGCCGACCCGGACGGGCTCGCGTACGTCATCTACACCTCCGGCTCCACCGGCCGCCCCAAGGGTGTCGAGGTCGGCCACGCCGCGCTCGCCAACCTCGTCGCCGCCGTCGGCGAGCTGGTCGGCGCCGACCCGGCCGACCGCTGGCTGCACCTGACCAGCCTGTCCTTCGACATCAGCGGCCTGGAGCTGTTCGCGCCGCTCACCACCGGCGGCCGGGTCGTGGTCGCCGCCGACGCGGCCGTACGCGAGGGCGCCGCGCTCGCCCGGCTCGTGGCGGACGCCGGGATCACGCACGTCCAGGCCACCCCGTCCGGCTGGCAGCTGCTGCTGGACGCCGGGTGGACCGGTGCCCCGGTCACCGCCCTGTGCGGCGGCGAGGCGCTGCCGCTGCCGCTGGCCCGCGGGCTGCGCCCGCTCGTACGGCGGCTCGTCAACGTCTACGGCCCGACCGAGACCACCATCTGGTCCACCGCCGCCGACATCCCCGCCGACCCCGGCCGGATCACCCTCGGCGGCCCGCTCGCCAACACCGGGCTGCGCGTCGTGGACGACCGGCTGCGCCCCGTGCCGCCCGGCGTCCCCGGCGAGCTGTGCATCGGCGGCGCGGGACTGGCCCGCGGCTACCGCGGCCGGCCCGACCTCACCGCCGAACGCTTCGTCACCGCCGCGGACGGCGGCCGCTGGTACCGCACGGGCGACCGCGTCGTCCTCGGCCCCGACGGGCAGCCGGAGTTCCTGGGCCGCTGGGACGACCAGATCAAGCTGCGCGGCCACCGTGTCGAACTCGGCGAGATCGAGCGCGTCCTGCTGGACGCGCCCGGCGTCGCGCAGGCCGCTGTCGCCGTGCACGGCGGCGAGCTGGCGGCCTACCTCGTCGGCGGCGCCGACCCCGCCGCGGTACGGGCGCACGCCGCCGGGCGGCTGCCGCGCTACATGATCCCGCGCGACCTCGTACCGCTGGACGCGCTGCCGCTCACCTTCAACGGCAAGCTGGACCGGGCCGCGCTGCCCGCACCGCGGGACACCGTGGCGGACGACCCCGCCCCCACCGGTGACGCGGACCTGACCGGGATCGTGACGGACATCTGGCGGGAGGTGCTGCGGGTCGAGGCGATCGCCCTGGACACCGCGCTGTTCGACCTGGGCGGGCACTCCCTGACGATCATGCAGATCACCGCCCGGATCCGCGACCGGCTCGGCGTCGACGTGCCCTTCGACGCCTTCTTCGACACCCCCACCGTCGAGGGGGTCGTCGCCACCGTCGACGAGCTGCTGCAGGAGGAGAGCGCATGACCGCCCCCGCCACCCCCGATTCCGGGCTCCACCACGAGCTGGCCGCTCTCGTGGCCGAGGCCAGCGACGGGCTGATCAGCGCCGAGGAGGCGCTGGAGGAGCCCGAGTCGCTGGGGCTGCTCGGCCTGACGTCGCTGGGCTTCGTCCGGCTGATCCAGGCCGTCGAGCTGCGCTACGGCGTGGCCGTCGGGACCGACGACGACCTGACCGCGCTGGACACCGTGCCCGCGCTCGCGGAGTACCTGCGCGCGCAGGGGGCCGTGCGGTGAAGGACATCGTCGACGCCGTCGTCTCCGGGCACACCGGCGCCCGGGACATCGCCGCCCTCCGGCTGCCCGGCAGCTACCGGGCCGCGACGCTGCACAGGACCGAGACCGGCATGTTCGAGGGCATGGCCACCGTCGACAAGGACCCCCGCAAGTCCATCCACCTCGACGAGGTGCCGGTGCCCGAACTGGGGCCCGGCGAGGCCCTGGTCGCGGTCATGGCCTCCTCCGTCAACTACAACACCGTGTGGTCGTCGATCTTCGAGCCCGTGCCGACCTTCGCCTTCCTGGAGCGCTACGGCCGCCGCGGGGACCTCGCGGCCCGGCACGACCTGCCCTACCACGTCATCGGCTCCGACCTCGCGGGCGTCGTCCTGCGCACCGGCCCCGGCGTGACGCGGTGGCAGCCGGGCGACGACGTCGTGGCGCACTGCCTGAGCGTCGAACTGGAGTCGGCCGACGGGCACGGCGACACGATGCTCGACCCCGAACAGCGCATCTGGGGCTACGAGACCAACTTCGGCGGCCTCGCCGAGATCGCCCTGGTCAAGTCCAACCAGCTGATGCCCAAGCCCGGCCACCTCACCTGGGAGGAGGCCGCGGCCCCCGGCCTGGTCAACTCCACCGCCTACCGGCAGCTGGTCTCCCGCAACGGCGCCGGGATGAAGCAGGGCGACAACGTCCTCATCTGGGGTGCCAGCGGCGGACTCGGCTCCTACGCCACCCAGCTCGTCCTGGCGGGCGGCGGCACCCCCGTCTGCGTCGTCTCCAGCGAGCACAAGGCGGCGATCTGCCGGGCGATGGGCGCCGAGGCCGTCATCGACCGCAGCGCCGAGGGCTACCGCTTCTGGCGCGACGAGCACACCCAGGACCCGAAGGAGT
>NZ_JBSGHL010000046.1:0-72598 GCF_053604375.1 Streptomyces sp. NPDC004031 | reverse complement strand
CGACTCTATCAGACGCTTTCCAGTGCCTGACCCCCAGTCAGCGGGGTTTGTCTTTCGGGCTGTTCGGCCCTTCCGACGAGTGAGACTTTAGCGGATGTTCCTCGGCCGTTCCAAATCGGAGGGCTTTGGCTTCTGCTTCCGCAGAATCCGCGCATTCCGAAAACGCACACACGGACGCCCCCGGTCGTCAGACCGTGATCGTTCGAGTGATTGCTGCGGAATGGCTGTCCGGGAACCGACCAAGATCGGCGCTCACGTCGGACAACCCGGAGTACGTTACGCAGCCGACCGGGGTGTGTCAACTTCGTGCGGGGACCTTCACAAACAGGGGGTGCGCGCTACTCTGGCCCCATGACGTCGCGTACGTGTCACGACACCCAGTGGTGGGCCGCCTAGAGGCGGCCACCTGACTCACGTACGCACCCACGGCCGCCGCTCAGGCGGCCGTTTTCGTTGTCTGCGGCCGTGGTGAGCGGCGGTCTCCGAGAAGACCGACCGGCGAACCACGGACGACAGGAGACGGCGACCATGACACGGACTCTCAGCGGTGTGAAACCCACGGGGCATCTGACCTTGGGGAACTACCTCGGTGCTCTGCGGCGGTGGGCGGAGGAGGACCAGCACCGGGCCGAGTCGCTGTTCTTCGTGGCTGACCTGCACGCGCTGACCGTCGAGCACGATCCGGCGCGGGTGCGGCGGCTGAGCCGGCAGGCGGCGAGCCTGCTGCTGGCGGCGGGGCTGGACCCGGGGGTGTGCACGCTCTTCGTGCAGAGTCACGTCGACGAGCACGCGCGGCTGTCGTACCTGCTGGAGTGCGTCGCCACGGACGGCGAGATGCGGCGGATGATCCAGTACAAGGAGAAGTCCGCGCGGGCGCAGGCCGCGGGGCAGGGGGTGCGGCTGTCGCTGCTGACGTACCCGGTGCTGATGGCGGCGGACATCCTGGCGTACGGGGCCGACGAGGTGCCGGTGGGCGAGGACCAGACACAGCATGTGGAGCTCACCCGGGATCTGGCCGAGCGCTTCAACCAGCGGTACGGGGCGACCTTCGTCGTACCGCGGGCGACGCGGCCGGCGGCTGCGGCGCGGGTGATGGACCTCCAGGACCCGGCGTCGAAGATGGGCAAGTCGCACGCCGCCACGGCCGGGATCGTCTATCTGCTGGACGAGCCGGACGTGATCGCGAAGAAGGTCATGCGGGCGGTGACCGACAGCGAGCCGGGGGTGACGTTCGACCGTGCGGCGCGGCCGGGGCTGGCGAATCTGCTGGAGATCCTGGCGGCCTGCACCGGTAAGGACGCGGAGGCGCTCGCGGCGGCGTACGACGCGGACGGGGCCGGCTTCGGGGTGATCAAGCGGGACACGGCGGAGGCGGTGGTGGAGCTGCTGCGGCCGCTGCGGGCGCGGCACGCCGAGCTGAGCGCCGACCAGGGCCATCTCGACCAGGTGCTGCGGGAGGGTGCGGCCAGGGCGCGGGAGGTCGCGCGGCCGACGGTCGACGCCGCCTACCGGGCGGTCGGACTGCTGCCGCCGTCCTGAAGGGCCGCGGGTGCGCCGCCGGGTCCGGGCCCCTCGCGTGGGCGGGGGCCCGGACCGGTGGCGTACGGCCCGGCCGGTGGGCGCCGGGGTGGCCGGTCAGGCGCCGGAGGCCAGTTCGCGGCTGCGGTCGCGGGCGGCTTCGAGGGCGGCGAGGAGGGCGGCGCGCACCCCGTGGTTCTCCAGTTCGCGGATGGCGTTGATCGTCGTCCCGGCCGGGGAGGTGACGGCCTCGCGGAGCTTGACCGGGTGTTCGCCGCTGTCGCGGAGCATGACGGCGGCGCCGATCGCGGACTGCACGATGAGGTCGTGCGCCTGGGCGCGGGGCAGGCCGAGGAGGATGCCGGCGTCGGTCATGGCCTCGACGAGGTAGTAGAAGTACGCGGGTCCGGAGCCGGACAGGGCGGTGGCGGCGTCCTGCTGCTTCTCCGGGACGCGCAGGGTCTTGCCGACCGGCTGGAAGATGGCCTCGGTGCGGGCGAGGTGGCTCTCGTCGGCGTGCCGGCCGGCGGAGATCACGGACATGCCCTCGTCGACGAGCACCGGGGTGTTGGGCATGACGCGCACGACCGGGGTGCCCTCGGCGAGGCGCTCCTCGAAGAAGGCGGTCGGGATGCCGGCGGCGGCGCTGATGACCAGGCGGTCGGCGGGCAGGTGCGGTGCCAGCTCGTCGAGCAGCGCGGACATGTCCTGCGGCTTGACGGCCAGGATGAGGGTGTCGGCGGCCTTGGCGGCCTCCGCGTTGTCGACGGGCTCGACGCCGTAGCGGTCGCGCAGCTCCTCGGCGCGCTCCGGTCGGCGGGCGGTGACGAGCAGGTCGGCGGGTGCCCATCCGGCCCTGATCATGCCGGAGAGCAGGGCCTCGCCGATCTTTCCTGTGCCGAGGACGGCCACGTGTCGCTGGGTCATGGCCCCATGATGCCGGGTGCGGCGGACACCGGGTCGGGGTTGTCCACAGGCCGGAAGACGGGCGGTACGCCGTCCACGGGCCGGGTGTGCCGCCGCCCCCGGACACCGTCCCGGGGGCCGGGTCGGGCGTGGGGGGCGGGTCAGGGTCATCCCCTATGGCGCATAGGGACGGGACGGGGTGACCGTAGCGGTATGAACCCTTCATCCCGCGAAATCGTGACCACCGGCGCGGAGAAGCGGCAGCTGGCCGTCGCCTCCGCGAGCCTCGGCCCGTGGCGGCCCGCGGCCGTCGTCGGCGCGCTCGGCGGTGGTGTGTCGCTGGCCCTGCACCTGGTGCAGGGGCACTTCGGACTCGGCATCCTCAGCGGGTCCCTGTCCATCGCCGCGCTGCTGTTCTTCTGTGTCGGGGGCGCGGGCGCGGTGCTGGGGTATTCCGCGCACGGGAAGGCGGGGAGGGACCGGCGCATCAGGCGGTGGGCGCGCAAGCACCCGTGGCGGGTGGCGGCGGTGCCGGCGGCGGCGATGTTCGTCACCGACGTGGTGCTGCGGCAGGTGCTGACCAGCGAGGGCTTCTTCGGCAGCGTGTGGACGGGACTGTGGCACGGCGCGGTCGTCGCGGCCGTGGTGGGCGGCATCGGAGCGGTGAGCGCGGCCCGCAAGTGACGTGCCGGGACCGGGCCAGTGTGCTGGCGGCCCGGTCCGTACGGTGCCGGACGGTCGCCCCTGGTGTCCCGGACGCCTACCGGGCGGCCCGCGCGGGGGCGCCGTCGTACGGCGCCGGGTCTGTTTCCTGCGAGGTCAGCCGGGCGAGGCGGCGCAGGCGGTCGTACGAGGGCGTGCCCGGCTCGGCGTGGTAGGTGACGAGCATCTGGCCCGGGGCCGAGGGCAGCGCGAGCTTCTCGTAGTGCAGGTCGAGCGGGCCGACGCGCGGGTGGCGGATCAGGGTCAGGCCGCTGGTGCGGCGGTGGACGTCCTGCCGGGCCCACAGATCGCGGAAGCGCTCGCTGCGCAGGCTCAGTTCGCCGATGACCTCGGCGATGCGCGGGTCGTCGGCGGCGCCCGCGAGTGAGCGCAGGTAGGCGACGGTTTTCGCGGTCATGGCGTCCCAGTCGCGGTAGAAGTCGCGCATCGACGGGTCGAGGAACGCCGCGCGCAGCGTGTTGACGCCGGGGGCGAAGAGCGGGTTGAGGGCGACGGCCATGGCGTTGGCGGCGAGCGTGGTCATGGCGCGGCCGTGGACGAGGGCCGGGGTGGTGGTCCAGTTGTCGATGAGGGTGACGACGGCCGGGCTGACGCTCTCGGGCCGGTCGGGTGCGCCCCCGGCGGTGGAGTGGGCGACGTCGGCGAGCGCGTAGAGGTGCCGCTCGGCGTCCGGGCCGAGGCGCAGGGCGCGGGCGAGACCGGCCAGGACCGGCTGCGAGGGGTGCTGGTCGCGGCCCTGCTCCAGGCGCAGGTAGTACTCGACGCTGATGCCCGCGAGCAGGGCGACCTCCTCGCGGCGCAGCCCCGGCACGCGGCGCCGCCCGCCCTCGGGCAGGCCGACGTCCGCGGGCCGGAGTCTTTCCCGCCGGGCCCGCAGGTAGTCCCCGAGTCTGCTGCCGGTCGTCACCCCTCCACCGTAAGCCCGGTGCTTCTGGCCAGGGCCTTCACAGGGCGACGCTGACGCCGACCTGGTCGGGGCGGGCGGTGCGGCGCAGCACCGTACGGGCCAGGTCGCCGAGCCGGACCAGGGCGTAGCGGCGGGCGAGCAGGCGGCGGGCGGCGGCCTTGCCCGCGTCGTCGAGGACGCGGGCGGTGGTCTCCAGGGTGGGGGCGCCGGGGGCGACGCGGCCGCGGGCGTTGCAGGGGGCGACGAGCACGCGGGGGTTGTTGCGCAGCCGCTTGACCTTTCCGCTGGTCGCGCCGGTCCAGAAGACCAGCTCGCCGTCGCCGAGGGCGTACCAGACCGGGGTGGGCACGGGGGTGCCGTCGCGCCGGAAGGTGGTGACGCTCACGTACTTGCCGCGCCGCAGCGCGGCCGCCGTTTCCTGTGCTGTCCGGGTCACCGTCGTGATGCTAGGGCCTGTCGTGCTGCGTGGAGGGCGGGGTTCAGCCGGTGAGCGCATGCGCGGTGTCCCACATTCGGGTGGCGTTGCCGGGGTCGAGGGCGAAGGGGGCGACGCCGCCGCCGAACAGCGGCGGGGCCGCGTCGCGCGGCCGGGCCTCGGCGCCGTCCTCGAAGTAACGGCCGGTGACGCCCGTGAGCAGCGGGGACGCGGCCAGCAGGACGGGCGTGGCGGCGCCCTGCGCGGGCGTCTTGCGGCGCTCGGGCGGGGTGCGCAGGCCGCCGGTGTGCTGCTGGAGGTTGGTGGCGATCGCGCCGGGGTTGACGGCGTTGGCAGTGATGCCGTCGTCCGCCCAGCGGCGGGCGGCCTCCACCGCGAGCAGCACGTCGGCGGTCTTGGACTCCCCGTACGCGCCGAGCGGGTGGTAGGGGCGGAAGCGGAAGTCGAGGTCGTCGAAGACGGGGGGCGCGAAGAGGTGCGCGTTGGAGCTGAGTACGACGACGCGCGCTCCTTCGTCCGCCGTTTCGCCCGCGCGGGCGAGGGCGCGGTGGAGGGCGGTGGTCAGGGCGTGGTGGCCGAGGAAGTTGACGGCGAACTGCATCTCGCGGCCCTGCGGGGTGCGGGTCAGTTCGGGGAGGGCCATGATCCCGGCGTTGGCGATCAGCATGTGCAGCGGGCGGTCGCCGTGCGCCTGCGCGGCGGCGCGGACCGAGGCGAGGTCCGCGAGATCCAGCGGCAGCACGCTCACCTGGGGGTTTCCGGTCTCGGCGGTGATCTCCGCGGCGGTGCGGGCGCCTGCGGCGGTGTTCCGTACGCCGAGCACGACCTCGGCGCCCGCGGCGGCGAGCGCCCGTGCGGTCTCCCGCCCGAGCCCGGACGTCCCGCCGGTCACCAGCGCCCGCCGCCCGCCGAGATCGACGCCGTCGAGGACGTCCCCGGTGGTCGCGGCGAAGCCGAAGGGGGTGGTGAGGAGGGGCGGGGGTGCGGTGGATTCACTCATACGACCGAGGGTGCGGCGCGCACTCCGGGTGAGGAAGACCCTGCTGCTCCTGGTAGTGGCAGGGACACGTTGCCGCGGGGGGCGGCCGCCTCAGCGCTTGCGCTTGCCCTTGGGCTTCGCCTTCGCCTTCGGGCGCGCCTGGCGGGCCTCGAAGCGGGCGCGGGCCTCCGCGTACTCGGCACGGCGCAGGTCCTCGCCGGGGGCCTCGGACAGGGAGCGCACGAAATAGGCGAGCAGGCCGCCGACGAAGCCGATCGCGTAGAGGCTCGCGGTGCCGTCCGCGTCGCCCGCGGGGCGGCGGGCGACGAAGCCGCGCCATGTGTGGCGGAAGGCGAGGACGCTGCACACGGCCAGGCCGATGAAGGCGAGGGCGGTGACGAACGTGCCGATCTTGGCGTCGCCGAGGCCCTGGAAGCCGATCTTCAGCACGAAGGCGCCGGCCGCGGCCGTGGCCAGCGAGCCGATGCTGACGCCGAGGCGGCGCAGGCCGTAGCCGCGGTCGTGGTCGACCCAGGTCGTCCCGAAGAAACGGATCGGCTCGGGCGCCGGGCCCTTGTCGGGCGGGGCGTTTTCCGTTGGCGCGGGGGCGACGGCTGTCTGCTGGTCCTCACTCACGCTTTCCATTATGGGCATGCGCGCGGTGGTGGACCGGGGGCGGTCCGTTCCGGGCGCCGCGGGGTGCCCCTCGCGGTGGGTGCCGCGATCTTCTCGCCGTCTCGGCTGAGCGCGCGGTTCCCCGCGCCCCTAAGAGCCCCGCGCAGGGGTGAAGCGTTCGCCGGCGAAGGTGTGGAGGGCGGGGAGGGCGGCGGGGGCGTCGGGGAGGGTGCGGAGGGGGGTGAGGGGGCAGGCGAGGTGGCCGTCGGCGAGGTGGAGGGTCTGGGTGGGGAGGGTCGCGCCGGGGAGGGGCCAGACGATGAGCCAGGGGCGGGTGTCGGTGGAGCCGGCGCGGGGGCCGACCGTGACGGCGGCGACCTCGGACCAGGAGAAGTGGATCTCGGCCTTGCCGTAGTCGCGGAAGGCGATGCCGCCGGGTCCGACGGTGAAGCGGCGGGGGCGGCGCCGGCGGGACAGGCAGGAGAACGTGCCGGCCCAGCCGAGTGCGGCGACGGGCACGAGGGGGCCGAGCAGCGCCAGGGGGACGAGGTGGGGGCGCCCGGTGGCGGCCGCGGCGAGCGGGGCGGTGGCGCCGAGGGCGAGGACGAGGCAGGCCAGGAGGAGTGCGGCGGGCGGCCCGGGGGCGCGGAAGACACGGTCGCCGCCGGGGACGCGGTGCTCGGGTCCGGCGACGGTGACGGGGGTGGGCGGGCGGAGGGTGCGCGGCGCGGTCTCGAAGCGGGCCCGGCCGTGCTCGGCGAGGGCGGCGGTGAGCTGTCCGAGGCCCTGGTCGAGGTCGTCGGTGTCGAGGAGGGTGTACCGGACGCGCCCGTCGTACGTGCGGTCGGGCTCGCGGGGGAGCTTCGTGCCGGGTGCGAGCCACACCGTGAGGTGGGGTTTGGGCGGCGCGCTCTCGCTGTCGCCCGCGGAGGTGTAGCGCAGTGCGACCGCGTCGATCTGCTCCCAGCTCAGTTCGGCGTCGTGCAGGGTGATGCCGAAGGCGTCGACGCGCAGCCGGAAGGGCCGCCGGGCGCGGCGCAGTTCCCACAGTCCGCGTCCGGCGCACAGGGCGGCGGCGCCCGCGGCGACGAGTGGTCCTGCGGTGCTGTGGCCCTTGCTGGAGATCAGCCATGCGGCCAGTCCGGCGGTGATGGCGGCCGCCGCGCACAGCATGCCGATGCCGCGCCGCCGGACCCGCCGGGCGATCGTGAACTCCATTGCCGCTCCCCCCACTTGGCCCCTGGTCTCCAGGATGGCGGCGGGTGGCGGGGAGGGAAGTCCCGTACGGCGAAGGGTGCGTGAACGCGACGGCGGTGCGGCGAAACCGTGAAGAAGTGAACGTCCTCGCGACCGGTGCGTGCGCAGACCATTGACCACCGACTGACCAGTCAGTAACTTCTGCGGAGCAGCGCCGACTTCACCTGATCTCGTCACATACCCCCACGAAACGAGGAGAGATGTCGATGCGCCTTCTCCCCCACCGCCCCCGGGGCCGGGGCCTCGCCGCGGTCCTGGCCGCCGCGGCACTGGCCGTCCTCGGTCTGACCGCGCCCGCCGCGCACGCCCAGTCGCAGGCCCAGCGCTCGTACGTGGCAATGGGCGACAGCTACAGCGCGGCCTCGGGTGTGCTGCCGCTCGACCCGGACGCCTCGCTGCTGTGCATCCGGTCCTCCGCCAACTACCCCCACGTGCTGGCCGCCCGCGCGGGCCTCGCGCTGCACGACGTGACGTGCGGCGCCGCACAGACCAAGGACTTCGCCGGGGCCCAGTACCCGGGCGTCGCACCGCAGTTGGACGCGCTGAGCGCGAGCACCGACGTCGTGACGATGACGATCGGCGGCAACGACAACAACACCTTCATCGACGCGATCCTGGCGTGCGGCTCGGCCGGCATAGCGACCCTGGGCTTCGGTCACCCCTGCCAGAGCCTGTACGGGAGCACGTTCACCGACCAGGTCGACAACGGCACCTTCCAGGCGCTCACGAGCGCGCTCGCCGCCGTGCGCGCGAAGGCGCCGAACGCGCAGGTGGCGATCCTCGGCTACCCGTGGATCGTGCCCTCCGCCGCGGTGCCCGGCTGCTTCGCGCAACTGCCCATCGCCTCCGGCGACATCCCCTACCTGCGCGATCTGCAGACGCACCTCAACTCGGCGGTGCAGCGCGCGGCGGCCGCGACCGGTGCGACGTACGTGGACATGGCCGCGGCCTCCAACGGCCATGACGCGTGCCAGCCGATCGGCACCCGCTGGATCGAACCGGTGCTCTTCGGCACGAACTTCGTGCCGGTGCACCCCAACGCGCTCGGCGAATCCAAGATGGCCGACCGCGCCGCCGCGGTCCTCAGCCTGGACTAGACCCCCCCCCACGGGCGCGAAAACGCCGTCCCCCGCGGGCAGTTGCCCGCGGGGGACGGCGGCAGGACCAGGTGCGGGTCAGATCTCCAGGCGGCTCACGTCGCGGACCGCGCCGCGGTCCGCGCTCGTCGCCATCGCGGCGTACGCGCGCAGCGCCGCCGAGACCTGCCGGTCGCGCGGCGCGCGCGGCTTGTACACCCCGCCCAGCGCTTCCCGGCGGGCGGCCAGCTCCTCCTCGGAGACCAGGAGTTCCATGGTGCGGCCGGGGATGTCGATCCGGATCCGGTCGCCGTCCTCGACCAGCGCGATCGTGCCGCCCGAGGCCGCCTCCGGGGAGGCGTGCCCGATGGACAGACCCGACGTGCCGCCGGAGAAGCGCCCGTCGGTGATCAGCGCGCAGGACTTCCCCAGGCCCCGGCCCTTCAGGTACGAGGTCGGGTAGAGCATCTCCTGCATACCCGGGCCGCCGCGCGGGCCCTCGTAGCGGATCACGACGACGTCGCCGGGCGTGATCTCCTTGCGGAGGATCTTCTCGACGGCCTCCTCCTGCGACTCGCACACGACCGCCGGACCCTCGAACGTCCAGATCGACTCGTCCACACCCGCGGTCTTGACCACGGCGCCGTCCACGGCGAGGTTGCCGCGCAGCACCGCCAGGCCGCCGTCCTGGGAGTAGGCGTGCTCGACGTCACGGATGCAGCCGCCGGCCGCGTCGGTGTCCAGCGACTCCCAGCGCTCGGACTGCGAGAACGCCGACGCGGAACGCACACAGCCCGGGGCGGCGTGGAACAGCTCGACGGCCTCCGGCGACGGGGAGCCGCCGCGCACGTCCCACGTGCCGAGCCAGTCCTTGACCGAGCGGGAGTGCACCGTGTGCACGTCCTCGTTGAGCAGCCCGCCCCGGTACAGCTCGCCCAGGATCGCCGGGATGCCGCCCGCGCGGTGCACGTCCTCCATGTAGTACGTGCCCGACGGGGCGACGTTCGGGGCGACCTTGGCCAGGCACGGCACCCGGCGCGAGACCGCGTCGATGTCGGTCAGGCCGTAGTCCAGCTCGGCCTCCTGGGCGGCGGCCAGCAGGTGCAGGATCGTGTTGGTGGAACCGCCCATCGCGATGTCCAGGGCCATCGCGTTCTCGAACGCGGCGCCGGTGGCGACGTTGCGCGGCAGGACGCTGTCGTCGTCCTGCTCGTAGTAGCGCCGGGTCAGCTCGACGACCGTGCGGCCCGCGTCCTCGTACAGCGCCCTGCGGGCGGTGTGGGTGGCCAGCACCGAACCGTTGCCGGGCAGCGCCAGACCGATCGCCTCGGTCAGGCAGTTCATCGAGTTCGCGGTGAACATCCCGGAACACGACCCGCAGGTCGGGCAGGCGTTCTCCTCGATGCGGAGGATGTCGGCGTCCGACACGCTCTCGTCCACCGCGTCGGAGATCGCGTTGATCAGGTCCAGCTTGCGGACCGTGCCGTCGACCAGCGTCGCCCGCCCGGCCTCCATCGGGCCGCCGGAGACGAAGACCGTCGGGATGTTCAGCCGCAGCGCGGCCATCAGCATGCCCGGGGTGATCTTGTCGCAGTTGGAGATGCAGATCAGCGCGTCCGCGCAGTGCGCCTGCACCATGTACTCGACGGAGTCGGCGATCAGGTCGCGCGACGGCAGCGAGTAGAGCATGCCGCCGTGGCCCATCGCGATGCCGTCGTCCACCGCGATCGTGTTGAACTCCCGCGGCACCGCGCCGGCCGCCTTGATCGCCTCGGAGACGATCCGCCCCACCGGCTGGAGGTGGGTGTGCCCGGGTACGAACTCGGTGAAGCTGTTGGCGACCGCGACGATCGGCTTGCCGATGTCGGCGTTGTCCACGCCGGATGCGCGCATGAGGGCGCGCGCGCCCGCCATGTTGCGGCCGTGGGTGACCGTACGTGACCTCAGCTCGGGCACGGTTCCACTCCCTAGGTTCCACTCGCGTTCGTACGACGGCCGCGGCGCGCGGCCGTGCCGTCGAGGGTACGCCCGTCGCCCAGGATCCGGACAACCCGTCCGGATGACGGAAGGGCTGGGCTGTTCCACGGTGCTGCCGCGGGGCGGGCTCAGCGGTGCGGACGGCTCGCGACCGGCGGGGCGACCAGGTGGCGGCGGGCGAAGGCCAGCGCCTCCGCGAGATCGGCCTCGCGCTCCGCGGACGACATGGCCCGCCGCGTGTTGACCTCCACGACCACGTGCCCGGCGAAGCCGCGGCCCGCGAGGGAGCGCAGCAGCTCGGCGCAGGGCTGGGTGCCGCGCCCCGGCACCAGGTGCTCGTCCTTCGCCGAGCCGTTGCCGTCGCCGAGGTGGACGTGCGCGAGCCGGTCGCCCATCCGCGCGGCCATCTCCAGCACGCCGGTGCGCGAGGTCGCCGCGTGCGAGAGGTCCACCGTGAAGTGCCGGTAGTCCTCCCGGGTGACGTCCCAGTCGGGGGCGTACGCGGCCATCTCGCGGTCGCGGTAGCGCCACGGGTACATGTTCTCGACGGCGAAGCGGACGTCCGTCTCGTCCGCCATCCGCCACACCCCGCGGACGAAGTCGCGCGCGTAGCCGCGCTGCCAGCGGAAGGGCGGGTGGACGACGACGGCCGACGCGCCGAGCCGCTCGGCCGCGGCCTTGGCGCGCTGCAGCTTGACCCACGGGTCGGTCGACCACACCCGCTGGGTGATCAGCAGGCACGGCGCGTGCACCGCGAGCACCGGCACGCAGTGGTAGTCGGACAGCCGGCGCAGGGCGTCGATGTCCTGGCTGACCGGATCCGTCCACACCATGACCTCGACGCCGTCGTAGCCGAGGCGGGCGGCGATCTCGAAGGCCGTCGCCGTCGACTCCGGGTAGACCGAGGCGGTCGACAGCGCGACCCGGACGCCACCCTTCACGCTGCCGCGGGCACCGCCGCTCGCACCGGGCGCGCCCGCCGGCGGCACGGTGCCGCGGGGCGGCGTGCCGGGGGCTGCGTCGAAGGCGTCGAAGGCGTCGGGGACGTCGGGGGCTGGGGCCACGCAAGCCAGCGTACGGCCGGGGCCCGCGGGCAGGGCCGGGTCCCGGTCGCCGCGGGACCCCCGCGGGGCCGCGTCCTCAGCCGCTGCGGCGGGCGACGGTGGCGCCTGACCCGCCGTTCTGCGGGGATGCAGGGGCGGGTGGGGCGTACGGGGCGGTGTGCGGTGTGGCGTTGGCCACAGGGTCCTGCGGGGCGGGCGAGGAGGCGGTTCCCGGGGCCGTACCCGTACCCGTGGTCGTACCCGTGGTCGTGGCGGCGCTCGCGCCCGAGCCCGCTATGCCCGCCGCCATCACATCGAGCTTGCGCAGGATCACGCCCTCGCGCAGCGCCCACGGGCAGATCTCCAGCTCACCGACGCCGTACAGGTCCATCGCCGCCTCCGCGACCAGCGCGCCCGCGAGCAGCTGACCGGCCCGGCCCTCCGACACCCCGGGGAGGTTCGCGCGCTGCCGCGCGGCCATCCCGGCGAGCCGCGGCACCCACTCCTCCAGCGCCGCACGCCGCAGCACCCGCTGCACGTACAGCCCGTCCGCGCTGCGCGCCGCCCCCGCGATCCGGGCCAGCTGGCGGAAGGTCTTGGACGTGCCCACCGCGTGGTCGGCGGGCCCCAGCCGGGCGAACTCCGCGACGGTACGGGCGATCTCGGTCCTGACGTGCCGGCGCAAGCCCCGCACGTCCTGCGCGGACGGCGGGTCGTCCGGCAGCCAGCCGCTGGTCAGCCGCCCCGCGCCGAGCGGCAGCGACACGGCGGCGTCCGGGTACTCGTCCATGCCGTAGCCGACCTCCAGCGAACCGCCGCCGATGTCCAGCACCAGCAGCTTGCCCGCCGACCAGCCGAACCAGCGGCGTACCGCCAGGAAGGTCAGCCGCGACTCGTCCTCGCCGGACAGCACCGTCAGCCGCACACCGGTCTCCTGCTCGACGCGCGCGAGCACCGCCTCGCCGTTCGCCGCCTCGCGCACCGCGGAGGTCGCGAAGGGCAGCACGTCCTCGGCGCCCTTGTCCTCCGCGACGCGCATCGCGTCCGCGACGGTCGCGACGAGACGCTCGACACCCTCGGCGCTGATCGCGCCGTCCGCGTCGAGCAGCTGCGCGAGGCGCAACTCGGCCTTGTGCGAATACGCGGGGAGCGGGCGCGCGCCCGGATGCGCGTCCACCACCAGCAGGTGAACGGTGTTGGACCCCACGTCGAGCACTCCCAGTCGCATGGGCAGCACTTTACGGCCGGGGGCCGGGCGGGAGAGGGCCGGTTCGCCCCGGCCGGGCGGGCGGCGGGCCCCCTCGTGCGGGGCGGTGAGGGGAAACCGGGCAATACGGTCTTACGCTGGGCGCGTGGCAAAGGTGACGACCCGCAGGGGCGGGGAGCAGGTCGCGGCAGGCGACGAGGCGGGGCTCGACTTCGCACGGGCATGGCTCGAATTCGTCGACCCGGCGGACGACGAGCAGATCTTCCGCTGCGACCTGACATGGCTGACATCGCGCTGGACCTGCGTCTTCGGACACGGCTGCCAGGGCATCGTGGCCGGGCGCGCGGACGACGGCTGCTGCTCGCTCGGCGCGCACTTCTCCGACGACGACGACGAGAAGCGGGTCGCCGGGCACGTGGCCCGGCTCACCGCGGACGACTGGCAGTTCCACGGCCTCGGCACCGGCCGGGACGGCTACTGGGCCGAGGAGAACGAGGACGGCGAACGGCAGACCCGCGTCGTCGACGGGGCCTGCATCTTCTCCAACCGCGCGGGCTTCTCCGGCGGACAGGGCTGCGCACTGCACGCCCTCGCCCTGCGGGAGAACCGCGAACCGCTGGAGACCAAGCCCGACGTGTGCTGGCAGCTGCCGATCCGGCGCACCTTCGAGTGGGTCGACCGGCCGGACGACTCGCGCGTGCTCGTGGTGTCGATCGGGGAGTACGACCGCCGGGGGTGGGGCCCCGGCGGTCATGACCTCCACTGGTGGTGCACGTCCGCGACGTCCGCGCACGGTGGGGGTGAGCCTGTTTACGTCTCGTACCGGGCGGAGCTCACGGAGCTGATGGGGGCGGGGGCGTATGCGGAGCTGGTCGCCGCGTGCGAGGCCCGCCTTGCGGCGGGGCTTCCGCTCGTGGCCCCGCACCCGGCGGACCCCTCCGGGGGGTGAGCCTGGGGGCGCCTCGGGGGGGGCTTGTTGCGGTGCGGTGTGCGACCTTGCGGTGGGTGGGTGGTTGCTCGCGCAGTTCCTCGCGCCCCTTACGCGGCGCCGCCGCCGCTGGGTCGGGTGCCGCCACGGGGCACCTCCTCGGAATGCGCCTTCACCCTCCTACGCAGGGGCTGACCCCCTCCCAGCGCATTCCTGCGGGGGCACCCCGCACCGTCCCCCTCCAGGCCGGTCTGGCGGCCACCTGCCGGTGGGGGTGAGGGTTCTCGTTTTCAGGGGCGCGGGGAACTGCGCGAGCAACCCACCACCGGCGGACGATCGCGATGCCTACCTCAACAGGCACCCCCGGTGCGAAAAGGGCGCGGGAAACTGCGCGAGCAACCCACCACCGGCGGACGATCGCGGCGCCTACCGCAACAGGCACCCCCCGGGGCGCCGGGAGCTATGCCGTGAGCTCCTCCGATGCGGACGCGTCAGCGTCCAGTGCGCAGGCGGCGGCGAGGGTGTCGAGGGAGATGCCGAGGGCCGCGGCGAGGGCGGCGACCGTGAAGAAGGCGGGGGTCGGGGCGCGCCCCGTCTCGATCTTGCGGAGCGTCTCCGCGGAGACGCCCGCCGCCGCCGCGATCTCCACCATGCTGCGGTCGCCGCGCGCGGCGCGCAGCAGCGCGCCGAAGTGTTCGCCGCGGCGGCGTTCTCCGGGGGTCAGGGGTGTTCGCACCATGCCTGTGATACTAATACCGGTAAACAAATACCGGTATGAGTATTGGAGGCTGTCCCCCCATGGTGGAGATCAAGAACGCCGCGGCCGTCGACGCGATGCGCGAGGCGGGCCGTGTGGTGGCCCGCGCGCTCGCCGCGGCGCGGGAGGCCGCGGACGTCGGGGTGTCGCTGCTCGAACTCGACGAGGCCGCGCGCGAGGTCATCGCGGGGGCCGGGGCGACCTCGCCCTTCCTCGGGTATCGGCCGTCGTTCGCGCCGACGCCCTTCCCGGGGGTGATCTGCGCGTCCGTCAACGACGCGATCGTGCACGGCATCCCGACGGACTACCGGCTGCGCGACGGCGATCTCGTGAGCGTCGACTGCGGGGCGGAGCTGGACGGGTGGACGGGTGACGCGGCGGTCACCTTCTCTGTGGGCACGCCGCGGCCGGGGGACGCGGAGCTCGTGGCGGCGACCGTGCGGGCGCTGGAGGCGGGGATCGCGGCGGCCGTCGCCGGGAACCGGATGGGGGACATCTCGTCCGCGATCGGGCGGGTCGCGGAGGAGGCGCGGTGCGGGATGCCGGCGGACTTCGGCGGGCACGGCATCGGGCGCCGTATGCACGAGGATCCGCACGTGCCCAACCGGGGGCGCGCGGGGCGCGGGTTCCCGTTGCGGCCGGGGCTGGCGCTCGCGATCGAGCCCATGCTCATGGCGGGGGGCTCGGACGCCTACCACGCGGATCAGGACGGGTGGACGCTGCGCACGGACGACGGGAGCCGGGCGGCGCACTTCGAGCACACGGTGGCGATCACGGCGGAGGGGCCGCGGGTGCTGACGCTGCCGTGAGCCCGGGTCAGGCGCGGCGGGCCAGCAGCATGCCGCCGAGGGGGCTTTCCGCCGAGGTGACGGTCTCGTGGGAGGCCACGGTGAAGCCCGCTTCCGTCAGCCAGGCGGCGAGGCGGTCGTGGGGGCGGCGGTGGACGTGGACGTGCATGGGGTGGCCGCCGTAGCCCTCGGTCTTCAGGCGGGACGTGTCGCCGACGTGGAAGCCCAGCAGGACGGGGGCGCCGGGGCGCAGGACGCGGTGGAAGTGGCCGAGGACCCCCGGTATCGCCTCGTCGGGGACGTGGATGAGGGAGTACCAGGCGAGGATGCCCGCCGTGGACGTGTCGGGGAGCGGGAGGTCGGTCATGGAGCCGACGGCGAAGCGCACGCCGGGGTTGTCGCGGCGGGCGATCGCGATCATCCGGGGGGACAGGTCGATGCCGAAGGCGTCGAGGCCGAGGCCGCGCAGGAAGGCGGTGACGCGCCCGGGGCCGCAGCCGACGTCGGCGACGGGTCCGTCGCCGCCCGCGCGCACCAGGTCCGCGAAGTCCACGAGGGCCGCCCGCTCCCGGGGGAGGTCGTCGAGCAGGTCGCGGACGTAGGCGGTGTAGCTCTCGGCGACGGTGTCGTAGGACACCCTGGTGTCGTCCAGCCAGCTCGGTTCGCTCGTCATACGCGGGACGCTAGCGCCCCCCACTGACAGCGGGGTCAGCCGGACGGCGGCGGCTCGGTGGGCGTCGGGGACTCCGTGGGAGGGGCGGTGGTCGGAGGCGGGGTGCTCTCGGACGGGGTCGGGGTGGGTGTCGCGGACGTCGGCGGGGCGGACGTGGGAGGTGCGGACGTCGGGGGCGGCGGGGCCGAGCGGCGGGTGGTGCCGTGCAGGATGACGGTGGCGTTCGCCGGGGCGAAGGCCACGCTCGCCGTCCAGCTGCCGCGTGGGGCGAGCGTGTGGACGACGGTGACGGACACGGTCGCCGACTCGCCCGGGTGCAGCACCCCGGAGACCGCCGAGAGCCGCAGCCAGCGTGCCGTCGTGGTGGCCGACCACCGCACGTCGCCGCCGCCGCTCGCGGTGAGCGTCACGAGGGTGCCGCCGGGGGCCGGGGCCGCGGTGACGTCGAGGTGGCCCGCGCCCGCAGGGGCGGACGCCGTCGCGGAGGGGGTGACGGTCACGGCCGTGACGTCCGCGGCGGGCGACGCGTCCGCGGGCGCGGTGGTGCCGGGCTGCGGCGCGGAGGGCCCGGGGCGGGAGGAGCCCGCCTTCTCGTACGGAAGACCCGCGTCGGGCGCGCCCGCCGCCGTACGGCCGTGCGTGTCGTCGCCGCCGAGCGGGGTCGCGCGGTAGGCCGCCCACACCGCCAGGACGGGCGCGGCCACGACCGCCGCGACGACCGTCGTCGTCATCGCCCGGTGCCGCAGCTGCGCCCGGCGCGCCGCCTGGTCCCGCAGGTCGCGGGGGAAGCCGCGCCGGTCGAAGCGCGGGGTGACCTCGCGGCTGCGGCCCGCGCCGGTCTCCATGGCGTGCAGCAGCGCCGCGCAGGACGCCGCCCGCGGCGCCTCGATGAGGGCGAGCACCGCGGTGGCGCCCCCGCCGCCCGGCCAGGGCCCCGCGGCGACCGTGCGCTCGGCCGTACGGCGGCACAGCGTGCACTCGTCGACGTGCCGCACCAGCTCGTCGCGCAGCGCCGGGCCGAGCAGCACCCGGTTGTCCCCGGCGAGCTGCGCGAGCGCCGCGCACCGCCCGCTGTCGACGACCGCGAGCGCCGCCCGTGTCCGCTCCACCTCGCACGCCGCCCGCGCCAGCAGCCCGCGCGCCGCGTCCGTCTCCAGCCCCAGTACGGCGGCCACCTCGTGCGGCGCGAGCTGGTGCCGTACGGCCAGCTCCAGCGCCTCGCGCTGCTCGGGTGTCGTGCCCGCCGCCTCCGGCCAGGCCAGCGCCGCGAGCTGGGCGCCGCGCTGCGCGGCGATGTCGGCGGCCGCCCGTACCGGCGCCACCGGCTTGCCCGCGGCCAGCCGCCGCAGGCACGACCAGCGCGCGAGCGCGTACAGCCACGGCCTGCGCAGCGCGGGGTCGCGCAGCCGCGCCCGCTGCCGCTCGGCGAGCGCGAGCACCTCCCCGAGCGCGCCCGCGGCGGCGTCGTGCTCGCACAGCACGGACAGGCAGTACGTGAACAGGCCGTCGAGGTACGGCTCGTAGTGCCCCGGCGGCACTATGGGCAGCGTCCCCTGCGGCCGCACCTCCGCGCTCCTCCCCCGGTGCCGCGCGGGCTCGCCTCCGTGACCGGACGCCTCGCGCGCGGCCGCACCACGGGTGAACGCCGCGGTCCGCGGCCTGCGGTGCGCCCCGGTGGGGTGGCTCTGCGCGGAGGGCGTGGGGGTGGGGGTCTCCTGCCTGCTCATCACCGGCTGACGGTAGGCCCGCGGACGCGTCCCGTTCAGCCGTCCTCGCGGCGGTTAACCCTTACGGGGGTGGCGTCCGCCCGTTAGGGGCTCCCGGCGCCCCCCGTCCGGGTGAATTCCGCCCGCGGGGCGTGACGTCCCCGGCCCCGCCGTCCCCGCGCCCCGGCCTCCGGTCGGAGGGGGACGGTGCCGGGGTGCCCCCGCAGCACCACCGCAGGAGGAGGGCGAACGCGCACTCCGGGCAGGTGCCCCGTGGCGGCTACGGGCCGCACCGGCCGACCGGCGGGCGGGAACCGCCCTGTCACACCCGCCCGCTACGGTGGCCGCATGGCCACCCGCAAGCCCGCTTCCAAGGACCGCCCCTCCTACCGCTGCACCGAATGCGGCTGGACGACCGTCAAATGGCTCGGCCGCTGCGGCGAGTGCCAGGCGTGGGGCACGGTCGAGGAGTTCGGCGGCGCGCCCGCCGTGCGCACGACGGCGCCCGGCCGGGTCAGCTCCCCCGCGCGTCCGATCGGCCAGGTCGACGGCCGCCAGGCCACCGCGCGGTCGACCGGCGTGCCGGAGCTGGACCGGGTGCTGGGCGGCGGTCTGGTCCCCGGCGCGGTGGTGCTGCTCGCGGGCGAGCCCGGCGTGGGGAAGTCGACGCTGCTGCTGGACGTCGCGGCGAAGGCGTCCGGCGAGCGCAGCCCGGTGCTGTACGTGACGGGTGAGGAGTCGGCGTCGCAGGTGCGGCTGCGGGCGGACCGGATCGGGGCGCTCGCCGACCACCTCTACCTGGCGGCGGAGACGGATCTGTCCGCGGTGCTGGGGCACCTGGACGACGTGAAGCCGTCGCTGCTCGTCCTGGACTCCGTCCAGACCGTCGCGTCGCCGGAGATCGACGGCGCCCCCGGCGGGGTCGCGCAGATCCGCGAGGTGGCGGGCGCGCTCATCAGGGCGTCGAAGGAGCGGGGCATGGCCACGCTGCTGGTCGGCCATGTCACGAAGGACGGCACGATCGCCGGCCCGCGCCTGCTGGAGCACCTGGTGGACGTGGTGCTGAGCTTCGAGGGCGACCGGCACGCCCGGCTGCGCCTGGTCCGCGGGGTGAAGAACCGCTACGGGGCGACGGACGAGGTCGGCTGCTTCGAACTGCACGACGAGGGGATCACCGGGCTCGCCGACCCGTCGGGCCTGTTCCTGACCCGGCGTGACGAGCCGGTGCCGGGCACGTGCCTGACGGTGACGCTGGAGGGCAAGCGCCCGCTCGTCGCGGAGGTGCAGGCGCTCACCGTGGACACGCAGATCCCCTCGCCGCGCCGTACGACCTCGGGTCTGGAGAACTCGCGGGTGTCGATGATGCTCGCGGTGCTCGAACAGCGCGGCAGGATCAAGGCGATCGGCAAGCAGGACATCTACACCGCGACGGTCGGCGGGGTGAAGCTCACCGAGCCGGCCGCCGACCTAGCGGTGGCGCTCGCACTGGCCAGCGCGGCGATCGACACCCCGCTGCCGAAGAACGTGGTCGCGATCGGCGAGGTGGGCCTCGCGGGCGAGGTGCGCCGCGTCACCGGGGTGCAGCGGCGGCTCGCGGAGGCCGCGCGGCTGGGCTTCACGCACGCGCTGGTGCCGGCCGATCCGGGCAAGGTGCCTGCGGGGATGCGCGTCATCGAGGTCTCCGACATAGGCGAGGCCCTGCGCGCGCTGCCTGCCCGCAGGCCCCGCGGCGGCGACCGCCCCCCGTCCTGACGGGGCCGCCCCGCGGGCGTGCCGGGGCGGTGCGGGCGGCAGGGGACGGGGTACGGCCCCCGCGGGGCGCGGGCCGGTGATCGGCGGTGCCCGGCGCGGACGACGTAAACTCAGTCCAAACCGCACCGACCGGAGGAACGCAGTGGCAGCCAACGACCGGGCAGGCTCCGCCCCGGCCCGCAAGGCAGCGGCGGAATCCGCCGGCAGGTCCGGCGGCGGAGCGGACGGCGTCGCGCTCATGCGCGCCTCGCTGAGCGCCGTCGCCCCGGGCACGGCGCTGCGCGACGGCCTGGAGCGCATCGTGCGCGGCAACACCGGCGGCCTGATCGTGCTGGGCATGGACAAGACGGTGGATTCGCTGTGCACGGGCGGCTTCGTGCTGGACGTGGAGTTCACCGCGACGCGGCTGCGTGAACTGTGCAAGCTGGACGGCGCGCTGATCCTCGACAAGGACATCACCAAGATCCTGCGCGCGGGCGTGCAGCTCGTGCCGGATCCGACGATCCCGACCGAGGAGACCGGCACCCGGCACCGCACCGCCGACCGGGTCAGCAAGCAGGTCAACTTCCCCGTGGTGTCGGTGAGTCAGTCGATGCGGCTGATCGCGCTGTACGTCGACGGCCAGCGCCGGGTGCTGGAGGACTCCGCGGCGATCCTGTCCCGCGCGAACCAGGCGCTGGCGACGCTGGAGCGCTACAAGCTGCGGCTGGACGAGGTCGCGGGCACGCTGTCGGCGCTGGAGATCGAGGACCTGGTCACGGTCCGGGACGTCACGTCGGTGGCGCAGCGGCTGGAGATGGTCCGCCGGATCGCCACCGAGATCGCCGAGTACGTGGTGGAGCTGGGCACCGACGGCCGCCTGCTGGCCCTCCAGCTCGACGAGCTGATCGCGGGCGTGGAGCCCGAACGCGAGCTGGTCGCCCGCGACTACGTGCCCGAGCCGACCGCCAAGCGCAGCCGCACGGTGGCCGAGGCCCTCGCCGAACTCGACGGCCTCCCGCAGAACGAGCTGATCGAACTCACTTCCGTGGCCCGCGCGTTGGGCTACACCGGCTCCCCCGAGTCGCTGGACTCCGCGGTCTCCCCCCGCGGTTACCGCCTCCTGGCGAAGGTCCCCCGCCTCCCGAACGCCGTGATAGAGCGCCTGGTCGACCACTTCGGCGGCCTCCAGAAGCTGCTGGCCGCCAGCGTCGACGACCTCCAGGCCGTCGAGGGCGTCGGCGAGGCCCGCGCCCGCTCGGTCCGCGAGGGCCTGTCCCGCCTGGCGGAGTCCTCGATCCTGGAGCGGTACGTCTGACGCCCCGGCCGCCGCGCGGGGCGGTCCACCCGCGCGGCCGGTAGGCGGCGAGGAAGGCCCGTACCCCGTCGTCGGCGGTCCGCCTCAGCGCGGCGGGTGAGGGCAGTTCGCCCTAAGGGGCCGCCGCGCGGGCCTAGTTCGCCGACAGTGAGAACGACCGCTGCTTGACGCCGAAGCCCGGGACGGTGACCTGGGCCAGGTAGTTGCCCGGGGCGGCCGCGGTGCCCTTGGGGGACTTGCAGGCGGGGGAGCTGGTCTTGCCGGTCCAGCGGACGGTGTAGGCGGCGGAGCTGTGGGCGGGGACCTTGATCAGGTAGGGGGACTTGCCCGGCGGGCAGTCGGCGGAGGACCAGACGTGGGTGTTGTCGGGGTCCTTCGTGACGTCGAGGACGGCGGAGACCGCGCTGACGTCCAGTTTGCAGTCGGCGGCGCCGCTGTTGGCCGCGCGCAGGGTGAACGCCGGGTACTGGCCCACCGGGTACTGGTTCTGGTCGGTGGTGAGGGACAACGCCACCGTGCCGGACGTGCAGTTGGGGAGGGAGGAGCCGGCCGGGACCTGGACGGCCGTGCCGCCCGGACCGCCGTTGCCGCCGCCGCTGTCGGTGGTGCCGCTGCCCGGGTCCGTACCGGCGGACGACGCGCCTGCGTCCGTACCGTCGCCGGAGCCCGCCGTGTCGCCCGCGGTGTCACCGGCCGTGTCGCCCGAACCGGCGGTGTCGCCCGCGGAGTTGCCGCCGTCGGTGTCGGACGGGGCGGTGTCGCGGCCGCCGGGGCGGCCGCCGATGTGGGTGCCGGACGGGGTGGGGCCCGCGGTGATCGTGCCGACCGGGGTGTGCGAACCGGTGGGCGCGGACGTGCCCTTGCCGTCGCCGCCACCACCACCGCGTGTCACGGCCCAGAGCACGAGCGCGGCGATCACCACCACCGCGGCGGACATGGCGACTCGCCGCCGCCAGTAGATGGACGACGGAAGAGGTCCCACGGGATTGCGCAACGAGCCCACACCCGAACTCTAGGGGAGATCACCCGTGTGCCGTCGCAACACCCGCCGCTCGGTGGCCGCTCTTTGCGGATGATCACGTTTACGTTCCCGGGCGGTCGCTGTCAGTGGCATGTGCGAGGATCGCCATGCCATGAGCACAGACCTGCACGACACCCCCGAGTCCGCCGCAACCCCCACATCCCCGGCAGCGCCGCAGCACCGCCCGAGACCGGAGGTGCCGGGCCTCACGCCCGCCGCTGTCGCGTCGCTGCACGAGCTGGTCGTGGACTGGTTCGACGACAACGCCCGCGACCTGCCCTGGCGCCGTCCCGACGCGGGCGCCTGGTCGGTCATGGTCAGCGAGTTCATGCTCCAGCAGACCCCGGTCGCGCGCGTCCTGCCCGTCCACGCCGAATGGCTCGCCCGCTGGCCGCGCCCCGCCGATCTGGCCGCCGAGTCCCCCGGCGAGGCCGTCCGCGCGTGGGGCCGTCTCGGCTATCCCCGCCGGGCGCTGCGTCTGCACGGCGCCGCCGCCGCCATAGCACACCGGCACGGCGGGGAGGTCCCGCGCCTGCACGCGGAGTTGCTCGCCCTGCCGGGCGTCGGGGAGTACACCGCGGCCGCCGTCGCCTCCTTCGCGTACGGCCAGCGGCACATCGTCCTCGACACCAACGTCCGGCGGGTGTTCGCCCGCGTCGTCACCGGCGTCGAGCACCCGCCCAACGCCACGACGGCCGCGGAGCGGCGCACGGCCGCCGCGCTGCTGCCCTCCGACGAGGCCACCGCCGCGCGGTGGGCGGCCGCGACGATGGAGCTGGGCGCCCTCGTCTGCACGGCCCGCTCCCCGCAGTGCGGGCGCTGCCCCGTCGCCGCCCTGTGCGCCTGGCGGCTCGCCGGGAGCCCGCCGCACGAGGGGCCGCCGCGCCGCGGCCAGACGTACGCGGGCACGGACCGCCAGGTCCGCGGCCGTCTGCTCGCCGTCCTGCGGGCGTCGCCCGGCCCCGTCCCGCAGGCCGCCCTGGACGCGGTCTGGCACGAGCCCGTGCAGCGCGCCCGCGCGCTCGACGGCCTGGTCGCCGACGGCCTCGTCGAACCGCTCGCGAACGGCGTCTACCGCCTCCCGTCCTGACGCCGGGCCGCCCCGGGGGGCGTCCGGCGGCAGGAGCGAACCCGTAACGTCCCCTTTCCTCCCCGCTGTTACACAACCGATGGGTCGCCGTGCGCCCGCCGTGCGCTCACGGTCGCGGAAGCCTGACATCCGCTGCCTACGTTCGTCCGCAAGGACAAGCAAGGGGCGGGAGAACACGATGGCGGCGACCGGCGCGGGCTCAGGCGCGGTACTGGACTTCGAGGAGTACGTCAGGACGCGGCAGGACGCCCTGCTGCGCAGCGCCCGCCGCCTCGTCCCGGACCCGATAGACGCGCAGGACCTGGTGCAGACCGCGCTGGTGCGCACCTTCCCCCGCTGGGACACGATCGCCGACAAGACGCTCGCCGACGCGTACATGCGCCGCGTCATGATCAACACCCGCACGGAGTGGTGGCGCAGCCGCAAGCTGGAGGAAGTGCCCACCGGGGAGCTGCCGGAATCCGTCGTCGACGACGGGACCGAGCAGCGCGCGGACCGTGAGATGCTGCTCGACGCCATCGCCGGGCTCGCGCCCAAGCAGCGCCAGGTCGTCATGCTGCGGCACTACGGGCAGCTCACGACCGAGGAGACCGCCCGCGCGCTCGGCCTGTCGATCGGTACGGTCAAGAGCACGCTGCACCGGGCGCTGGCCCGGCTGCGGGACCACCTGGAGGACGGCGGCTACGGCTACCGCCACCGGCCGCGCCCGGGGGCGGGCACGAAGGCGGCGGAGGAGTTGACGGAGGCGATGTGCGTCGCGTGAGACACGCGAGTGCCGTGACGGCCGCGATGACCGCGCTGAGCAGCGCGTGCGTCGTGGTGTCCGGCTGCGGTGCGGCGGGGACGGGGGCCCGGAACGAGGGCCCGGCGCCCTCGCCGAGCACCCGCGCCGTCTCCACGCAGAGCGCGCCGCCCCTCGCGCTGGACAAGCACGCGCTGGCCACGATGGTCCGGCGGGACGACAGCGTGAGCCGGGACGTACGGGAGGACCTGGTGCCGTGCGGCCCGGCGCTGTCGGCCCGCAGGTCGGCGGCGGCGGACGCGGCGTCCGGCGGCGGAACGGACGACGGCACGGACGACGGCACGGGTGACGACCCCGGGGAGGACACCGGGGACGGCTCGGACGCGGGCGGGAGTGCGGGCGGAAGCGCGGGCGGGGACTCCGACCGCACTCCCCCCACCACACCCCCCTCCGAGTCCCGCACCGGCCGCACCTTCCGCTCCACCGCCCCCTCCGACCCGTCCGGCCGGGCCGACCCGTCCGACCCGTCCGACCCGGCCGACGCGGACAGCTACCCCGTGACCGTCGACTCCGGCAACCTCACCGCCGGGGACGGCCCCGACCTCGTGGTCAACGTCACGACCTGCGGGAACGGCCTGGGAGTGGCCGCGTACGTCTACCGTATGGTGAAGGGGAAATACCAGAACGTCTTCGCCGACGAGCGGCCGCCGGTCTACGGCAGCGTCGAGGACGGGCAGCTGGAGATCACGCACGAGGTGTACGAGATGAACGACCCGCTGTCGTCGCCGGTCGGGCAGGAGTCGGTGACGTACGTGTGGCGCGGCGGCCGCTTCGTCCAGGTCTCGCGCGAGTACGCGGACTTCGGGTCGAAGACGCCGACCGTCGTGCCCGAGCCGACCTCGACCGACCCCGCGCCGCGCCCCGACTCCGACCCGCTCGACCCGGGCCTGCCCACCGCGGCCGCCACGCAGTCCGTGCCGCCCGCGCAGCCCGACGGCACCGGGGCGTCCCCCGCGCCCACCGCGGCGGGCCGGTAGCCGCATGCTGTACCCCAACGGCCCGCACGTCCTGTTCGTCGAGGACGACGACGTGATCCGCGAGGCCACCACGCTCTCCCTGGAACGCGACGGCTTCCAGGTCACCGCCGCGCCCGACGGCGTCACCGGCCTGGACGCCTTCCGCGCCCGGCGGCCCGACCTCGCGCTGCTCGACGTCATGCTGCCGGGGCTGGACGGCGTCAGCCTGTGCCGGCAGATCCGCGACGAGTCGACCGTGCCGATCATCATGGTGTCCGCGCGGGCCGAGGCGATCGACGTCGTGCTCGGCCTGGAGGCGGGCGCCGACGACTACGTGACCAAGCCCTTCGACGGCGCCGTGCTCGTCGCCCGGATCCGCGCGGTGCTGCGCCGCTTCCGCGCCGCCCGGTCGGACGACCCGCCGCCCGACCCGGGCGCGCTGCTGTCCTTCGGCGACATCGCCATCGACCCGGAGGGCCTGGAGGTCACCCGGGACGGCGAACGCATCGCCCTCACCCCGACCGAGCTGCGGCTGCTGCTGGAGTTCGCGGCCGCGCCCGGCACCGTACTGTCGCGCGACCGGCTGCTCGCGCGGGTGTGGGACTACGAGTGGGGCGGCGACACCCGCGTCGTGGACGTGCACGTGCAGCGGCTGCGCGCGAAGGTCGGGCAGGACCGGATCGAGACCGTGCGCGGCTTCGGCTACAAGCTGCGGGCCTGAGGCGCGCCCGCCGTGCCCCCGCGCCGCCTCTCCTCCGCCCGCCTGGTGCGCCGCTGCCGCGTGCTGGCCCGGCGGGTGCGCCGCCGGCTGCCCGGGATGACGCTGCGGTGGAAGCTGAGCGCGGCCATCGCACTGGTGTCGGCGCTCGTCGTGGTCGCGCTGAGCCTGGTCGTGCACAACGCGGCGCGGGCCAGCATGATCAACGGCGCCCGGGACGTACAGGACGAGCGCGTGCAGTCCGCGCTGCGGATCTACGAGACGACGGGCCGGCTCGTCTTCTACGCCACGATCGACGACCCCCACCTGCCCGCGGAGCTGCGCACCTACGCGGACGACGGCCAGCGCGCCACGTACGTCCAGCGGACCCGGCACGGCCTGCGGGTGTGGGCCGCGACACCCGTGGGGAACGGCCGGGTGCTCTCGCTCAGGACCGGGATCACCGACCGCTACTCCGTCCTCACCGACCTCGACCGCACCCTCGTCATCGGCTCGGTGGCGGTGGTGCTGTGCGGTACGGCGCTCGGCGTGTTCGTCGGCGGCCGCATGTCGCGGCGGCTGCGGCGGGCGGCGCTCGCGGCCCGCAAGGCCGCCGACGGCGACACCAACGTGCGGGTGCGGGAGGCCATCGGCGGCGGCGGGCGGGACGAGACCGACGAACTCGCCCGCGCGGTCGACGCGATGGCCGACGCCCTGCAACGGCGGCTGGAGGCCGAACGCCGGGTGACCGCGGACATCGCCCACGAACTGCGCACCCCCCTCACGGGGTTGGTCACCGCCGCCGAACTCCTCCCGGCCGGGCGCCCGTCGGAGCTGGTACGCGACCGGGTGCACGCGCTGCGCACGCTCGTCGAGGACGTCCTGGAGGTCGCCCGGCTGGACGGCGCCGCCGAACGGGCCGACCTCCAGGAGGTCGTGCTGGGCGAGTTCGTCCGCCGCCGGGTGCCGGTGCTCGCGCCCGGGGCGCGCGTCACGGTGGTGGCGGACGCGGTGGTCCAGACCGACCCGCGACGGCTCGACCGCGTCCTCGGCAACCTGCTCGCGAACGCCGCCCGGCACGGCGCCGGGCCCGTCGACGTCCTGGTCGACGGCCCCTTCGTCCGCGTCCGCGACCACGGACCCGGCTTCCCCGCCGACCTGCTCCGCGACGGCCCCAGCCGCTTCCGCACCGGCTCCACCGACCGCTCCGGCGGCCACGGCCTGGGCCTGACGATAGCCACCGGCCAGGCCCGCGTCCTCGGTGCCCGCCTCACCTTCCGCAACGCGCCGCCCTCGGCGGGCGGCGGAGCGGTGGCGCAACTGCTGCTGCCGCGCTGAGGGGTGGGGGTGGCGCCGCCTCGCCGGTCACACCCCCGCCGTGGGGCCGCCCCACCCGTCACGCGCCCGGCGTCACCTCCAGCACCGCCTTGCCCGCGACGCGGCGGTCGAGCAGGGCCGCGGCCGCCTCCCGGACGCGCTCCCAGGGGCCGCGCCAGCCGATCTGCGGGTCGAGGCGGCCCTCCCCCAGCAGGGCGGCGAGGTGGGCGAGATCGGGGCCGAAGGGGGCGTCCGGGGTGCCCACCATGAAGACCTCCAGGCGTTTGGCGCCGCCCGCGCGCCGCGCCGTCTCCAGGTCCAGGGTGGAGGGCAGGCCCGAGGCCGAGCCGATGCTCTGGAGGCTGCCGCCCGGCTCCAGCAGGGCGAAGGCCTCGCCGAGGAGCGGCCCGCCGACGTTCTCCAGCACGCCGAAGACGGGCGCGGAGACGTCCGCGAGGCCCGTGACGACCTCCCGCGCGCCCAACTCCCGCAGACCCGCCCCGCGTTCCGGGCTGCCCACGGCGGCGACCACGTACGCGCCCGCGAGCGCGGCCAGTTGGACGGCGAAGCGCCCGACGCCGCCCGAGGCCCCCGTCACCAGCACCCGGCGCCCCACCACGGGCCCCAGCTGCCGCAGCGCGCGCAGCGCGGTGACCCCGGCGGCGGGCAGCGCCGCGGCCTCCGCGAAGCCGACGCCGTCCGGGAGGACGGCGAGATGCTCGGTGTCGGCGGCCCGCACCTGCGCCCAGGCGGCGCGCCCCCACCCGAACGTCACGACGCGGGCGCCGACGCCCGGCCCCGAACCGTCGGCCGCGGCCCGCCGCACCACCCCCGCGGCGTCCAGCCCCAGCACCGTGCCGGGCGGCGTGGCGGGGTCCAGGTGGGCGACGTCCGTGAAGTTGACGGACACCGCCCGCACCTCGACGAGCGCCTGCCCGTCCCCCGGCACCGGCTCCGGCGCCGTTCCCAGCGTGATGCCCTCGCCGTCGTACACCACCGCGCGCATGGCTCTCCCCGATCGTGCGACCGGCCCGCGGATCCGGGCCCCGTCCCGTCATCCTCAAGCGGCCCGTGCACGGCGGTCCAATACCCGCTGTCATAGCCGTCGGCTATCAAGGAGGGAGCGCCCGCACCCGCCTGGAGGCCCCGTGACCGACACCGCCCGCCCCGCCCCGCTCCCGCCCGCGCTCTCCGCGATGACGCTGCTCGCCGCGGCCGTCGTCGTCCACGACACCGCGACGGACCGCGTCCTGCTCCTGCGCCGCGGCGACGGGGCGAGGTTCGCCCCCGGGAAATGGGACCTCCCGTCCGGCAAGTGCGACCCGGGCGAGCCCGTCACGGCCACCGCCGTCCGCGAACTCCACGAGGAGACCGGCCTGGTGGTCGCCCCCGAGGCGCTGCGCCTCACGCACGTCGTCCACGGCGCGTGGGGCGTCCAGTCCCCCAACGGCTTCGTGACCGTCGTCTTCGCCGCCACCACCTGGTCCGGCACGGCGGAGAACCGCGAGCCCGCCAAGCACTCCGCGGTCGCCTGGACCCCGACGGCCGCCCTCCCCACCCCCTTCGTCCCCTCCTCCGCGACCGCCCTCACCTCCTACCTGGCGTCCGCTCCCCCGTCCGTCACGATCCGCGGCTGGGACTGACCGTCCCGGAGCCCCTGAAGCGCCGTACGGGCCGCCGCGACGAAGTCCTCACGGGCGGCCTTGAACGCCTTCCAGTCCGGCCGCACCCCGCCGTCCCGGTGCAGCGCGGCCAGCTCGTCCAGCAGAACGCGGCCCTCCCGGACGGGCCCGCCCCCCTCGACCTCGATCACCGCGAAAGCCCCACGCGTCACCGCGTACGCCCGATCCACAGCCGCGACAGCGGCGACCTCGTCGGCATACCGCCCGTCCACGCGGAACCACGCGACGTGGGCTTCGGCATCGGCAGCGGCCAGAAAGGCGGCGTAGGCGTCACGCCGCGCCAGATACAGCACAGGGGAGTCGTCGAGCATGCGGCCACGCCAGGGCGCCGACGCCAGGCCCGTCAGCACCCCGTGCCCGACACACCCGGGTTGTGGTCGGTGAGTTGGTAGCTGTGCCCGCCGGGGTGGCCGTCGTACGAGCAGCACGCCTCGTCCGGCGCGCCGGGATCGACCGCGGGGCAGTCGGGAAGCACCACGAGGCACGGCGGACCCTCGCCCCACCGGGCCCACACCGCACCGGTGTCGATGCCGTCGAGGTGCACGGCGTGCGCGTGGTGGGGGCCCGAGGTGTGCGCCTGGAGCACGCAGCGCAGGTCCTGTTCGCCGTCCAGCAGGCGGCACTCACCGCAGACGGGCAGAGGCGCGGGCACGTAGCCGCCCGGGGCGGGGAGTACGGCCCAGGTCGTCTTGCCGCGCCGCCCCGGCATCCAGCCCCAGTCCGCGGCGAAGGCGGCCACGAGCGGGAGGCCGCGGCCTGTCTCGGCGTACGGGTCCGCGTCCGTGCGGAGCACCGGCGGTGCGGGCGAGCCGTCCCGCACCTCGACCACGGCCCGCCCGCCGCCCGCCCCGAGGACGACCTCGGCTCCCGCGCCAGGCGCGTGCCGGAGCGCGTTACCGGCCAGCTCGCCCAGCACGAGCCCCACCCCGTCCGCACTCTCCGCGAGCCCCAGCCCGCTCAGCCACTCCCCCACCTCCCGCCGGGCCCGCCCGACGTCCCCGAGACCGGGCCCGACGCCGAACCTCAGCCGGTGCGGGGGCCGTACGCCGGGACGTTCGCGCGGCGCGGGGACAGTGGGGATGACGCTGCTCATGCGTACTCCGATCCGGTACGAACTCGGCCTAGGGGCGCGGGTATCGGGCCGCACCTCTGCGTGACAGAACCGTCACGACATGAGAGTGACGCCAGGTCATCGGCTTTCGCGACGGTATTCACGGCGTCGGAGCGGCGGCATCAAGGGCGTCATTTCGGTGTCATTGCCGCCGCGCGACGGCTAGCGTGGGCGCCATGACCACACCCAACGGCTCCCTGCGGGCCGCGCGTATGAGCCTGCGCATGTCGCAGGACGACTTCGCCCGCGCGCTACAGGAGGCCGGGCGACGGCGGGGCGAGCCCAACGACGCGTCGAAGCGGCTGGTGCAGCGGTGGGAGGCGGGCACGTCCGTGACGCCGCGCCCGGCCTACGCCCGCGCGCTGGAGGTCGTCACGGGGCTGCCCGTCGAGGCCCTGGGATTCTCACCGGCGGTGCCACAGGCCCGCGTCGCGGACGACGGCCGAGGCGGGCACGATCTCGCCCCGGCGCCGGACGGCATCGCCGCGGCCCACGGTAGTCCGGCCACCCAGCCCGCCACGCGCGGCGCCTACTCGGGGGTCTGGCTCTCGCGCTACGAGTACGTGTCCTCCGGCCGCGAGGGGCAGGTTTTCACGGGGCTGCACTACATCGTGATCCTCCAGCACGCCGACCGGCTGACCGTCCGCAGCCTCCCCGGCTCCTCCGACTCCCCCCTCACCATGGACCTCACCGCCGACGGCAACGTCGTGACCGGCACCTGGGTCGAACAGACCGCCGCCGACGGCTACTACCGGGGCGCCCGCTACCACGGCGCCGTCCAACTCCTCGCGGACCCCACCGGGCGCCGCCTGACCGGCAAGTGGGTCGGCTTCGGCAGTGAGATGGACGTCAACACCGGCCCCTGGGACCTCGTCTTCCAGGACACCTCGACGAACAAGGCCACCCTGGACGCCTACAACCGCCGCCCCTGAGCCGATACTCGCCCCCGCACGGGGCAGTTATGAGGGCAAGCGGTTCCTCCGCCGAACATCCACGCCCACGAGGGGAGTTCGAGGCCATGACCCCCGAACCCGGCCGCCGTTTCCGTGACGCCTGGATCGCCGGAGTCCGCAAGCACCATCCCGGGGAGCCGAAGCCCGGCTACGTCACGCCCTGGGAGGACACACCCGCGTGGGAGCGGGCCGCCGCGGCGGCCGTCGAAGGGCAGGTGGAGGCCTTCCTCGACGTCAGCGAGGGGCATGCGGAGAAGCTGAGCCGGGAGCAGAAGGGGCGGTTCGTCGCCACGTGCTGGATCGCGCAGATCCACCGGCTCATCTCGGATCCGAAGCCGGGGTACGTCGCCGACTGGGCCGAACTCCCCGACTGGCAGCGGGAGACGGACGCGGACATCTTCGAGGCGCTCGAAGCACGGGGGTGACCCTCGCCGTCCGGCAGCACGGGGCCGACGAGGCGCGGGCGTTGGTCGAGGAGCTGGCCCGCGTCTGGACGGAGGCGCACCCGGAGTTCGGCGCGGTCGCGGACCGGCGTGGCGGGGAATTCCGGGCGCAGGTCCACGGGCACCTCCGGCACGCCGGGTTCGTCCTCACCGCCGCGTACGGCAGCGGCACGCTCGTCGGCTTCGGCTACGGCTTCCCGTGCTCCGCCGCGTACTGGTACGGCGAGGAGCTGTTGCCGCGGATCCCGGCCGAGGCTCGCCAAGGGCTCATGGGGCTGTGCGAACTCGCCGTACGCCCCGGGTGGCAGTCCCGCGGCATCGGCACCCGGCTCCACGAAGCCCTCGTCGAGGCGGTCGCCCCGCAGTGGACCTCACTGCTCGTCGATCCCGCCAACCACCGGGGGCGCGCCTTCTACGACCGGCTCGGCTACCGCTCCGCGGGCCCGTACCGGAACGGTGGCGAGACCTACGACCTGCTCATCGCCCGTGCGCACGGGAGGAGCTAGACGGTATGGCCCCGGTCCGCGGCTGGGGTTGGCGCAGTACGCCGACCGCCCACACGGTCAGCGCGCAGGTGGCGAAGGTGGCGCCGAGGAGGCTGGAGGCCGGCCAGCCGTGGGTGCCGTAGGCGGTGGTGGTCGTGGCGGCGCCGAGGGCGGAGCCGAGTGCGTAGAAGACCATGTATGCGCCGATGACGCCGCTGAGGCGGTCCGGGTGCGCGGCGGTGAGCACGTGCTGGTTGCTGACGTGCACGGCCTGGACGGCGAAGTCGAGCAGCACGATCCCGGCCGCCAGCAGCCACAGCGACGACGGCAGCCGTTCGATCGCCGCCCAGGAGGCGACGAGCAGCGCGAGGGCGAGGCCGGTGACCGGGGTCGCGCGCCCGGCGTCGGCCCAGCGTCCCGCGCGGGCCGCGCCGAGCGCGCCCGCGAGGCCGAGGACGCCGAACAGGCCGATCCGGCTCTCACCGAGGTGCCAGGGGGCGTCCGCGAGCGGGAGGGACAGCCCGCTCCACAGCGTGCCGAAGGAGGCGAAGAGGAAGAAGGCGATGAGGCCGCGGGTGAGGAAGAGGCGCTGTGTGAAGAGCCCGCCGAGGGCGGCGACCGCGCCCGCGTAGTCCGTGGCACGGCGGGGCCGGTCCTCCGCGGGCAGGCAGCCGAGGACGAGGCCCGCGAGCCCCAGTGACAGCGCGGCGAGCACGGCGTAGACGCTGCGCCAGCCCCACACCTGGGCGAGGACGCCCGCGACGACGCGCGCGCCCAGGATGCCGACGACGACGCCCGAGGTCACGACGCCGATGGTCCGGCCGCGTTCGGCGGGGGGCGAGAGGGACGCGGCGTAGGCGACGGTCGTCTGCACCACGACCGCGAACGTCCCGGCCGTCGCGAGTCCGGCGAACGCCGCCCACGCGGCGGGCGCCGCGGCCGTGAGGACCGCGCCCGCCGCGGTGGCGGCCAGGTGCACGGCGATCAGCCGGCGCCGGTCGGCCACGACGTCGCCGAGCGGTACGAGCAGCACGAGCCCGGCCAGGTAGCCGAACTGGCCGCCCGCGACGATCCAGCCGGTGCGGCCCGCGGGTACGCCGAGGTCGCGCCCCATCGGCCCGAGGACCGGCTGCGCGGCGTAGACGGCGGCCACGGCCACACCGCACACCGTCGCGAGCAGCAGGCGCCGCCATGTGGTCATCGCGCCCGCACCTCCTATCGGTAGCACATTGAAACCGATTGGACGGTACGGCATGATGGTTTTGATCCGCAACTCATTGGGAGATGTCATGAACGGCGACGACGGCGCGCCCGCCGCGGCCCCCGACCCCGACCGGCCCGAGGTCGACTGGACCGACCCGGAGTGCCCGGTGGCCCGCACGCTCGACCTGGTCGGCGACCGGTGGAGCCTGCTCGTGATCCGCGACGCGATGGACGGGGCGCGGGCGTTCACCGAGTTCCAGCGCCGTACCGGCATCGCGCGCAACATCCTCGCCGACCGCCTCCGCAAGCTCACCGCCCACGGGCTCCTCGCCCAGCGCACCGCAGCGACCGGCCGCCGTCAGGAGTACGTCCTCACCGACGCGGGCCACGCGCTCTTCCCCGTCATCCTCACCCTGCGCCAGTGGGGCGAACACCACGCCTTCGCCCCCGGCGAGCACCGCTCCACGCTGACCGGCACGGACGGCACCCCCGTCCCCGCCTTCACCCCGACCGCCCCCGACGGCACCCGGCTGGACGCGGCCACCACACGCGTCCGGAAGCCCCGGAGCCCCCAGGGGTAGGGCGACGCCCCCTCAGGGGAACTCGTGCACCACCTGGATCTCGCCGACGATGTGCGCGTTGAACTCGGGGAGTTCCTCCGCCGGGACCCACAGTTCGAGGATCGTGCGGCCACCGGCCTGCCGCACGGGGTAGCGGGCCAGGAAGTCGGACTCGACCTCGAAGCGGGTGACGTAGCCCGCGCCGTCATGGGGGACGTTCCAGTCGCGGGCGATCGTGATCGCGTAGTCCTCGTTCAGCACGGGGTAGAAGATCGGCTGCTCGGGGAGGCGGGGCGGCCAGGCGCGCCAGGCGAGGGCGCGGACGAGGTCGAGTTCGGCCGGGCCGGTGGGGCGCCAGAGGGTGGTGGTCATCGGGGGGCTTTCGGAGGAGGCCGGGGCATGCGCACCGTAGCCGGTCGGTACGCGGGCGGGCCACGGCTTATCCCGCTGCCGCGGCGTCCAGGGACGTCAGGGTCTCGTGGAGCCACGCCCGCTCCGCCTTGGTCGTCGCGCGGGCGATGAGCAGGACGCCGCGGCGGAAGGGGTCGGGCATGTCCTCGGCCCGCTGGGGGCCGGTGTCGTCGTGGAAGAAGCTCGACGGGGTGTCGAGGAAGGCGAGGCGGCGGCGGAGGACGGCGGCCTGGGCCGCGGGATCGGGGAGGTGGCGGAGGAAGGCCAGGACGGTGAACCAGCGGTTCTCGTTGGTGATGTCCTGCTCCGCGGGTTCCGCGAGGCGGCGGTGGATTTCGGCGCGGCCCTCGTCGGTGAGGCTCAGGACGTGGCGGGGGGCCGCGGCCGCGCCGGGCTGGGGGGTGCGGCTCAGCAGGCCGGCCTGCTCCAGCCGTTTGATCGCCGGGTAGAGCGTGCTCTCCGCCACCGGCTTGACGTGGCCGCTCAGCGCGGCGATCCGGCGCCGCAGGTCGTAGCCGTGCAGCGGCTCCTCGTGGAGGAAGCCGAGGATCGCGAGTTCCAGCATCGGATCATTGTCCCCCATCGAAGGGGTATCTCGGGAGCGACATACATCGGTGACGATGTATGGTGAGGCGCGAACACGCGAGCGAAGGAGCAAGGAACATGCGTCAGACACGCTTCGGCACCGGCGGCGCCCACATCCGGTGGACGGAGGCCGCCGGGAGCGGACAGACGGAGTGGGACGGGCCCGCGCGCGTCCATGTGCACGGGCTCGGCGCGGCCTCGGGCGCCTACACCGCGCACCTCACCGCCGACCCGCTGCTCTCCGGGCGCCGCACCCTCTTCGTCGACCTGCCCGGCTTCGGCCTCAGCGACCGCCCCGCCGACTTCGGCTACACGCTGGAGGAGCACGCGGACGCGGTCGCCTGCGTGCTGGACGCAGCGGGCGTGCGGGGCGCGGAGCTGATCGGGCACAGCATGGGCGGCGCGGTCGCGATCGTGCTGGCCCACCGCAGGCCGGAGCTGGTCTCCCGGCTCGTGCTCGCGGAGGCGAACCTCGACCCGGCCCCGCCGCAGGCCACCCAGGACAGCAGCGCGATCGCGACCTGGTCGGAGGAGGAGTTCGTGCACGGCGGCGGCTTCGCGGCCACGCTGGAGCGCGTCGGCTGGCTCTGGGCGGCGACCATGCGCACCTCGGACCCGCTCGCGCTGCACCGCTCGGCCACCGCGCTGGTGCGCGGCACGCAGCCGACGATGCGCGCGATGCTCGAATCGCTCACCGACATCCCCCGCACCTACCTGGTGGGCGAGCGTTCCGGGGAGGACGGGGTGGACCGGGCCGGGCTGGAGGCCGCGGGCGTGGAGGTGGTGACCGTCCCGGAAGCCGGGCACTGCGTCATGTTCGACAACCCGGCCGCGTACGCCCGCGCCATCGCCGCCTGAGCCGCCCCCGCGTCAGCTCTCGCCGGGGGAGGCCGTACGGCGCCGGACGTCGGCCATGAGCGTGTCCAGCAGGGCGATGAGCTGGGCGCGCTGCTCCGGCTCCAGGCCCTGGACGAGGCTCGCCTCGCGGCCGAGCACCGCGTCGACGGACCGCTCGATGAGGTCGTGCCCCGCGGGCGTGAGCGCGACCTCCACCGCGCGGGGCCCGGCGCCGGGCGTACGGCGGACCAGGCCCTCGCGTTCGGCGCGGGCCACGCGCTGCGAGACCGCCCCGGCCGTGACGAGCGTCCGGCGGGCGATCTCGCGGGTCCCGAGGGCGTACGGGGGGCCCGCGCGGCGGATGACGGACAGCAGGTCGAGGGTCGCCGCGTCGATGCCCGCGGCGCGCAGGACGCGGGCCCGGTCGTCCGCGAAGAGCTTGGCCAGCCACCAGAGGGGCGTCACGATCTCGATCGAGTCGGTGGGGGCGGTCGGCCGCTCCCGCCGCCACGCCGCCGCGATCCCGGCGGCCGTCCGCGCGGAGCCGGCCGTATCGGATCCTGCCGCGTCAGACCCGGCCGTATCGGAGCGGGACGCCTCGGGGCGGGACGCCTCAGCGCCGGAAGCGTCGTCGCCGGGCACCGCCTCCACCCCGGAAACCCCCATGCCGCCGCCCTCCGCCATCCGCTACGTTTAGGTCTAAACATAGCACCGCACCCCGGAGGCCCCCATGCCCCGCACCGTTCTCGTCACCGGCGGCACCAGCGGTATCGGCCGTGCCGTCGCCGCGCTCTTCGCCGCCGACCGGGCCCAGGTGATCGTCACCGGGCGGCACCAGGACACCGTGACGCAAGCCGCCGAGGAACTGGGCGCGGGCGTGACCGGCGCCGTCTGCGACGCGTCCGACCCGGACCAGGTCGCCGCGCTCGCGGCCCGCCTCGACAGCCTCGACGTCCTGGTCAACGCGGCCGGCGGGCTGCCCGCGGCCCCCACCGGGAGCGACGGCGCCCTGCACGGCGTCCTCGCCCAGTGGCAGGACAGCCTCGCGCAGAACCTGCTCACCGCCGTCCTGACCACCACCGCCGTACGGCCCCTGCTCACCGCGCACAGCTGCGTCGTCAGCATCGGCTCGATCGGCGCCGAGCGGCGCGGCGGCTCCTACGGGGCGGCCAAGGCGGCCCTCGCGGCCTGGAACGCGGCGCTCTCCCACGAGCTCGGGCCCAGCGGCGTGACCTGCAACGTCATCGCGGCCGGCTATATCGAGGGCACCGGCTTCTTCCGTGGCGGGATGACCGGCGAGCGGCACCGCGCCCTCGTCGAGGAGACGCACGACAAGCGGGCGGGCACGGTGGACGACATCGCGCGGACCGCGTTCTTCCTCGCCTCCCCCGGCGCCCGGCACATCACCGGCCAGACCCTGCACGTCAACGGCGGCGCCCACACCACCCGGTGACACGCGAGAGCCCCCGCCCGCCGGGAACGGCGGACGGGGGCTCCGGTACGGCAGGGCTCAGAGCGCGTCGGCGAGCAGCGGCTCGTCCTCCGTCTCGGAAGAGGCCTTCGGCTTGGCGCCGGACGCGCCGCGCAGCGGCGTCTCGACCAGGAACCAGGCGGCCAGGAAGCCGAGGACGCTCACGATCGCGCCCCACAGGAAGACCACGTGCGTACCGGACGACACCGCGTGGAAGTACGCGTCCTTCAGGCCCGCAGGGAACTTCGCGATCGTGGCCGGGTCCAGCTGGGCCCCGCCCTTCATCGCGGCCGCCCCGCCCGGCGCGGACTCCATGGAGTGCTGCACCTTGTGCGAGAAGAGCGCGCCGAAGAGGGAGACGCCGAAGGAGCCGCCGATCGTGCGGAAGAGCGTCGCGGACGACGAGCCGACGCCGATGTCCCGCATCTCCACGCTGTTCTGCGCGACCAGCATGGTGATCTGCATGATGAAGCCCATGCCCGCGCCGAGCACGGCCATGTACAGGCCGGACATGAAGCGCGTGGTGTCGACGCCCATCGTGGACAGCAGCGCCAGGCCGACGGTGATGAGCGCGCCGCCGACGATCGGGAAGATCTTGTAGCGGCCGGTCGCCGTCGTGACACGGCCGGCGACCATCGAGACGGCCATCATCGCGAGCAGCATCGGCAGCAGCAGCAGGCCGGAGTTGGTCGCGGAGGCGCCCTGCACGGTCTGCTGGTAGAGCGGCAGGAAGGTCATCGCGCCGAACATCGTGAAGCCGACGAGGAAGCCGATGACGGAGATGAGCGAGAAGTTCGCGTTGCGGAAGATCCGCAGCGGCATGATCGGCTCGGGGGCGCGGGTCTGGGACCGGATGAAGGCCGCGAGCGTGACCAGGCCGAGCACCAGCAGGCCGATGATCTGGACGGAGCCCCAGGCGTACTCGGTGCCGCCCCAGGTGGTCAGCAGCACCAGCGAGGTGATGGAGACCGTCAGCAGCACGCCGCCGAGGTAGTCGATCCGGCCCTGGCTGCGCTTCTTCGGCAGGTGCAGCACCGTCGTGACGACGGCGAGCGCGATCGCGCCGATCGGCAGGTTGATGTAGAAGCTCCAGCGCCATCCCCAGTTGTCGGTGATGGAGCCGCCGACGAGCGGGCCGCCGATCATGGCGATGGCCATGACACCGGCGATCATGCCCTGGTACTTGCCGCGCTCCCGCGGCGGGATCAGCTCGCCGATGATGGCCATGACGCCCACCATCAGACCGCCGGCGCCCAGGCCCTGGAAGGCCCGGAAGGCGATCAGCTGGTCCATCGACTGGGCGGCGCCGGAGGCGGCCGAGCCGATCAGGAACAGCACGATCGAGGTCAGGAAGATGCCCTTGCGGCCGTACATGTCGCCGAGCTTGCCCCAGATGGGGGTGGAGGCGGCCGTGGCCAGGGTGTAGGCCGTGACGACCCACGAGAGGTGGTTGAGGCCGCCGAGCTCGCCGACGATCGTCGGCATCGCGGTGCCGACGATCATGTTGTCGAGCATCGCCAGCAGCATCGCGATCAGCAGGCCGCCCATCACCACGCGCACGCTGCGCTGGCGGGGCCCGCTCTCCTTGCCGTCCGCTCCGGCACCTGCGGGCAGCGGCCCGGATGCGGAGGGTGTGGCGGATTCGGTCTGGGACATGACCGGTGGTTTCTCCCCCATACGAGGGCGGTCGTTCAGCGGTACTTACTTGCCGCCCGGCTAGCACATTGTCGTATGAGCACGGTACGGTGCTAACTAGCCGGGCGTCAAGTAAGTGCGTAGCCTGGCAGGCAGGCCCTACCGTGAGGGCTTTCGAGCCCGTCCCCCTCCCGGCGGAGGGTCACACAGCAGGAGAGCGACGGTCATCATGGGCACACCGCAGCAGGAGCAGCACGCCCACGCCCACCCGCAGGAGCAGCACGGCCACGCGGCCCATACGCGGGAGCAGCCCGCCCACGCGCCCACGCACGCCCACGCGCACCAGCGCAGGGGCGACACCCGCGGGCGCATCCAGCAGATCGCGCTGGAGCTGTTCGCCGAGCAGGGCTACGAGAAGACCTCGCTGCGAGAGATCGCCGAACGCCTCGACGTCACGAAGGCGGCGCTCTACTACCACTTCAAGACCAAAGAAGACATCATCACCAGCATCGCCGAGGACCTGACGACGCCGGTCGAGGACCTGGTGAACTGGGCCGAGGGGCAGCCGCGCACGCTGGCGACCAAGCAGGAGCTGCTGCGCCGGTACAGCGACATCCTGTGGAAGTCCGCGAACTTCTTCCGCTTCGTCCAGGAGAACCAGGCCACCGTCCGGGACCTGAACATCGGCGAGCGGATGAAGAGCAGCATGTCCGCGCTCGGCAACCTGCTCAAGGACCCCGGCGCACCGCTGCCGGCGCAGGTCCGCAGCGTCACCGCGCTGTTCTCGATGCACGCCGGGATGTTCGTGATGCAGAACGTCGAGGGCGACCCCGAGGAGAAGCGCATGGCCATCCTCGAGGTCGCCCTCGATCTTGTCGCCCAGGCGGAGACGGGCGGCACTCTTACGAGTTGACCCGTCCCGCGCCCGGTTGACGTATCAGCGTCCGGTGCAGGTCCGCGGGGTGCGTCAGACGTTCACGCCGTGCGTCCGCAGGAAGTGCAGCGGCTCGACCGCGGAGCCGTAGATCGGGGTCGTACGGACCTCGAAGTGCAGGTGCGGGCCGGTCGAGTTACCGGTGGAGCCGGACTTGCCGATCTCCTCGCCGGTGATGACCTTCTCGCCCACGTGCACGCCGATCTTCGACAGGTGGCCGTACTGGGTGTACAGGTGCGCACCGTGCTTGATCACGATGTTGTTGCCGTACGCGCCGCCCCAGCCCGCCGTCACGACGGTGCCGGTGTGCGCGGCCCGGACGGAGGTGCCGGACGGCACCACGAAGTCCTGGCCGGAGTGCTTGTGCGCCCAGTGCGGGCCGGCCTTCGCGAAGCCCGCGCCGATCGTGAACTTCTCGGTCGGCGTCATCCAGCCGGCGATCCGCTTCTCACGGTCCGCGGCGGCCTTCTCGGCCGCGCGCTTCTTGGCCTCGGCGTCGGCCTTGGCCTTCGCGACGGTCTGCGCGGCGGCGTCCTTCTGGCCCGTCGCCTGCTTCTGCAGGACGTCCGCGACAGAGGTGGCGCTCGCGGCAGCCGGAGCCGGCGCCGCCTCGTGCGCGCCGCCGGCGGCGAACGCTGCGGTCGAGCCCAGCGCGAGCGCCGCGACCAGACCGCCGGTCACCACGGCCGCACGGCCACGGGTCACGGTGGCGGCGCGGTTCTTCATCGTCGAGTTCTTACGCATGCAGGAAAATCCTCACGGGGTGGGGGTTGCGACGAGCCGGGGTCAGCCCGTGCTCCACCTTGGTAACCCGCGCGGACCCGGTGGGGCAAACACCCCACCTCCTACCGAGCGTCGTAAAACGGACAAATAGCAGCACTCTCCCGCAAGGCCTTGCGGTACGGCCTACTAATCCCTTTCGTACGTAATCCACGTCACGTGGGTCAGCTCACCGCGGGGCCCCGATCCGGGCCCGGAAAAAGACCGGCCGGGCACGCGAAAAGCCCCGGCCCGGGACCTTTGCGCAAGGTCCCGGGCCGGGGCTTTCGGGCCCCCGAAGGGGCCGGAGGGCTAGCCCTCCTTGGACAGGTTCGGCGTCTCGACGGGCGGGGCGTCGGCCACCGTCACCTTCTCCTCGCCGCGGAAGGTGAACGTCGCCGCGTCACCCTCGCCCTCGACCTCGACGACCACGATGTGGCCGGGACGCAGCTCGCCGAAGAGGATCTTCTCCGACAGCGTGTCCTCGATCTCCCGCTGGATCGTCCGGCGCAGCGGCCGGGCGCCCATCACCGGGTCGTAGCCGTGCTTGGAGAGCAGTTCCTTGGCCTCCAGGCTCAGCTCGATGCCCATGTCGCGGTCGCGCAGCCGCTCGTCCACCGCGCCGATCATCAGGTCGACGATCTGCAGGATGTCGTCCTGGCTGAGCTGCGGGAAGACGATGACGTCGTCCACACGGTTGAGGAACTCGGGGCGGAAGTGCTGCTTGAGCTCGTCGCTGACCTTGTTCTTCATCCGCTCGTAGCCGGACTTCGTGTCGCCCTGGGCGGCGAAGCCCAGGTTGAAGCCCTTGGAGATGTCGCGGGTGCCGAGGTTGGTGGTCATGATGATCACCGTGTTCTTGAAGTCGACGACCCGGCCCTGGGAGTCGGTCAGGCGACCGTCCTCCAGGATCTGCAGCAGGCTGTTGAAGATGTCCGGGTGCGCCTTCTCGACCTCGTCGAAGAGGACCACGGAGAACGGCTTGCGGCGCACCTTCTCGGTGAGCTGGCCGCCCTCCTCGTAGCCCACGTATCCGGGCGGGGAGCCGAACAGCCGCGAGACGGTGTGCTTCTCGCTGAACTCCGACATGTCGAGGGAGATCAGCGCGTCCTCGTCGCCGAACAGGAACTCGGCGAGCGCCTTGGACAGCTCGGTCTTACCGACACCGGACGGGCCGGCGAAGATGAACGAGCCACCGGGACGCTTGGGGTCCTTCAGACCGGCGCGGGTGCGGCGGATCGCCTTCGAGAGCGCCTTGACGGCGTCCTTCTGGCCGATGATCCGCTTGTGCAGCTCGTCCTCCATGTGCAGCAGCCGGGAGGACTCCTCCTCGGTCAGCTTGAAGACCGGGATGCCGGTGGCGGTGGCGAGGACCTCGGCGATCAGGTCGCCGTCGACCTCGGCGACGACGTCCATGTCGCCGGCCTTCCACTCCTTCTCCCGCTTGGCCTTCGCGGCGAGCAGCTGCTTCTCGTTGTCCCGCAGGGACGCGGCCTTCTCGAAGTCCTGCGAGTCGATCGCGGACTCCTTCTCCCGGCGCACCTCGGCGATCTTCTCGTCGAACTCGCGCAGGTCCGGCGGCGCGGTCATCCGGCGGATGCGCATCCGGGAGCCGGCCTCGTCGATCAGGTCGATCGCCTTGTCCGGCAGGAAGCGGTCCGAGATGTAGCGGTCGGCCAGGGTGGCGGCGGCGACCAGGGCCTCGTCGGTGATCGACACACGGTGGTGCGCCTCGTACCGGTCGCGCAGGCCCTTGAGGATCTCGATGGTGTGCGGCAGCGACGGCTCCGCGACCTGGATGGGCTGGAAGCGGCGCTCCAGGGCCGCGTCCTTCTCCAGGTACTTGCGGTACTCGTCGAGCGTGGTGGCACCGATCGTCTGCAGCTCGCCGCGGGCCAGCATCGGCTTGAGGATCGAGGCCGCGTCGATCGCGCCCTCGGCCGCGCCGGCACCGACCAGGGTGTGCAGCTCGTCGATGAACAGGATGATGTCGCCGCGGGTGCGGATCTCCTTGAGCACCTTCTTCAGGCGCTCCTCGAAGTCACCGCGGTAACGGGAGCCGGCGACCAGGGCGCCCAGGTCCAGGGTGTAGAGCTGCTTGTCCTTCAGCGTCTCCGGGACCTCACCCTTGACGATCGCCTGGGCCAGGCCCTCGACGACCGCGGTCTTGCCGACACCGGGCTCGCCGATGAGCACCGGGTTGTTCTTGGTACGGCGGGACAGCACCTGCATGACCCGCTCGATTTCCTTCTCTCGCCCGATGACGGGGTCGAGCTTTGTCTCCCTTGCGGCCTGGGTCAGGTTCCGGCCGAACTGGTCCAGGACGAGCGAGGTCGAGGGGGTGCCCTCGGCCGGCCCGCCGGCCGTGGCCGACTCCTTGCCCGTCGAGTAACCGGAGAGCAGCTGGATGACCTGCTGCCGCACCCGGTTCAGATCGGCGCCCAGCTTCACCAGGACCTGGGCGGCGACGCCCTCGCCCTCGCGGATCAGGCCGAGCAGGATGTGCTCGGTGCCGATGTAGTTGTGACCCAGCTGAAGAGCCTCGCGGAGCGACAGCTCCAGGACCTTCTTGGCCCGGGGGGTGAAGGGGATGTGCCCGGACGGGGCCTGCTGGCCCTGGCCGATGATCTCCTCCACCTGCTGGCGGACCGCCTCAAGAGAAATCCCGAGGCTCTCCAGGGCCTTAGCGGCGACACCCTCACCCTCATGGATCAGGCCCAGGAGGATGTGCTCGGTGCCGATGTAGTTGTGGTTGAGCATCCGGGCTTCTTCCTGAGCCAGGACGACAACCCGCCGCGCGCGGTCGGTGAACCTCTCGAACATCGTTAATCGCTCCTCAGAGCGGTAGGGCAGTGAGGGGTCGGTCCCCTCCCTGTCCTTCCGCATGCTAGTCCCGCACAGCGGCGCCGCTCACGTATCGACCCCCGCTGCGACGGGGAAAGCTGCGCCACCGGCTGACGTCACTCCCACAACCTCGATGGTGCGAGACGATGTTCCCGCAGGCCAGGCGAATACCTCTTTCTCTAATACGCCCGTGGCGAACGCCTGCCCCGCCGATCGCGGCACCATCCCTTCCCACTAGGTACTTCTTACCCTGCGCGACCGACAGTCCACACCGGATGTCGGTCAGGTGTGCGCTACGGGCGAACAGTCTTGCGTCCGGGCGAACACTTCGCGCCGTCCTCCCGCCCGCCGATCCCCTACGGCATGTGTTCGTACGCGCACGATGCGTAACTCCGCCGCGGTGGGGAAGTTGCCCGTGCATGGGCTGGTACGAGGATGAGCTGGGCTGGCCGGTGGCCGAGACGTCCGGGGCGGGCGCGGGGGCGGGGGCGCCGGGGCTGGTCACCGGCGTGCGCTTCGACGCGCTGGAGGTCCCCGCGGAGGCGGGGTACGCGCTGCTCGGCCGCTTCCCGCGGCCCGGCGCGCTGGGGCCCGTGGCGCTCGACGGGCGCCGGGTGCGGCTGCTGGTCGCGGCGGGCTCCGCGGAGGAGCTGCCGGGCCTGCTGGAATGGCTGGACTGGGGCGGTATCCCGCTGGACCTGTCCGCGCTGGGCGCGGGGCGGGTGATGCGGGCGCCGGCGCACCCCGAGTGGGGCCGCCGGGAGGCCGCATACGACCGGTCGGCACCGGTGTGGCTGCGGCCCCCTCGGCCGGGCGTCGACGTCGAGGCCACACTGCCCGCGCTGCACGTCACCGGCGCGGCCGGCGGGGCCGATGGATCGGGGGTGCCCATCGGCCTTCCGGCCCTCGTCGCCGCCGCCGCGACGGCCTGCCACCGGATCGCGCTGCGGGCGCGTGCGCAGGATCAGCCGTGGGCCTTCTCGTACGCCTCGCGGATCGTGGCCGGCACCCGGCCGCGGTCGTTGACCTCGTAGCCCTTCTCCTTCGCCCACGCGCGGATCTTGGCGGTGTCGGGCCCCGAGGCGCCCGCGCCGCGCGCCGCCTTGGTACGTCCGCGCCCGGCACGGCCACCGGTGCGGCGGCCACTGTCCGTGTACGGGTTGAGCAGCCCGCGCAGCTTGTCGGCATTCGCCGTGGTGAGGTCGATCTCGTACGTCACGCCGTCGAGTGCGAACGTCACCGTCTCGTCCGCCTCACCGCCGTCGAGGTCGTCAACGAGAAGGACCTGAACCTTCTGTGCCACCGGCTTCCCTTTCATCGAAAACGGATTAACGGTAAAAGCAAAGCGCCTTTCCCGGGAAAACACAAACCCCTTGCGCGAAGACGGACGCCCGAGACAGTGCGATCCGGACAAACCGGAACGTCACAGTTGCAGCAGCATGCGGCTGTTGCCCAAGGTGTTCGGTTTCACTCGCTCCAGGTCCAGGAACTCGGCGACGCCCTCGTCATTGGAACGGAGCAGCTCCCCGAACACATCGCCGTCCACCGGGGTGTCCCCGGTCTCGCGGAAGCCGTGCTTCGCGAAGAAGTCCACTTCGAACGTGAGGCAGAAAATACGGCGGACTCCCAGCCAGCGCGCGGTCTGGAGCAGCTTCACCAGCAACTGGTGGCCCACTCCCGCGCCGCGCAGCGCCGGGTCCACGGCCAGCGTCCTGACCTCGGCCAGGTCCTCCCACATCACGTGCAGGGCGCCGCAGGCCACCACGGAGGCGTCCTCGTCGCGTTCGGCGACCCAGAACTCCTGGATGTCCTCGAAAAGGGTCACGGTCGCCTTGTCCAGCAGGATGCCGTCGCGCACATACGCGTCCAGCAACCGCCGCACGGCGGGGACATCCGCGGTGCGGGCACGGCGGATGGTCACGTCATTCGACACGAGGGGCATGGACGGACGCTATCGCCCTTCCGCATCGGGCGGACCCGAGGGGTCGACGGACTGGATGATGCGCATTGCGTCCCGCACCGCTTCGCGCTGTTCCGGGGACATCATGCCGAAGAAGTGGACCAGCGCCTCGGCCGGGTTGTCGCTCGCGGACCATGCCTCGTTCATCAGTGCGGCGGAGTATGCGGCTCTCGTCGATACCGCCTCATAGCGATAAGCGCGGCCATCGGCCTCCCTGCGCAGCCAGCCCTTCTGGCGCAGGTTGTCCATTACGGTCATCACCGTGGTGTAGGCGATCGTGCGGTCCTGCGCAAGGTCCTCAAGAACCTCACGAACAGTGACCGGACGGTTCCACTCCCACACCCGGGTCATGACCGCGTCTTCGAGGTCTCCCAATGGCCGGGGCACACTCGGAATACTAAGCGGTGGTATGGCCGAATGCCCGGAATGCGGACCCGTCGGGGGTGGGTCAGGGGCCGGTCAGCGGTCCTCGTCGGCGGCCTGGCGGGCGGCCTCGGCGCGGGAGAAAGCCGCGTCGACCGCCGCGTCCTCCCTGGCCTGGGCGCCGCCCTGGTGCTTGACGATCGTGACGATCACACACGTGAAGAGGATCGCCATCACCAGCGGGGGAACGATCGCGGAAACGTAGTCCATACGGCCAGAGTAGCCACGCCTCCCGTGCGCCCTGCATACGGGTGCGCCAACACCGCCCGGGAGGGCGGAAGAGCGCGGGAAAATCCCGCCGCCCCGCGGCCCCGCACGGTGAATGCGGGGCCAATACCCGGGATAAGTCCCGGGCGCGGGGCGGGCGGGTCAGATCGCGGGGGCCGGACCCGCGGGGAGCGGGCTCCCGGGGGCGCCGGCGTCCTTCGCCGGGGGCTCCGGGCGGGAGGGGCGCGGCGGCCAGATCTCGGCGGGCGTGGGCGTACGGCGGCCCGGCTCGGGGGCGGGCGGCTGCGGGCCGGTGGGCCGGGGCGCCCCCGGGCCCGGCTTCGGGGCGGGCTTGGGCTGGTCGGCGGCGGACGGACCGGGGAGGGTGAGCGGGCGGCGCGGCGCGGGCATAGGGGCCTCCAGACGCTGTCGGTACGTCGTCGTTGCCTGGACTTTAAGTGCTAAGCGGACAAATTGCCCGCAACCCCTTCCGCCGGGTGCGTCGCCCGGACCTCCCGCTACGTGGTGGGGACGTTGCGCTCGTACACCAGGCGCAGGCCGATCAGGGTCAGCCACGGCTCGTGCGTGTCGATGATCGACGCCTCGTTCAGCACCAGCGGGGCGAGCCCGCCCGTGGCGATGACCGTGACGTCGTCGGGGTCGGCGGCCAGCTCGCGGGCCATCCGCTCGGCGATGCCGTCCGCCTGGCCGGCGAAGCCGTAGAGGATGCCGGACTGCATCGCCTCGATCGTGTTCTTGCCGATGACGCTGCGCGGCCGGGCCAGCTCGATCTTGCGCAGCTGGGCGCCGCGCACACCGAGGGCGTCGACGGAGATCTCGATGCCGGGGGCGATGGCGCCGCCCACGTACTCGCCGCGCGAGGACACCGCGTCGAAGGTCGTCGCGGTGCCGAAGTCGACGACGATGCAGGGGCCGCCGTAGAGGTGGACGGCCGCGAGGGAGTTGATGATGCGGTCCGAGCCGACCTCCTTGGGGTGGTCGACGAGGATGGGCACGCCCGTCTTGACGCCGGGCTCGACGAGCACCGCGGGGACGTCCCCGTAGTAGCGCCGGGTGACCTCGCGCAGCTCGTGCAGCACCGACGGCACCGTGGAGCAGATGGCGATGCCGTCGATGCCGTCGCCCAGGTCGCCGAGCAGCGGGTGCATGCCCATGAGGCCCTGGAGCAGCACGGCCAGCTCGTCGGCGGTACGGCGGGCGTCGGTGGAGATGCGCCAGTGCTCGACGATCTCCTCACCGTCGAAGAGCCCCAGGACGGTGTGGGTGTTGCCGACGTCGATGGTGAGCAGCATCCGCCCTCAGCTTTCCGCTCGCAGGTCCAGGCCGATGTCGAGGATCTTCGCGGAGTGCGTGAGCGCGCCCACGGCCAGGAAGTTCACACCGGTGTCGGCGTAGGCGCGGGCGGTCTCCAGGGTGAGCCGGCCCGAGGACTCCAGGAAGGCCCGGCCGCCGACGACGGCGACGGCCTCGGCGGTCTCGGCCGGGGTGAAGTTGTCCAGCAGGATGAGGTCGGCGCCCGCGTCGAGCACCTCGCGCACCTGGTGCAGGGTGTCCACCTCGACCTCGATCGGGACGTCCGGGAACTCCTCCCGGACACGCCGGAAGGCCTGCGCCACACCGCCCGCGGCGATCACGTGGTTGTCCTTGACCAGGGCCGCGTCCGACAGCGACATGCGGTGGTTGACGCCGCCGCCGCAGCGCACCGCGTACTTCTCCAGCGCCCGCAGGCCCGGGGTGGTCTTGCGGGTGTCGCGCACCTGCGCCCGGGTGCCCTCCAGGACGTCGGCCCAGGCGCGGGTCGTGGTGGCGATGCCGGACAGGCGGCACAGCAGGTTGAGGGCGCTGCGCTCGGCGGTGAGCAGGTCGCGGGTGCGGGTGCGCACCGTCAGCAGCTTGTCGCCCGCCGCGACCCGGTCGCCGTCCTCGACGTGCCGCTCGACCTCGAACTCGTCGGTGCACACCACCGACAGCACCGCCTCGGCCACCCGCAGGCCCGCGACGACGCCGGCCTCGCGGGCGGTGAAGTCGCCGACCGCGAAGGAGTCCTCGGGGACGGTCGCGAGGCTGGTGATGTCCACGCCCTGGTCGAGGTCCTCCTCGACGGCCATGTGGGCGATGTCCTCGACCTGTACGGGGTCGAGCCCGGCCTCGGCGATCAGCGCGGCCAGATCCGGGTCGAGACCGCACTCCAGCGGGTCCAGCCCGTAGTCGTCCGCGTAGTCGGCGGAGCCGCAGCCGCAGCCGTCCCCGCAGCCGCCGCCCGCTTCCTGCGGCGGGCCGATCGTCGGCAGCGGGAGGGCGACGGGCTGGCGGTCGGGGCTGGTCACGGGTGCTCCTTCGGCGGGCGGTGCGGGTGCCGCGGGCGGGCGGCGGGGGGGGTGCGGACATCGGCGGCAGCGGGCCACGGCGGTGCGGGGCCGGGTGCGGCGGACGCCCCCGGGCCCCATCATCCCCGACTCAGCCGTCCGCCCGCGCGCCGCCGACCGGCGGGAAGTCCTGCCCGCCGGTGGTGCGGACGTCGAGCGTACGGTGCGGGGTCAGCCGGACGACGAGGTGCCGGCGCCAGTCCCGGTCGTCACGCTCGGGGCGGTCCTCGCGCCAGTGGCAGCCGCGGGTCTCCTCACGGCGCCGGGCGGCGGCCACCAGGACCCGGGCGACCAGGCTCAGGTTGGTCGCCTCCCATGTCTCGACGCACGGCTCGGCGGTCTTGCCCTCGCGGTCGTACGCCTCCACCGCCGCGGTGTGCAGCCGCTCCAGGGCGCCCGCGGCGGCCGTCAGCGACTCGGCGCTGCGCAGCACCCCCGCGCCCGCGCTCATGATGCGCTGCACCTCGTAGCGCGCCTCGGAGGCCAGCAGCGGGGCGCCGCCGGTCTCCGGGACGACGGCCTCGGCGGGCCGCGCGCCGCCGCCGGTCACGGCGGAGATCACGTCGTCGGCGATGCGCTCGGCGAAGACCAGGCCTTCGAGCAGCGAGTTGGACGCGAGCCGGTTCGCGCCGTGCACACCGGTGCAGGCGACCTCGCCGCACGCGTACAGGCCCGGCACGGTGGTGCGCCCGTGCAGGTCGGTGCGGACACCGCCGGAGGCGTAGTGGGCGGCCGGGGCCACCGGGATCAGCCCGGTGACCGGGTCGATGCCGTGAGCGCGGCACGCCGCCAGGATCGTCGGGAAGCGCTCCTCCCACATCCGCGCACCGAAGTGCCGGGCGTCCAGAAACATGTGCTCCGCGCCCGTCTCCTGCATGCGGCGGGTGATGGCCTTGGCGACGATGTCGCGCGGCGCCAGCTCGGCCAGCTCGTGCTGCCCGGCCATGAAGCGCACACCGTCGGCGTCCACCAGGTAGGCGCCCTCGCCGCGCACGGCCTCCGACACCAGCGGCTGCTGGCCCTCGGCGTCCGGGCCCAGCCACAGCACGGTGGGGTGGAACTGCACGAACTCGATGTCGGAGACCTCGGCCCCGGCGCGCAGCGCCAGCGCCACGCCGTCGCCCGTGGAGACCGGCGGGTTGGTCGTCGCCGAGAAGACCTGGCCCATGCCGCCCGTCGCCAGCACCACGGCGGGCGCGTGGACCGCCCCGACGCCGTCCCGCCGCCCCTCCCCCATGACGTGCAGCGTCACGCCCGCGGTACGGCCCCGCGCGTCCTCCAGCAGGTCCAGCACGAGCGCGTTCTCGATCAGCTCGATGTCCGCCGCGCGAACCGCGTCGATGAGCGCCCGGGAGACCTCGGCGCCCGTCGCGTCACCACCCGCGTGGACGATACGGCTGCGGTGGTGGCCCCCCTCACGGGTGAGCAGGATCTCGCCCGTCGCCGGGTCGGAGTCGAAGCGGGCGCCGGTCGCGATGAGGCGGCGGACCGCGCCGGGGCCCTCGCTCACGAGCGTGCGGACCGCGTTCTCGTCGCACAGGCCCGCGCCCGCGACGAGCGTGTCGTCCAGGTGCTGCTCAGGGGTGTCGCCCTCGCCGAGGGCCGCGGCGATACCGCCCTGCGCCCAGCGGGTCGAGCCGTCGTCCAGGTGCGCCTTGGTCACGACGGTGACCTTCGCGCCCGCCGCGGCGCAGCGCAGCGCCACGGTCAGCCCCGCCACGCCCGAGCCCACGACCACGACGTCGGCGCCTATGGCCCAGCCCGGGGCCGGGGCGTGCAGGCGTATGCCGGTGCTGCTGCCGGCGGGGCCGGCTCCCGATGCGGTCATGACGCGGCTCCGAATTCCAGCGGGATGTTGTCGATCAGGCGGGTGCTGCCGACCTTGGCGGCGACGGCGAGCACGGCGGGGCCGGTGTGCCCGGGGCCCGCCTCGGTGAAGTCGGCGGGGTCGACGAGGGCGCAGTAGTCGAGAACGACGGGCGGCTCGGCCGACGCGGCGGCGTCCATGACCGCACGGGCCGCGCGCGCGGCGGCCGCGGGGCCGTCCGGTACGGCGTCCCGGCCCGCGGACAGGGCGCGGGACAGCGCGAGGGCCGAGGTCCGCTCGGCGGGCGACAGGTAGCGGTTGCGGCTGGACATGGCCAGGCCGTCGGCCTCGCGGACGGTCGGGGCCGCGACGATCTCGACGGGGAAGTTCAGGTCGGTGACCATACGGCGGACGAGTGCGAGCTGCTGGGCGTCCTTCTGCCCGAAGACGGCGACCGCCGGGCGCGTCAGGTGCAGCAGCTTCGCGACGACGGTGAGCATGCCGTCGAAGTGGCCGGGGCGGGACGCGCCCTCGAAGCCCTCGCCCATCGGGCCCGCGCCGATCCGCACCCGCGGCTGCCCGCCGGGGTAGACCTCGTCGGCGGCGGGCGCGAAGACGACGTCGGCGCCGGCCTGCTCGGCGAGCTTCACGTCGGCGTCCAGGGTGCGCGGGTAGCGGTCCAGGTCCTCGTTCGGCCCGAACTGCAGCGGGTTGACGAAGACCGTGACCGTGACCCGGCCGTCCCCCGCGCGGGCGCGGGCGGCGCGGATCAGCGAGGCGTGCCCCTCGTGCAGGGCGCCCATGGTCATGACCACGGCGGCCGCGGGCGGCAGCTCCCCGGCGTGGTGGACCAGCTCGGTCATACGGTGCCCTCGTCTCGGTGGGTGGGGTCGTCCGACAGGGCGCCCAGCAGCGCCTCCGCGGACTCGGCCTTGAGCATGCCGTTGGCCAGCGCGCGGTCCGCGGTGGCCCGCGCCATCGCGACGTACGACGGCACGTCCTCGGGCGCGTGGGCGCGCAGCTCGCGCAGGTGGGCGGCGACCGTGCCGGCGTCGCCGCGGGCCACCGGGCCCGTCAGGGCCGCGTCACCGGAACGCAGCGCGTTGTCCAGGGCCGCGCCCAGCAGCGGGCCCAGCATCCGGCCCGGCTCCTCGACACCCGCGGTACGCAGCAGGTCCCTCGCCTGCGCGACCAGCGTGACCAGGTGGTTCGAGCCGATCGCCAGCGCGGCGTGGTAGAGCGGGCGGGCCTCCTCGGCGATCCACTCCGGCTCCCCGCCCATCTCGATGACCAGCGCCTCCGCGGCCAGGCGCAGCTCACCGGGCGCCGTCACCCCGAACGTGCAGCCCGCCAGCCGCTGCACGTCCACCCGGGTGCCCGTGAACGTCATCGCCGGGTGCAACGCGAGGGGCAGGGCCCCGGCGCGCAGGGCCGGCTCCAGCACGGACGTGCCGTACCGGCCCGAGGTGTGCACGATCAGCTGCCCCGGGCGTACGGCGCCGGTCTCCGCGAGGCCGCTCACCAGGGCGGGCAGGGCGTCGTCCGGGACGGTCAGCAGCACAAGGTCGGCTGCCGCCAGCACCTGGCCGGGCTCCAGCATCGGCACGCCGGGCAGCAGGGCTTCGGCGCGCCGCCGGGACGCCTCCGACACGCCGGAGGCGGCGACGGGGCGGTGCCCCGCCAGTGCGAGCGCGGCGGCCAGGGCCGGGCCGACGCGGCCCGCGCCCACGACCCCCACGGTCAGCCGTCCCGGCCGTTCCTCCACCATGTCGCCTCCCGCTCGGGTTCTCGTCAATCCTACGCGAACCCCCTGCGGGGGGCGCCCTTCTGTGACGCGCCCAACTCCCCCTACGGCGGGCGTCGCGGCCTTCTGCCGGTGGTGGGCTTGTGGCGCAGTACCCCGCGCCCCTGAAAAACGAGTGCCCTCGCCCGCAAAGGGGCGCCCGCGGGCGTACGGGGGCGGGGGCGGGGTCCACCCCAAGGTGGACGTGGGATCGGTCCGAGGGGTGACCCCGCGGAGCGCCACGCTCCTTACGCTGGGTTATGTGCAGCGCATCTACGACTTCTTCCGACGCCACCCGACGGGGGTCGACACCTTCTGGGCCGTCGTCCTCCTGATGGTGTGCGCCGTGTGGATCGCCGCGGACGCGACCCCCTCGCCCGCGGCGCGCGTCGCCGCCGTGCCGCTGTCGATGGCCCTGGCCACGGTCGTCGCGCTGCGCCGCCGCGCGCCCGAGCGCATGCTGCTGCTGGCGATCGCGACGGGCCTGGCCCAGCTCGCGCTGGACGTGAAGGCGCCGAACCCCGGCGACGCCGCGATGCTCGCGATCATCTACACGTGCGCGGCGACCGGCACCCGCTGGTCCTCGCGGGTCGCGCTGACCGGGGGGCTGCTGGCCACGCCGATCGCGATGGCGCGGTGGCCACCGGACGACAAGTACTCGACGATCTGGACGACGCTGCTCCAGACGTTCTTCCTGACGGTGATCTTCGCCCTGTCGTGGGTGATCGGCGACCGGCTGCGTACCCGCCGGGCGTATTACGCGCAGCTGGAGGAGCGCGCCGAGCGCATGCACCGGGAGCGGGAGGCGCAGTCGAAGGCCGCGGTGGCGGCGGAGCGGGCGCGTATCGCGCGGGAGCTGCACGACGTGGTGGCGCACAACGTCTCGGTGATGGTGGTGCAGGCGGACGGCGCCGCGTACGTCATGGACGCCGCCCCGGACCAGGCGCGGCAGGCGCTGAGCACGATCTCCACGACGGGCCGGCAGGCGCTCGCGGAGATGCGGCGGCTGCTGGGCCTGCTGCGGGCGGGGGACGACGCGGGCGGCGAGTACGTGCCGCAGCCGGGGGTGGACCAGCTCGCGGACCTGATCGACCAGGTGCGCGGCGCGGGTCTGCCGGTGCGGTTCGAGGTCGCGGGGCAGGCCCGGCCGCTGTCGAGCGGTGTGGAGCTGACGGCGTACCGCATCGTCCAGGAGGCGCTGACGAACGTGCGCAAGCACGGCGGGGACGGGGCCAGCGCGAGTGTCGTGCTGGGCTTCGGCGAGCAGGAGCTGGATCTGCTGATCGAGGACGACGGGCGGGGCGGCGCGGACGCGCTGTACGAGGAGGGCGGCCGGGACGGCCTGGGCCAGGGCCTGATCGGTATGCGGGAGCGGATCGGCATGGTCGGCGGCACGCTGACGGCCGGGCCGCGGCCCGGCGGGGGTTTCCGGATCAGCGCGGTGCTTCCGCTGCGGACCGGGCGCTGAACGGAGTCGTGAAGTGACGGATGGGGACGTGATGGGAATCCGGGTCATGCTCGTGGACGACCAGGTGCTGCTGCGCACCGGCTTCCGGATGGTGCTGGCCGCGCAGCCGGACATGGAGGTCGTCGCGGAGGCGAGCGACGGCGCGGAGGCCCTGGAGGTGCTGCGCGCCACCCGGGTGGACGTGGTGCTGATGGACGTGCGGATGCCGCGGATGGACGGGGTGGAGGCGACCCGGCGGATCTGCGGCGGCGACCGGGAGCGCGAGGACGGCCCGCGGGTGCTCATCCTGACCACCTTCGACCTGGACGAGTACGCGTTCGCCGCGCTCAAGGCGGGGGCGGCCGGCTTCATGCTCAAGGACGTCCCCCCGGACGAGCTGCTGGCCGCGATCCGCGCGGTGCACAGCGGGGACGCGGTCGTGGCGCCCAGCACGACCCGGCGGCTGCTGGACCGCTTCACGCCCATGCTGCCCGCCCCGGAGTCCGAGCCGCGGCACAAGGAGCTGGACAAGCTCACCGACCGCGAGCGCGAGGTGCTGCTGCTGGTCGCGCAGGGCCTGTCGAACGGTGAGATCGCCGCGAAGCTCGTGCTGTCGGAGGCGACGGTCAAGACGCACGTGGGCCGCATCCTCACCAAGCTGGGCCTGCGCGACCGGGTGCAGGCGGTCGTCCTGGCGTACGAGTCGGGTCTGGTGCGGGCGGGCGGCGGCGGGCTGTGACCCGGGCTCCCGGGGCTGAACCGCCCCGGGAGCGGGTAGGGGGCCCGGACCGACGCGGAATCAAAAGCGAAGTCCGGTGCGTTTGATCGACACCGCTGCGAGACAAGCGACGCAGTGGACGGACGAGGACTACGGGGAGGCGCCATGCGCGCGATCGTCATCGAGGAGTTCGGCGGACCGGACGTGCTGCGGCTCGTGGAGGTGCCGGATCCGGAACCGGGCCCCGGCGAGATCACCGTGGCCGTCGCCTACGCGGGCGTCAACTTCGCCGACATCATGGCCCGCACCAAGGGCTACCAGGTCGACGCGCTGCCCTTCCGGCCCGGCCTGGAGGTCGCCGGGCGCGTGCTCGCCGTCGGGGAGGGCGTCACGGGGCACGCCCCGGGCGACGAGGTCGCCGCGTTCGTCCGCGGCGGCGGCTACGCCGAGATCGCGGCCGTGCCCGCCGCCAGCGCCTTCGCCGTGCCCGCCGGGCTCGACCTGCGCACCGCGGCGACCCTGCCGACCGTGATGCCGACCGCGTACGGCGTGCTGCACGACATCGCGCGGCTGCGCGAGGGCGACACCGTCCTGGTGCAGGGCGCCGCGGGCGGCGTCGGCACGGTCGCCGGCCAACTGGCCCGGCTGGGCGGGGCGAAGGCGGTCTACGGTGTCGTCTCCAGCATGGACAAGGCGCCGCACGCCCTGAAGTCCGGCTACGACCAGGTCTTCCTCGCCACCGACTTCGACGAGCAGGTGCTCGCCGCGACCGGCGGGCGGGGCGTGGACATCGCCCTCGACGCGGTCGGCGGCGAGACCTTCCGCCGGACCCTCGCCGTCACCGCGCGCTTCGGCCGGCTCGTCTCCTTCGGCAACTCCGGCAATGCCGCGCCCTGGCAGATCGGGCCCGCCGACGTCTACCCCGCCGCCCAGTCCGTCGCGGGCTTCTCCCTCATGGGGCTCGCCGCGCAGGACCCGGCGCGGCTGCGCGAACTCGCCGACGCGGCCTTCCGCACGGTGCTCGACGGGGGCGTCGAACTGCCCGTGACCGCGGAGCTGGACCTCGCCGAGGCGGGCGAGGCGCACCGCCTGGTGGAGTCCCGGGCGACGACCGGCAAGCTGCTGCTGCGCGCCTGAGCGGGCGCCGCCGGCGGGATCCGCCCCGCCGGCGGCGAGCCCTCAGGGCAGACGGCGCGCGAAGTCGGCCGCCGCCGCGTGGATGTCGGACTCCGTCCACTCCAGGGCCTCACGCCCGACCGTCATCTCCAGCATCGACAGGCCCGGCAGCCGCGGCTCGAAGAACTGGTAGCGCCCGAAGAGCGATTCGCGGCGCTCCTCGGCCTGCTCCAGCGCCGCCCGGTTGAGGACGTCCTCGGGGTAGGGCAGCCACACCTGGAACTGGTGGGTGTGCGGCGCGTCCGGATACGTCCGCGGCCACGTCGCACCGCCCGCCGCCAGCCCCTCGCGCAGCGCACGGGCCACGACCTGGGCGTGCGCCACGTACGACGGCAGCCGCGGCAGCTCGCCCCGCAGACCCGCCAGGGCCGAGAGCACCGCCGGGAACTGCATGAAGACCTGCCCCCCGTAGCGGTGCCGCCACGCCTTGGCCTCCGCCACGAAATCCGCCGAACCGGCCAGCGCGGCGCCCGAGATGCCGTCCAGCGACTTGTAGTAGCTGACGTACACGCTGTCGGCCAGGCCCGCGATCTCCTGGAGCGTGTGCCCGAAGTGCGGCGCGCACTCCCACAGCCGGGCACCGTCGAAGTGCACGACGGCGTCCCGCTCGCGGGCCGCCTTGACCGTCGCCGTCAGCTCGTCCCACGTCGGCAGCACATAGCCCGCGACCCGCAGCGGCAGCTCCAGCATGAGCGCGCCGAACGGCTCGTCGAGATCCGCGACCTCCTCGGCGGAGGGCATCCGCGGGTCCCGCGTCGGATGCACGGTCCGCAGGCCCGTCAGCACGCTCAGCGCGTCCCGCTCGTACATCTCCGGATGCGCCAGCGGATGCAGGGCCACCAGGGGGTTGCCCGTTCGGCCCGCCCACACCCGCAGGGCCACCTGCTGGGCCATCGTGCCGGTCGGGAAGTACGCGGCCGCCTCCGTGCCCAGCAGTTCCGCCGTGCGGCGCTCCAGCTCGCCGACGACGCTCTTCTCGTCGCCGTAGAGGTCGACGGGCTCGGTGGTGTCGTACGCCTCCGAGCCCTCCCTCACGAGCCGTGCGAGCCGCTCCGCGACGGATTCCCGCGGGGGGTTCGCGAGCACGCGCCCGCACGCCCTGAGCGCGGCGGTCCGCCGCGCCTCCTCTTCACTTTCACCCATGGCCCGATCTTCCCCCACGAAGGGGCCGGCGCCCCGGGCGGCCCATCACCCCGGAGCGGGGGGGTCAGCCCGCGCGGCGGTGGCTGGGGCGGGGGGAGGAGGAGGAGCGGCTGCGCTTCTCCACGTACATGCGCTGGTCCGCGGAGTGGAGGATCTCCTCCACCGTCATCCCGCAGCCGGCCCAGCCGACACCGAAGCTCGCTCCGACGCGGACGGCGCGGCCGTCCACACGGATGGGCGGGGTGATCGCGTTGCGCAACCGCACCGCGAGATCCGCCGCGTCCGCCGGCGCGAGCCCGTCCGCGAGGACGACGAACTCGTCACCGCCGAGCCGGGCGACGGTGTCGCCGTCCCGCACCGCGCCGGTGAGCCGGCGGGCGACCTCGATGAGGACGGCGTCACCGGTGTGGTGGCCGAAGCGGTCGTTGATGGACTTGAAGCCGTCGAGGTCGCAGAAGAGGACGGCGAGCCCCTTCCCGGGCGCGGGGTCGCGCTCGTCGGGCACGGCGACATGGGTGTGCGAGTCGTAGCCGATCGCCCCGAGCGGCGAGGCCAGCTCGTCGGGCCCGTAGCCGTAGCTGAAAGCGAACTCGTCGGGTCCCTGGACCTCCGCGGCGAGCGCGGCCGCGTCCTTGTCGCCGGGGCGGTTGCAGATCCGGGCGGTGAGCCGGGAGCGCAGTTCCGCGCTGTTGGGCAGCCCGGTGAGGGAGTCGTGACTGGCGCGGTGGGCGAGCTGCAGTTCGCGGCTCTTGCGGTCCTCTATGTCCTCGACGTGGGTGAGCAGGAAGCGCGGCCCGTCGGTGGTGTCGGCGACGACGGAGTTGCGCAGCGACACCCACACGTAGGTGCCGTCGCGGCGCGCGAGCCGCAGTTCCGCGCGGCCCCCTTCGGCGGAGGTGCGCAGCAGCAGGCCGACGTCCTCGGGGTGGACGAGGTCGGAGAAGGAGTAGCGGCGCATGACGGACGCGCTGCGCCCGAGCAGCCGGCACAGCGCGTCGTTGGCCCGCAGCAGCCTGCCGTGCTGGTCGCCGCCCATCTCGGCGATGGCCATACCGCTGGGCGCGTACTCGAAGGCCTGCCGGAAGCTCTCCTCGCTGGCCCGCAGTGCCTGCTGGTCGCGTTCCAGCCGGACGAGGGCGCGCTGCATGTTGGCGCGCAGCCGGGCGTTGCTGATGGCGATGCCGGCCTGGAAGGCGTACATCTGGAGGGCTTCCTGGCCCCAGGGGCCGGGGTGGCGGCCGCTGGAGGGGCTGTCGACGGATATGACGCCGAGCATGTCTCCGCCGCCGCCGAGGGAGGCGTACATGGGGGCGTAGAGGCGGTCGCCGGGGTGCCATTCGTCGGCGAAGCGGGGCAGCGGGCCGTCGGTGTGCCACTGCGGCACGTCGTCGTCGTTGAGGACCCAGCCCTCGGTGTGCGGGATGAAGCGCAGCGAGCCCCAGCGCCGGCCCATGCCGAGGCGCCGGTCCCAGGCGGCGCGGGAGCCGACCTTGCCGGTGAGCAGCGCTTCGCCCGCCTCGCTGCCGGCGAAGGCGGCGACGACGAGGTCGCCGTCCGGCCGGACCAGGTTGACGGCGGCGAGGTCGTAGCCGAGGCCGGTGACCACACCGTCGGCGACGGCCTGGATGGTGTCGGCGAGACTGCGCGCGGTGTTGAGGTCCGCCACGACCTGGTGCAGCTGACGCAGGGTCGCGAGGCGGACATACGGCTCCGATTCGGTATCCATGCCCCTCTCCGCGCCCTGGACGGCCAACTCCCGTGTCTCCGCGATACATCCGATGACGCCGCCGGCACCGGGTTACTCCGGCCACTGAATCACAGCGAGCTGTGCGGTCGGTACACAGGGTCAACAATATCTGCCGCTTGTGACTCAAGTCACATCATCGCGTAAGCATGTGAATACGGAGGGTACAGCCGGACGCCCGGCCGGGGACCTAGGACCGCGACAGGTTATGACTGCGACCACAGCCCGATCCGCATCCGTCCACCGAGCCGTACCGTGAGGTACGTGCTGCACTCACCGAGCGACCGGCATGCTGGGTCCACCATGGCCCACACTGTCGACCCCGATGCCTTCCGCGCCGCGATGACCCGCCTCACCGCGGGCGTCGTCCTCATCACCGCGCACGACCCGGACGACGGGCCGCGCGGCGAGGACGTCGGCATGACCGCGACCGCCTTCATGTCCGTCTCCCTCGAACCGCCGATGGTGCTGGTGAGCGTACGCACCGGGTCCCGGATGGACGAACTGCTCGAACGGCAGCCGCGCTGGGCCGCCTCCGTGCTCAGCGAGAGCCAGCGGCACATCGCCGGGCGCTTCGCGCTGCGCGGGCGGGTCAGCGACCGGCTGCTCTTCGAGGACATCTCCTACTACCGCGGCGAGCACTCGGGCGCGCCCGTGCTCGGCGGGGCGCTGTCGATACTGGAGTGCGAGACCGCGCAGCGCGTCCCCGCCGGGGACCACACGCTCGTGGTCGCCCACGTCCTGGACGCCCGCACGCCGAGCGCGGAGGGCGGCCCGCTGGCCTACTTCCGCGGGCGCTACCGCTTCCTGCGCTGAGCCCCCCGGGGGCCGCCGGATCCGCGGAACGGGCCCGGGGTCACTCCCAGCTGCCGCCGGAGCGGCCCCGCTTGGTCTCGCCGCGCTGCTTCTTCACCCGCAGCCGCCGCTCGTTGATACCGCGCGGGATCTTCGTCGGGCGCCGGGCCTTCGGCGGCGGCGCCGTCGCCTCGGCCAGCAGCGCCGCGAGCCGCGTCGCGGCCGTCTCCCGGTTGCGCCACTGCGAGCGGTGCTCGGAGGCGCGCACCGTGACCACGCCGTTCACCAGCCGTCCCGCCAGCCGCTCCAGCGCGCGGTCCTTCCACACCCGCGGCAGCGCCTCGGTCGCCGCGAGGTCGAACCGCAGCTCCACCTGGCTGTCCGAGGTGTTCACATGCTGCCCGCCGGGACCCGACGACCTGGAGAAACGCCACAGCAGCTCCGCCTCCGGCACGGAGACGGAACCGCGGATGGTCAGTGGCCCGTACATGTCTTCCATGGTCGCGCGTGCGCGTCCCCGGCGCATCGGAATTAGCGCCAGGTGCGGAACCACGAGATCCCCGGTCCGCGTTCAGTCCGATGACGGTAGTTTCGATCGCGACACCTACGACCAGACATAAGGGGACTTCCCATGGCGGTAAGCCTGACCAAGGGCGGAAACGTCTCTCTGACCAAGGAGGCGCCCGGCCTGACGGCTGTGACGGTCGGCCTGGGCTGGGACGTCCGTACCACCACCGGCACGGACTTCGACCTCGACGCGAGCGCCATCGCGGTCAACGCGACGGGCAAGGTCTACTCCGACGCGCACTTCGTCTTCTTCAACAACAAGCAGACGCCGGACCAGACCATCGTCCACACCGGCGACAACCGCACGGGCGAGGGCGAGGGCGACGACGAGGCGATCAACGTCAACCTGGCCGGTCTGCCCGCCGACGTCGAGAAGATCGTCTTCCCGGTCTCCATCTACGACGCCGAGTCCCGCAGCCAGAACTTCGGCCAGGTGCGCAACGCCTACATCCGCATCCTCAACCAGGCCGGCGGCGCGGAGATCGCCCGCTACGACCTGAGCGAGGACGCCGCCACCGAGACCGCGATGGTCTTCGGCGAGCTGTACCGCAACGGCGCGGAGTGGAAGTTCCGCGCGGTCGGCCAGGGCTACGCCTCGGGCCTCGCGGGCATCGCCACGGACTTCGGCGTCAGCCTCTGACGTCCCCCGTCCACGCAGGGCCCTTCGACGGCGCCCCTCCCCCACAGCCGGGAGGGGCGCCGTCCCCTTGCGGTCCCCTTGCCGGGGGGGCTGGGGGCCGGGGGGCTGGGGGCGCGGCTCCGGTCCGCCGGTCTGGGACGATCGACCGGTGATCGACCTCGGCTACGCCCTCTCCCGCCGCTTCCCGGACCCGCCGCAGACGGACTACCGCACCGCGGACGTCCGCGCCCTGCGGCACGACCTCTTCTGCGGCGACGTCTACATCGCCGAGGGCGAGCGCGAACTCGCCACCGCGTGGGGCTGGGTGCCCGTCCTCGACTTCGCGTGGGCGCTGTGCGACATCGCCGAACAGCTCGACCGCGACCCCGCGGGCAGCCGCGCCGCCCGCCCCCAGCACGCGGAGTTCGACTTCACCGAGTCGCCGGACCGGCTCCGCTTCGTCCGCCGCTTCGGCTTCGTCGACGTCACCGCGGACTGGCTCCCCGACGAGCCCCCGCTCCCCGTCCGCCACACCGACCTCCGCCGCGAGGCCCGCGACTTCCTCCACGACGTCGTGGCCGACCTGACCGACATGCACGACACCCTGTCCGCCAACCCCGCCCTCTGGACCCTCCTGGCCCGCTACCCCCGCGTCTGACCCTGCGGGGGCAACCATCAGGGGTGCGGGTAGCCCCCCGCCCGAAGGGGCAGTTGCTGTCGTTTCCGGACCACCGGCCGGTGGGTGGTTTCTCGCGCAGTTCCCCGCGCCCCCAAAAACGCTCGCCCGGCGCCGCGACCGCGGCACCCAGGAGGGACTGCTGCCCCCGCAGGGCGGCCACGTCACGCCCTGGATTCCTCCCACCTTTCCACCGCCGAACGGCGGGAACTCGGCGACGTCCGGCCAGCCGGAATCCGCCGGGGGCCTCCCGTCCTAGGGCGAAAGGCCGATTGGCCGGGCCCGCCGGGCGGGGTTGGCTGGGGGCAGGCGCCGCTGCGGGCGGCGGGAGCGGAGGGCGAGGACGTGTTTGCCGTACGACTGCACGAGTTCGGGGGGCCCGAGGAGCTGCGGTACGAGGAGGTGCCGGACCCGGAGCCGGGCGCGGGTGAGGTGCGGGTGGCGGTCGCGGCAGCGGGGGTGCACCTGGTCGACACGTGGCTGCGGGAGGGGCGGGTCTCGGGCCCGATCCCGCTGCCGGAGCTGCCGACCGTGCCGGGCCGGGAGGTCGCCGGGACCGTCGACCGGGTGGGTCCGGGCGCCGACCCGGCGTGGCTCGGGCAGCGCGTCGTCGCCCACCTCGGCACCGCGCCCGGCGGTTACGCGGAGCTGGCGGTCGTACCGCAGGCGCGGCTGCACGCCGTACCGGACACGCTGGATCTGCGCGCGGCCGTCGCGATGATCGGCACCGGCCGCACCACGCTGGGCATCCTGCGGCTCGCGGAGCTGGCACCGCAGGACACGGTCGTCGTGCTCGCGGCGGCGGGCGGGATCGGCACGCTGCTCGTGCAGTACGCGCTGTCGCTCGGGGCGGACGTCGTGGGTGTCGCGGGCGGGCCCGACAAGGTCGCGGCGGTCCGCGCGCTGGGCGCCGCCGCGGTGGACTACCGGCGGCCGGGCTGGACGGACGAGGTGCGGACGGTGCTCGGCGGCGAGCGCGCGGCGACCGTCGTCTTCGACGGCGTCGGCGGTGACGCGGCCACCGCCGCGCTGGGCCTGCTGGCGCCCGGCGGACGGCACCTCGTCTACGGCTGGGCCTCCGGCGGCCCCGCGGAGGCCGTGCCGGGCGTGGACTCCCGGCCGCTGGTCGGGCCCGCGCTGGCGAAGCTCACCGGCACGCCGGAGGGGCTGCGCGCCCTGGAGTCGGCGGCGCTCGCGGCTGCCGCGGAGGGCACGCTCGTGCCGGGCGTCCAGCCCTTCGCCCTCCAGGACGCGGGCGCCGCGCACGCGGCGCTCACCGCGAGGGGGACGACGGGCAAGGTCGTCCTGACCACCTGAGTCCTGTGGCCCCCCGAGCCGCCGCGGCGGGGGCCGGGAACTCCGGAACGCGGTCGCGGAGTTCTCTGGGCGAAACGAACCGTCCGTACGAGGAGAAACCCCCCATGGCCCTGTGGGACCGCTTCAAAGAGTCCGCCACGAACATGCAGGCGCAGCTCAACGCCAAGAAGAACGACCTCAAGAGCGGCGCCTTCCGTGACGCCAGCATGGCGATGTGCGCGCTCGTGGCGGCCGCCGACGGGTCGGTCGACCCGTCCGAGCGGCAGCGCGTCGCCGCCCTCATCGGCACCAACGAGGTGCTGCAGAACTTCCCGGCGCAGGACCTCCAGCGGCGCTTCGACGACTACCTGGGCAAGCTGACCGCCGACTTCGCGTTCGGCAAGGTGGGGATCCTCCAGGAGATCGCCAAGGTGCAGAAGAAGCCGACGGAGGCCCGTGCGGTGATCCAGATCGGCATCGTCATCGGCGGCGCCGACGGCGACTTCGACGCGACGGAGAAGGGCGTGGTGCGCGAGGCGTGCTTCGCGGTGGGGCTCAACCCGCAGGAGTTCGACCTCTGACGGCGGGCGCGCGGGCACTGCCGGAACGGGCAGTGCCCGAGCCGTCTCGGACGGGATCCGGCACACTATGATCCGAAAGTGGAGCCGGAGGCGTCACATGCCGTCCCGCGGCGGAAGCGGCCACGACGGCCGACGCGGCGCGGGCCGCGGGCGCGGGGGTGTCACCGCCCCGGCGGGCGCCGGCTCCGGATGTGCGCGGCGCGCTGCGGCCGGCGCGGATACGCGGGGAGCACGGGGTACCCCGGGGGCGTGAGCGTCCCCGTATCCGGGTGGGGCGCCGGGTCGCCCGGGAAGGTGGGGGTGGACGGATGCTTCCGGTGCCGAGCGGGGACGGCCGCCCGCCGGGGGCCGCGGCAGGCGGTCCGGGCGGTGTGGTCGGTACGCAGCGGGACGAGGACGCGGCGCTGGCGCTGTACGAGGCGCTGCGGGCCCGCGGCAGGATGACGGGCGGCAGCCCGCCGTCCACCGCCGAGCTGTACGCGGCCGCGGAGCTGGACGAGGTCCAGGGCGGGCGCGGCTGGGGGCGGTTGGCGGATCTGGGGCTGGTGCAGATACGTGACGGGGTCGCGGAGGCCGTCGATCCGGACGCGGCGCTCGCCCGCGCGATGGACCGTTACCAGGCCAATGCCACCGAGCAGTTGCGCAACGGGGTGCGGCTGCAGCGCGTCACGGAGGCGCTGTTGGCCGTCTACCGGCCCGCGGTCCAGCGTGAGACGCGCGAAACGCGTGAGGTGGCCGTGGAGTTCGTCTCCGAGCCGCGGCGCAAGCAGCGCATCCGGCTGGATCTGTCGGACGCGGCACGGGAGCGGATCGACTCGATGCACCCGGGGCCGATGCCGGCGATCGAGGTCCTGGAGGCCTCGCTGGCGCACGACCGCTCGCTCATGGAGCGCGGGATCATCAGCCGCGCGATCTACCCGATGTCGTGTCTGGCGTCGCCGAAGTACGCCCGCTGGCTGCACGATCTGGCCGACGCGGGCGTGGAGTTGCGGCTCATCGACCACGCGCCCTTCGACCTCTTGACCTTCGACTCCGACGCGGCGCTGATGGCCGCGGACCCCGAACACCCGTCGGACACCCTGATCGTGGTGCGCGGCGCGGCCCTGATGCGGGCCTTCCGCGCGGTGTACGAGGACTTCTGGCTGCGCGGGCGGCCGCTGGTGTCCTCGGCGGGCGGCGGCGCGGAGGACGCGGACGCGGTCACCGCCCAGGAGCGGGTCATCATCCGGCTCATGGCGTCGGGCCTCAGCGACGACCAGATCGCCCGCAAGCTGGGTGTCCACCGCCGTACGGTGCAGCGCGCGATCGCCAAGCTGATGGAGCGGCTGAACGCCGCGAGCCGCTTCGAGGCGGGCCTGAAGCTGGCGCGCGACGAGGAGTTCGCGGGGCTCTTCACCGGGGTGTGACGGCACGCCCCGGCGTGCGCGGGCTCAGCGGGGCGCCGCCGGGAGGTGGTCGGCGAGGCGGCGCAGCAGTGCGGCGATCGGGCCCTGGAGTCCGGGCAGCGTCGAGATGAGCAGGTGGACGAGGGAGAAGCCGAGCGCCGCGGTGTCGGGGGTGTCGGCGGTGCGCAGCCATGCGGTGACGGCGAGCCGGGCGGCCTTGTCGGCGCCCGCCGAGGCGCCCTGGGCGTGCAGCCGGGCGGCGGCGACGGTGGCGTAGTGGGTGGCGGCGGGCCAGTCGCCGTCGCGGGCGGCGTCCCCGGCGGCGCGGCCGAGGGCGGCGGACGGGTCGGGGTCAGCGCCGACGGCGAGGGCGCACAGGTCGTGCGGCATGTCCGCCGGGTCGCCCCAGCAGGGGTCGGGCGGGCGGCGCGCGGGCACCGGCGGTGCGGGCCGCGGTGCCGGGTGGGCGGTGCCGTCGGCCTCGACGAGCAGCCGCTCGACCCGGCCGTCGGGGTGGCCGACGGCGACGTGGGTGGCGCGGCCGCTCTCGCGGGCCTGCCAGGCCGCGGCCGACCACGCCGGGTGCGTGTCGTCGGCGAGACCGCGGGCCTGCGACATGACGGTGCCCCAGGTGTGGACGGTGCCGCCGGGCAGGACGGCCACGCTCACCGGGGTGACGGGCGCGGCGTCGGCGGGTCCGGCGCCGAACCAGTCGCCGGTCCACGGGGTGGTGGCGACGGGGATGACCGGCACCCTGACGGGCACCAGCCACTCCGCGCCCGTCCCGCCCGCGGCCCCGGGCTCCCGTCCGCCGTACGGGCCGGGTTCCGGCTCGTGGTCGCCGGGTGCGGCCGCGGCCGCCCAGGTGCCGTACCCCCATGGCGAGGCGCCGGAGGCGTGCGCGTCCGGCGTCGGGGGCTCGTACGGGTGAGGGGTGGGCATGTCAGCCGTCCCGCGGGGAAGGGGCCGCGCCGGTGGCGGGGCCGACGCGGGCGGGACGGCCGGTCCGCGGGAGCCGCGGAAGGTGGGCCCGCACCCGCACGTCGCCAAGCGTGCGGGTGCGGCGGCGCCCGGCTCTGCCCGGGTCGGGCGCCGGTCTGAGGGTGTGTCCGGCGGTGCTGGTCGGTGCGGTCATCGGGTCACCCACGCGGTCCGGGGCTCGGAGGCCGGGCGGGGGAAGGGAACGGTCGGCAGCGGGCCTCCGGCGAAGAGGTCGCGGCAGAGGGCGTCCACCCGGGCGGGGGTGACGGGCGGGAGGGCGGTCAGGCAGGCGTACGGGCCGGCGGTGGCGAGCCGCCAGCGGGCGCACACCTCGGCGGTGGGGCGGGGGAAGCGCACGGTCAGACCGTGTCCGGTGGCCACCGCGTGGTAGCCGGCGGCGGTGATGTGCCCGGCGGCGTAGTCGGCGGTCGCGTAGCAGGTGTGGACGAGCGCGCGCACCCCGTCGTACCCGCGGTCGCGCAGCGCGGCCCACAGCAGGGCGGTGGCCAGCGGGTTGGGGGTGCGGCCCGCGTCGGTGCGGCCCGCGTCGCCGCGCTCGGGCGGGACGGCGCCGGCGGTGAGCAGCACCCCGCAGGGCACGGGCAGACCGAGCAGGCGGTGGGCGGTGAAGGAGAGGCTGTCGGCGCCGTCGCGCAGGTCCCAGGCGAGGCCGCGGTGCCCGAAGGGGGCGGTCAGGCCGGTGGGTCCGGCCTCGACGTGGACGTGGACCGGTCCGGCGGGGGTGGCGGCGGCCCGTATCGCGGCCAGGTCGTCGCCGCCTTCGCCGCCCGCGGTGTGCGCGGTGGCCAGCACGATCGCGCCGCCGGGGCGCGCGGCGGTGAGCTGTTCCAGCGCCGCGGGGTCCATGGCGCCGTCCTCGCCCTGCCGGACCTGGACGACGTCCAGCCCGAGGCGGCAGGCGTGGTGGAGGGTGGCGTGGTGCGCGGCGGCCGTGACGTACAGCGGCGCGCCGGGCAGGGCGCGCCGCGCCGCCGTCAGCCCGCCGAGCAGGCCCTCGGCGGCGCCGCCGGTCACCTGGCCGTGGACGCGGCGGCGGTCGCCGAGCGCGAGGTCGGTGCAGAAGTCGACGACGGCCCGCTCCAGGCCCAGCACGGTCGCGGCCGCCCCGCCCGGTACGGGGCCGATTCCGGTGGCCGGGCGCTCCGGGCACGGCACGGGCGCGGCGCCTTCCGGCTCGTCGAGGTCGGCGAGGTCGTCGAGGTCGGCGAAGGCGGCCAGCAGCGCCGCGTAGTCGCCGCTCTCGGCGGAGGCGGGGAAGTCCACCGCCGGGTCGTCGGGGCCCGCGGCGGCGGCGTGCTCGGCAGTGGCGCGCAGGGCGGCGACGAGGTCGGTGAGGCGGCGGCGGGTGGCCGAGGGGTCGGCGGCGGTGAAGCCGATCCGGTCGCGCGGCGGGGGCGGTGCGTCGTTCCCGGCGCCGTCCCGTACGCCCTTCGCGGGCGCGTGCGCGCAGGGCGGCGCGGGCGCGGACGGATCGGCGGGCGGCTCGTACGCCATGACGACCTCCAGGAGACGGCAGCGCGTGACGTGGTGGAGGGCCGGCGGGACATGCCGGCCCTCCACACGACTCGCCGAAGGCTCCCCCCCGAACCGGGCAGAGCCGACCGGTGGCCTTCGGCGCACCCCGGCCGCGGTCACGGGGGCCGAAGCCGGGAGCGGAGTGGTGCAGGGTCCTACAGGTGATGCGACGACTGCGGGTGCTGCGGTGCGGAACGCGGTTCCGCCGGTACGCGCCGCGTCCCGTCGCCGGGCCGTGGTGTGTACCAACGGGAGAATTCGTACCCGACGCGGCGCCCCTTCCGCCACGAACGCTGGCCTACGCATCCACACCTCCCGATCAGGCCTTTTGTTCCCCTGTCAGCGCTCGGCAAGCCTGTGAGCAGGTAATTGGCTCCTCTCGCCGATCTGTTGTCCAAAATGGGACACGTACCAATGTGGACAGACCCGCCGTACCCGGCGGCGCAAGGGCGCCGATTCGGCCCCGCGGCGCAAAGTCGCAGGTCGCCGGGGCCGGACCGATCCTGGCCGACGGAGTGTCACTTCCCGCCGTTTCCCGGACCATGCCCGGAACCGCAGGTCATCTGCCGCGCGGCGGGCGCCGGTTGACACATTTCGCGACCGGCACGGAGCATCGGAGCGCCAGTCGCCACGCGGTGCCGCACCTCTGCCACCGCCCGCCGTGGCCGGATCCCGGGATCGGAGGAGATGCACGATGGCGGCGTACCGCGAGGGCCCTCCGCCGCTCATCCACGGCTTCCTCCGCCAGGCGCGCCGCGCGCGCGGCGCGTTGAGCCAGCAGGACGTGGCCGCGCGGGTGGGCGTCTCGACGCGGCTGTACCAGGACTGGGAGGGCGGCGTCCGGAGCATCCCGGCGCACCGGCTGGACGCGCTCGCCACCGCGCTGGGCCTGGACGCCGGGCGGCGCGACGAGTTGTGGGTGGTGGCCAGCGGAGGCTTCCCGCCGCGCGGTCCCGGCCGCCCGGACCCCGGGGCGGTGAGCGGCTGGACGTCGTACCTGCGGCTGCTGCCGGTACCGGCGCTCGCGGTGGACGCCGGGTGGCGGATCGAGGAGAGCAACGCCGCCTGGCAGGGGCTGTTCCTGGCCGCGGGTGAGCGGGCACCCGCCAACCTGCTGCGCTTCGTGCTGTTCAGCCCGTACGCGCGGCGGCTGTGCGGCGACTGGGCGACCGGCTGGGCCACCCCGTATCTGCGGCAGCTGCGGCTGGAGGCGGAGACCGGGCGCAGCCCCGAACTGCGGTCCGTGGTCGCGGAGATCACCGGACGCGGCACCGTCGATCCGGAACTGGCCGCGCTGTGGCGGGCGGTGGACGAGTCGAGCCGGATCTCGCTGCACAACGACGGCCAGGTGCGGCTGCTGGTCCCGCCCGCGGGCGGCCCGCCGCAGTACGTCCGCACGCTCGTCTCCTCCCCCGCGCACGACCCGCGCCGCCGCATCGTGACCTTCCTGCCGACCCCGCGGGCCGCCGACGCGGCCTGAGACGCGGCGGCCCGGCGCACCGCGGCCCCCGTCCGGGCGGCTGCCGGACGGGGGCGCGGGCCGGGCCGGTCAGGTGGTCATGGGGAGCGGTGCCCGCCGTGCGACAGGGGGTGTCACGGCGGACGGGACCACCTCGCCGGTCACGTCGTCGATCACCGAGACCCGCACCGCCGGGTGCGGCGCGGAGTCCACGGTGAGGGTGAGGTCCAGCGCGAAGAGCACGCTGGCCGGGTGGGTGCCGCGGGCGTCCCGGTAGGCGCCGGTGTAGTGCAGCACCCGCCAGCCCTCGTCGTCCCAGTGGTCGAGCAGCCCGGAGCGGACGATCGGCATGGCGGACTGCCAGGCCAGCGAGTTCTCCAGCAGTTCGACGCTCGCGGCGACCGGCACCCGCTCGCCCGCGCCGCCGCCCGGCGGCAGCGGGTGGCCGAACAGCCGCAGCCGGGCCCGCCGCAGCGGCACCCGCAGCGTCCGGTCGAGGTCGGCGACGAGCACCGCCAGTACGGCGGCGGCGAGCACCAGGACGGCCGCGGATCCGGCCGGGCGGTCGGAGACCTGCGACCACCACGGGGCGTCGGCGGTCGCGGCCACGGCCCCGCCGGCCACCACCAGCCCGGCCCGGGTGAAGGCGCGCACCCCGATCGGGCCCTCCGCGCGGGCGCTGCACCCGCACGACGACTCCGGCGCGGTGGACCGGGCGTAGGCCAGGTAGCCGGTGAAGCCGACGCCGAGCGCGACGGTCGCGGCGCCCGGTGCCACCGTGTCGGGTACGGCGAACAGCGCTGCGGCCAGGGCGAGTTCGACCGCCCCGATGGCGCGCAGCGCGAGCGTGGCGCGGCGCCCGTCGCCCAGCACGCGCACCAGCACGGTGTTCGCGGCCAGTTGGGCGGTCTGCCGGCCGAACGCCTTGCCGGCGCCCGTCGCCACCAGCAGCACCGCGCACACCAGCGGCGCGAGGTTGGAGACCAGCGGAATCATGGCGCCTCCCGTCAGTGGCCGAGCGAGACGCGGGCCATGTCGATGTGGCCGTCGGACGGCCGCCAGGCGCCGAGCACTTGCGCCTCCTGCCCGATGCGGGTGCGGGACAGGTCGGCGGTGAGCGCGCCGCCGAGGTAGGAGGCGGTGGTGGTGTCGGGCACGATGTGGCCGACGACCTCGTTGCCGCCGTGGCTGAGGTGCAGCCGGTCCTTGGCGATGCCGCGGATGGTGACGTAGACGTTGACGATGTTGACCCACACCGCGTCGGCGGCGATGGTGCCGTCGGGCATGACGGCGCCGCGCGCGTAGAGGCCGTCGCCGGGCTCGACGGCCTCGGCGGTGGTGGTGCGCAGCTTCCAGATGCTGGTGGCGTTGGTGAGCTGGACGAGGTGCCGCTCGCCGTGCGAGCCGGCGACGTCCAGCACGTTGCGGTTGATGGCGACGACGCGGCCCTCGGCGAAGGCCGCGGGGATCGCCGCGTCGAGCGAGGGCATGGGCTCGGCGAAGGCGGCCTCGGCGTCGAGGCCGCCGAGCGCGGAGGCGCCGACGATGGTGGCCCCGCCGATAGCGGCCGTGGTCAGGAAGCGCCGGCGGTCCAGGTGGCGCCCGCCGTTGTCGTGGCTGTGGCTCATGTCGTCCTTCCTGGGGGTGGGGTGGGGGCGCCGCGGTCACTCGTAGATGTAGACCGGGACCTTGCCGGAGCTGAGGCTGCCGATCGCGGAGAAGGCGGACGGCGTCAGGTCGATGACCCGGTTGGTGCGGCAGGCGCCGTTGCAGCAGGTGGCCTCGCCGCAGAAGCTCTTGGTGCGCGGGCCGCAGTCGGCGAGGGTGACGCACACGGAGGCGCCGGAGCACTGGTGCTTGACGTTCATGGTCGCGCCGCAGGTGCGCCGCGGCATGCCCTCGCCGCACAGGTCGGGGCGGGTGATGTCGTAGCAGGCGGCGGAGAGGTTGGGCCAGGCGGCCATGTTCTTGCCGGACTGGCAGGTGCCGCAGGCGCCGGTGCCGGCGCTGCCGCAGGAGCCCCAGGCGTTGCCGCAGCAGAACCAGGTGGCTTCACCGGCCCAGAGGGAGGTCGATCCGCAGGCCATGTCGCGTTCCTTTCGGACGGTGGCACAGGCCGACTTTTGTGACCTGTGCATGACAATGCGATGAACGGCGGTGTGCGCGCATCGCGGCGGCGGCGCGGGGGTGGGTGTGCGCGGGGACGAGAACCACAATTTTTCATGCCCATGACAAGATCGTGAGAGGGCTACGTGCCCGCGCCGTTGCGGTGACGTGCCGTTGCGGTGACGTGCCGTTGCGGTGATGCGCCGGGGGTGCGGCGGAAGGGTGCGGTGGTGCCGGTGCTGCCGTGTGCGGTCCCCGCAGGCCGACGAGCGGTACGGATCTCCGTGCGGGCCGTGCGGGGGGGGTACGGGCCGTGCCGTTCCGGGCGGGGCCCGGCGGTGCGCGCTTGCGGGCGGAGCGGTCTCTCGTGCCTCGTGCGGACCCGGCCCCGGGCTGGGCCGGATGCGACTGATGTGCCGGCAGTGCAAGGTGGAACACCGCAATGATGCGGGATTCTACGCGCGTACGGAAGAGCCCGAGCGTTCCCGTTCGCCGCCGGGCGGGCTGTCGGGTGCCTCCGGGAGCGGGGTTCAGTCCCCGCGCGGGTGGAGGTGGCCGTCGATCGCCGCGACGACCAGCGCGAGCAGCGCGGCCACCGCGCCGGCCGCGAAGAGGGCCTCCTCGTACACCGCCGAGCCGGAGCGCAGCAGGTGCAGCGCGTGGCCGGCATACACCGCGCGGTGGTCGTGCAGCAGGGTGGCGCCCGACAGGACGGCGAGCACGGTGCCGAGCAGCGGGACGGCGATGTGGCCCTGCCGGGCGCGCAGCCAGACCACCGTCGGGGCGGCGACGCACACCGCCACGGGGAAGGCGGCGACCATGCCCAGCCGGACGTCGTAGCCGACCAGCTTGTACCCGAGCGCGCAGCCGCCGGGTATGAGCACGAGGGCGAGGACGACCAGCACCGCCGCGCGCCACGCCGTACCGCCCGGGGTGCGGGCCGCACGGGGCGCGCCCCCGTCCCCCTCCGCCGCTGCCGTCATGCGGCCAGTATGCCAAGTCGCCCTGCGCGGCAGGGAAAAAGCCTTGGAAAGCCGCGGCCCGCCCGCCCTACAGTGAGGACTGCCGCGAAGCGCTGACAGGGGGTTCCTTCGAAACCATCGAATACCGAAACCCCCGGTCCACGGGTACTCGCAGCACCCTTCGGGGAAGACAACCGGATTCAGGTGGCAGGCGAAGCGCAGTACGGGCTTACTTCTCTGGTAATGAGTGGTTGCGGGTTCGAGTCCCGCCGGAGTCCTCGGGCTCTGTTGCTCAGTAGCCCGCACGACCTGGTACTCGCCTGCTTCCTGACTCCGGCTGTCTCCCCGATCCGGTCGCCTCGCGGCCGGGCCGGCGCATCCGCGCACGGCGACGGTACGACAACTGCACAGGCGCCGCGAAGCGCAGTGAGGGCATACTTCCGCTGCTAACGGGGAGGTCGCGGGTTCGAATCCCGCCGGAGCCGCCATGGCTCCGTAGCTCAGGGGCAGAGCACCAAACGTAGCTCTTGCGACAGGTACTCGCGGCGCCTCGCAGGTCGTCCGTCCGCCGACGGCCCGGACATTTCCGTCCAGCCGGTCCACCGGATCCGTGGATTCCGGATTTCCCGCCCCTCCGGGCCAGAAATTCCGTGGTTCCGCGTGCCGCCGGACCGCGCTTTTCCCGAAAAGGCAACCGAGATGGCCAAGTTCGCCCGCGCGCGTTCCGCGCCCACCAGCCCCCTGAGCACCAGCGGCACCACGACGACATTCGAGGGCGGCGCCGCGTACCGGCGCGGCGTGAAGAGCGAGCTGTTTCTCTTCGCCGCCGTGAACATGGTCGGCGAGGCCTCTTTCTACGAGTCCGGCGATGCCCGCGACACCCGTTTCCGCGACCTGGTGCACGCCGCGACGAAGGCCGATCCCGACTGGGTCGCGCGTTTTGTGCCGTATCTGCGCGGCGAGATGAACATGCGCTCGGCGGCGATCGTGACGGCCGCGGAGTCCGCGCTCGCCCGCCGCGCGGGCGGGCTGCGCCGCGAACCGTCCGTCCCGGTACGGAAGATGGTCTCCGACGCGATGCTGCGGGCCGACGAGCCCGCGGAGTTCGTGGCGTACTGGAAGGCGCGCACCGGCAAGGCGACACTGCCCGGCGGGGTGCAGCGCGGTGTCGCTGACGCGGTGACCCGCCTGTACACCGAGCGCGCCGCGCTGAAGTACGACGGCACCGGCGCCGCGTGGCGGATGGCCGACGTCGTCGCGCTGGCCAAGCCGGTGCCCGCGGGCCCGTGGCAGGCGGACCTCTTCGACTACCTCGCCGACCGGCGCTGGAAGCGGCCCGAGGTACGGGTCACCGCCCGGCTGCCGGTGCTGAGCGCCTACCGGGCGGCGGCCGCGATGCCGCAGGCGGAGCGGCGCGCGTGGTTCCTCGCGGACCCCGCGCGGCTCGGCGCCGCCGGGATGACGTGGGAGCAGCTGTCGAGCCTCGGCCCGATGGACGCGGCCGCGTGGTCGGCGGTCGCCCCGCACATGGGGCTCATGGCGCTGACCCGCAACCTGCGCAACTTCGACGAGGCCGGTGTCGGCGACGACGTCGCCGCGGCGGTCGCGGCGCGGCTGTCCGACCCGGAGCAGGTGCGCCGGTCGCGGCAGTTCCCGTTCCGCTTCCTGTCCGCGTACCGCGCGGCGCCGTCGCTGCGCTGGGGCCAGGCCCTGGAGCAGGCGCTGAGCGCCGCCACGGCCAACGTCCCGGCGATGCCGGGCCGCACGCTGGTGCTCGTCGACACGTCCGGGTCGATGGAGGCGCAGGTCTCGGCGCGCAGCACGGTGCGGCACGTGGACGTCGGCGCGCTGTTCGCGGTCGCGCTCGCGGCCCGCGGCTGCGACGTGGACCTCGTGGGCTTCGCCTCGGGGACGTTCAGCCACCCGCTGGCCAAGGGCGGTGCGGTGCTGCGGCAGGCCGAGGCGTTCACCCGCCGGGTCGGCGAGGTCGGCCACGGCACGGAGACGGTCGCCGCCCTCAAGGCGGCGTACCGCGGCCACGACCGGGTCGTCCTGTTCTCCGACATGCAGGCCTTCCGGTGGCCCGGCAACAGCGGCGGTCTGACCGTCTCCCGCGCCGTCCCGCCCCAGACCCCGCTGTTCGGCGTCAACTCCGCGGGATACGCCCCGGCCGCCATCGACACCAGCACGCCGCACCGCTACGAGATCGGCGGCTTCAGCGACAAGCTCTTCACGATGATCGACCTGCTCAGCCGCGGCCGCAGCACGGGCTGGCCGTGGGAGCGGTCCGCGACCACCGACCGGGCGTGACGGCGGGGTGACCTACCCGGCCGTGGAGGTCGCCCCGCCCCCGCCGCTCGTGGCGGGGGCGAGGGCGAGGGGCAGGGTGAAGGACACCGTCGTGCCCCCCCCCCCCCCCCCCCCCCCCCCCCCCCCAGGGAGGGGGGGGCAGCAACCAGGAGCGCAAGAAAAAAAGAACATCGGTCAAGGAACGAGGCA
>NZ_JBSGHL010000045.1:0-74045 GCF_053604375.1 Streptomyces sp. NPDC004031 | reverse complement strand
CTTCGTCGCCGACGTCAAGGCGGGCCGCTTCGGGGCCTGAACCGTCCCTCCCGCGAAGGAGAGCACAACCGTGATGATCTCAACGCACCTCGTTGACGCGTCCGCCCTGCCGGGCTGGCGTAAGTCCAGCTACAGCGGCCCAGAGGGCGGCGAGTGCGTCGAGGTCGCGGACGGGATACCCGGCGTGGTCCCCATCCGGGACAGCAAGGACCCGCAGGGGCCGGCGTTGCTCTTCTCCGTCGAAGAATGGGCCTGCTTCGTGGCGTATGTGAAGGCGGGGCCCGCCTGAAGTCGGTCGAGGTCCGGGCCGGAGGGCCGTAGCGTACGGGCATGACGCACGAGAACCCTCCAGCCGCCCCCGACACGCTTCAGCAGCGGCTGCGAGCCGCGCTGCCCGCCGCCATGCGGGCCCGGGACAAGGCGACGCTGGCCCTGCTCCGTTCCACGCTCGCGGCGATCGAGAACGCCGAGGCCGTCGATCTGCCCGACGCGCCGCGCGGCAGCCTGGCGATCGAGCAGACACCCGTGGGCGCAGGTGCGGCGGAGGCCGCGCGGCGGGAGCTGACGGAGGCCGACGTCGAGGGCATCGTCCGGGCGGAACTGGCCGAGCGCGAGGCCGCGGCCGAGGCCTACGACCGCGCGGGTCAGGCCGCCCAGGCCGAGCAGTTGCGCGCCGGGGTCGCGGTCGTCTCCGCGTATCTCGCGGATCCGGACGGCCGCTGAACGTCCGAGGGTGATCGACTGTCAGACCTGCCTGGGATGCTCCGGGCATGGAGATGACAGTGCAGCTCACGATCGACTGTTCCGACCCGCGGCGGATGGTGGCGTTCTGGACCGAGGCTCTCGGCTACGTGCCCGAGCCGCCGCCGGACGGCCATGCCACCTGGCGCGCCTACTGGGAGTCCCTGGGGCTGCCCGCCGAAGAACTGCCGCCCGGCGCCGGGGACACGCCGGAGTCGATCGTCGACCCCGCCGGGCACGGGCCGCGCGTGTGGTTCCAGCACGTTCCGGAGCAGAAGACCGGCAAGAACCGGTGGCACTTCGACCTCAAGGTCGGCGGCGGCCGTGACGTCCCGCTCGATCTCCGCACGGAGCGCGTCAAGGCCACGGTGGACCGGCTCGTCGCCGCCGGTGCCACCGTGCTGAGGATCAAGGACGAGCCGGACACCGGCTTCTACGCCACCGCGATGCAGGACCCCGAGGGCAACGAATTCGACGTCGTCTGAGCCCCCTCCCACATCACCCCCACCGGCTGGCAGCCGCTGAACCGGCCTGGAGGGGGACGGTGCGGGGTGCCCCCGCAGGAATGCGCTTCCCAGTCCCTCACCAACTCGGTAGGAGGGCGAAGGCGCATTCCGAGGAGGTGCCCCGTGGCGGCCCCCGCCCCAACGGCGGCGCCGCGTAAGGGGCGCGGGGAACTGCGCGACAAGCCCCCACCGCAGGGAAGGTCGCGTTCGCGGGACACCGCAAGAGGCCCCCCGGAGCGCCCCGCCTCACGGCCAGACGATGAAGCGTCCCCCAGCCACCCGCCGGGGCTCCGGACCCGCCTCCGCCAGCACCGCCCGGATCTCCCGCAGATGCTCGACCGTCATCTCCAGCGGAGGCTCCTCCGGCTGGTACGTCGTACGGATCGGGTAGTCCACGCCCGGCTCGCGGGTCATCTCGATGTGGCACCCCAGCACGTGCGTGACCGGCCGCTGCCCGGCGAACTCGATCAGCCGGTCGATCGTCCGGACGAACGCGGACCAGTCCTGGACGTACAGCCGCCCCGGATACACCGTGTCGCCGGTCAGCAGGAACCCCGTCCACGGGTCGTAGTACGTGACCGCCGCCTCGTGGTGCCCGGGAGTGGCCAGGCACTCCAGCACGCGGCCCCCCAGATCGACCCGCGCCACCGCCGCCGGGTCCTGGTCGAACCCGAAGTAGCCCCACGCCGTGGCGAGGTCGGCCCCGACCACCCGCGTGCCGGGGCGCCCGGCGAACTGACCGTCCCCCGCGACGTGGTCGCCGTGCGCGTGCGTGTGCAGCACCAGCAGCTCGTAGCCGTCCCGTGGGTGCCGGGCGAGCCACTCGTCCACGAGCCGGTCGACGACCTCGCGCAGCGGGAAGAACTCGGCGGACGCCGTCGCCCCGGTGTCGATCAGCACCGCCCGCGCGTTCCCGAACAGCAGGAACAGGAACGGCGCCTCGTAGTGGATCGCCTTGTTCTGCCGCAGGACGACCGTGTGCTCGTCGTACGCGTGGACCTGGATGTCCGGGTCGGTGTTGTGCTTGGCCGACGGCGAGCCGTGGATCCAGCGGACGTCCAACGCGCCGGACCGGGGTACCGGATCGGTGAAGTCGACGAAGTCGACGGGATGCGTGCCTGCGGCCATGATGCCTCCTGAGCATGTCGTGCCGGCGGACAGGGCCCGGGTGCGGCCCGAGTGCGGCCCGGGTGCGGCCCGGGTGCGGCCCGGGTGCAGCCCGAGCGCGGCCCGGCTGTAGGCCGGGTGCGGCCATCTTGCCGCCCGCCCCGCGGGCCCCGCGTCAGGAGCCCCCCATCCCGCCCCGCCGCGCAGCCAACCGCTCCATCAGCCCCGCGCTCCGCGCGAGCACCGCCCGCTCCTCCTCCGACAGCTCGGACTCGATCGCGAGGGCCAGCCACCCGGCCCGGCGGCCGCGCTCGGCCTCCAGCGCGGAGCGCCCCGCCTCCGACAGCTCCACGAGCGACTTGCGCCCGTCCGTGGGGTGGGCGCGGCGCGTGACGAGGCCCTGGTCGAGGAGGAGGCCCACCGCGCGGGCCATCGATTGCGGCCGTACCCGCTGATCGGCCGCGAGGTCGCTCGTGGTCATCGCACCGTCGCGGTCGAGGGCGCCGAGCACGGCGATCTGGCCGAGCGGAATGACGTCCTCGCCCTTCACCCGCCGGGTGAGTTTGCCCATCGCGGTACGCAGTTCGGCCGCGACGGTGGCGGCTTCCGGGGTCGGCATAGGGCACTTTAACCCGTAACGCAACTATGCAGCCGAGCTGCGCAGCAACGCTGAACAGCGGAACTGAACAGCATTACTGCACAGCAATGCTGTAGAGTTTCAGGTGTCGGGCCGAGCGCCAGCGCCGTCGCAGCCGGGCCCGGCAGGCGACGAAGGGAAGGACCTCCCATGCCCGCATCCACCAGCATCAGCAGCCTCACCGCCCGCGCCGTCCTCGACAGCCGCGGCAACCCGACCGTCGAGGTCGACCTCGTCCTCGCCGACGGGTCGCTCGGCCGCGCCGCCGTCCCCTCCGGCGCCTCCACCGGGGCCCGCGAGGCGGTGGAACTGCGCGACGGCGACCCGGAGCGCTGGCACGGCAAGGGCGTGGACCGGGCCGTGGCCCATGTGAAGGGCGAGATCGCCGACGCCGTGACCGGGCGCGACGCCCGCGACCAGGCGGGCCTGGACGCCGCGCTCGTCGCGCTCGACGGCACGCCCGCGAAGGCGCGGCTCGGCGCGAACGCGCTGCTCGGCGTCTCGCTCGCGGCGGCCAAGGCCGCCGCGGCCTCGCACCGGCAGCCGCTCTACCGCTACCTGGGAGGGGCCGACGCCCGTGTCCTCCCGGTGCCGATGATGAACATCGTCAACGGCGGCGCCCACGCCGACAACCCGCTGGACTTCCAGGAGTTCATGATCGCCCCGGTCGGCGCCCGCACCTTCGCCGAGGCCGTGCGGATGGGCTCCGAGGTCTTCCACACCCTGCGCCGCGACCTGCTGGCCGCGGGCCACTCCACGGGAGTCGGCGACGAGGGCGGCTTCGCGCCCGCGCTGCGTACGGCCGAGGAGGCGCTCGACTTCGTCATGGCCGCGATCGAGCGGACCGGCTACCGGCCGGGCACGGACATCGGCCTCGTCATGGACCCGGCGTCCTCGGAGTTCTACCGGGACGGCGTGTACGCGTACACGGGGGAGGGCGTGCGGCGGACGTCCGCCGAGCAGGTCGACTACCTCGCCGGCCTCATCGACGCGTACCCGGTCGTCTCCGTCGAGGACCCGATGGCCGAGGACGACCACGAGGGCTGGCGCGAGCTGACCGCCCGGGTCGGCGCCCGCTGCCAGCTCACCGGGGACGACGTCTTCTGCACCGACGAGGCGCTGGTGCGCGAGGGCATCCGCACCGGGGTGGGCAACGCCGTCCTGGTCAAGGTCAACCAGATCGGCACGCTGACCGAGGCGCTCGGCACGGTGGCGGCCGCCCGCCGCGCCGGGTGGAACGTGGTGATGTCCCACCGCTCCGGCGAGACGGAGGACACGACGATCGCGGACCTGGCCGTCGCCACGGGCTGCGGCCAGATCAAGACCGGCTCCCTGTCCCGCTCCGACCGCACGGCCAAGTACAACCAGCTCATCCGGATCGAGGAGGAGCTGGGCGACTCCGCGGTCTACGGCCACCCGGCGCCCTGACCCGCCCGCCGCACCACCCCCCACCGCGCCCGGCGGGGGAGCGCGCGGCGGGCGACGGCCCGTACGCCCGGCCGTGGTCCGGCACTCCCCGACCGGGTGGCGCGGCCACCGGGAACTGCCCCGGCGCACAGCCGCTGAGCTGCGAGAAAACGCTGCTGCGGGCAGATGAGGCGGCTCGTAGTATGCACCAGGGCCCGCAGGCCGGTGCGCGTCCGCGCACCGCGGCGGGCACGCATGGGGAGGGAAATCTATGAGGATGTCATGGCGCGCACGAGCGCGCGCAGGAGTGGCGACAGCGGGTGCCTTCGGGCTGGCCCTGCTCGTGGCGCCGCAGGCGGTGGCGACCGGCGGGACGCCGACCACGCCCACCGAGCTCTTCAACAACTACCGTGCCTGCGCGGCCGATGCGGCCGCGCCCACCTACGTCTCCGGGAGCGGGGGCGTCGTACTGGAGGGCATCCCCGCGCTCACCGGCGACGAGGGCATGCCGACGATGACGGGCACCGAGCAGTTCCAGTTCTGGCCGGTCGCCGATCCGGCTCAGATCACCGGCCTGACCCTTGAGTTCGCAAGCCTCGGCTACGAGGGGAAGGTCACCGTGCCGGAGTCCGCCCTGACCGACGGTCAGGTCTACGCCTGGCAGGCGCAGACCGTGGTGGGGGCAGACAGCTCCGACTGGTCCGCGCCGTGCTACTTCGTCGCCGACAGCACCAGGCCGCCCACGGCGGCCGTCACCTCCGCGAACTACCCGCAGGACCAGATCTCCGAGGGGGGCGACCCGGTCCGGTTCACCTTCGACGCCAACGGAGCGGACGACGTCGAGGGCTTCGAGTTCGCCTGGCAGGATCCGCTTCCCGTCAGCGTCACGGGCTTCGGTGAGTACGGGGTTCCGCAGCCGCGGGATCCGTACGCGGACAGCAGGTACTACGTGCGCGCCGACCACCTCGGCGGCTCCGCGACGGTGGACCTGATCCCGCCGCCCGGTTTCGGTCCGAAGACGCTCCACGTGGTGAGCCTGGACCGGACCGGCACCACGTCGTTCCGCGAGGCCACCTACAGCTTCGTCCTCGAATCGGCGTTCCCGACGGTGACACCGCCGGCCGATCCGTCCTTCGACGAGCCCGCCACCTTCCGGCTCGCGCCCAGCCCTGCGCTCCAGGCCAAGAGTCCGACCGTGAGCTACACCGTGTGGACCCTGGGCGGCCTGCACGACCGGACGGTAGAGGTGCCGGCGGACAGGAACGGCAACGCCAGGGTCACGCTCACGCTGGACGGCGCCAACGGCGAGGACGTGTACGTGACCAGCACGAGCGCCAACGGGTGGGTCAGCGACGAAGGCGGCTGGAGCAGCAGCTTCGACACCGAGACCGGCGTCACCTCGGACGTCTACGCCGAGAACGCGTCGGGCGGTGGCGTCGGCGTCCCGGGGACCTTCACCTTCACCCCGAAGGTTCCGCACGTGGTGAGCTACACGTACTCCTTCAACTGGGGCGACCCCGTCACGGTCAAGGCCGGCCTCGGGCACGCCGCCCACGTCACCTGGACCCCCGAGGAGAGCGGCTTCGTCTCGCTGACCGTCGACGCCACCCTCGCGGACGGCACACCGCTCGCCACGAGGTACTACTACTTCACGGTGAACTGACACCCGCGGACGTACCCCCGGGGCGGCCCGCGGCGCGAGGAGCGCCGCGGGCCGCCCCGCCGTCCGTCCGGTCCTTCCCGGAAGGGCGCTTGACCCTCACGTGGCGTCATGCCGCATCGTCGGGGGCGTGGAAGAACACCTGACCGTGGGGCGCGTCGCGGAGCTGGCCGGAGTCAGTGTGCGCACGCTGCACCACTACGACGAGATCGGGCTCGTCCGGCCGTCCGCGCGGACCGCCGCGGGCTACCGGGCCTACGCCGCCCGGGACGTGGAGCGGCTGCGCGAGGTGCTCGGCTACCGGCGGCTCGGGTTCGGGCTGCGGGAGATCGCCGACCTCGTCGACGACCCGGGCACCGACGCCGTCGCGCACCTGCACCGGCTGCGTGGGCTGCTGCTGGAGCAGCGCGACCGCGCCGCCGCCACGGTCAGGGCCATCGACCGGGAACTGGAGGCACGTGCCATGGGGATCACGACCACACCGGAGCAGCAGCTCAAAGCGTTCGGCGCGCAGTTGTACGAGCGGATCGGCTCCGACTACCCGGCGACGCGGCGCACCGAGCCGCGTATCGCCGAGCAGATCTGGGCGGCGCTCGGGGACGCCCGCACCGTGCTGAACGTCGGCGCGGGCAGCGGCTCGTACGAACCGGCCGACCGCAAGGTCACCGCCGTGGAGCCGTCCGCGGTGATGCGGGCGCAGCGGCCCGCGGACGCGGCGCCCTGCGTGGCGGCTTCGGCGGAGAGCCTGCCGTTCGAGGACGGGTCCTTCGACGCGGCGATGGCGGTCAGCACCGTCCACCATTGGCGGGACGCGCTGGCCGGGCTGCGCGAGATGCGGCGCGTCGCCCGCCGCGTCGTGGTCCTCACGTACGACGCGAGCAGCCCCGGCTGGCACGACCGCTTCTGGCTCTCCCGCGACTACCTGCCGGAGTTCGCCGACATCCTGGTCCACTGGCCGTCCTTCTCCGAGCTGACCGCGGCGACCGGCGGCCACGCAGAACCCGTCCTCGTCCCCTGGGACTGCGCCGACGGCTTCTTCGAGGCCTACTGGCGCCGCCCCGAGGCCTACCTGGAGGAGCCCGTGCGCCGTGCCGTCTCGGTCTGGGCCAGGGTCGGCCCCGAGGCGGAGCGGCGCGCGGTCGACGCCCTGCGCGACGACCTCGCGTCGGGCCGCTGGGCCGAGCGCAATCGCGACCTCGCGACCCTGGAGGCGGCCGAACTGGGCCTGCGGCTGCTCGTCGCCTGAGCCCCGCCGCGCGCCCGCGGGCCACCGGCACAAATGCCGCAACCGGCACCGGTACGGGAGGCGTCCGCGCTAGTGTCGCCGTGCTGGGGCGGCGGCGCCGGAGGGGGTGCGGTGGACGAGGTGAGCGCGGTGGACGGCGGCGTGGCCGTCGGCGGCGACGCACGGATGAACGCCCCGGGCGGCATGGCCGTGGGCAGTGTCAAGGGTGACGTGTACATCCACCCGACCCCGGCCGGGCAGGCACCGGGGCCGGTCGTGGCCCTGCCGCCGGCCCCGCCCGTCTTCGTCGGCCGTGAAGCCGAGGCCGACCACGTCCTCGCCATCCTGCGGCCGGACGACGGCGGGACGGCCTCCGTCGTCGTCAGCGCGGTCGCCGGGCTCGGCGGCATCGGCAAGACCGCGCTCGCCCTGCACGCCGCCCACCACGCGGTGCGACGGGAGTGGTTCACCGACGTCGTCCTCGTCGACCTGCGCGGCTACGACCCCGACCCGCTCACCGCCCACCAGGCGCTCGACGTCGTCCTGCGCACCCTGCGCGTCGCCGCCGACGACATCCCCTCCGCGCCGGACGAGCGCGCCGCGCGGTACGGCTCCGTGCTCAGCTCGCTGGGGCGGGAGGGGCGGCGAGTGCTGGTCGTGGCCGACAACGCGTCCTCCTCCGACCAGATCCGCCCGCTGCTCCCCGCCGGGGACCGGCACCGGCTGCTGGTGACCTCCCGCCACACCCACCCCGACCTCGGCGCCCGGCTCATCGACCTGGACACCCTCGCCCCCGGGGCGGGCGTCGACCTCCTCCGGGCCACGCTGGAGGCCGCCCGCCCCGGCGACACCCGCACCCACGACACCCCCGAGGCCGCCCTGGAGCTGGCCACGTGGTGCGGCGGGCTCCCGCTGGCGCTGCGGATCAACGCCGCCGCCCTCGTACTGGACCCGGAGCAGACCCTCCCCGAACTGCTGGACGAGCTGCGGGCCCACAGCTCCCGTATCGACGCGGTCGACGCGTACACCGGACTGACCGGCACACAGCGCGCCCTGCGCGCGACGTTCGACCTCTCCCACCAGCACCTTCCCGCCGGGCACCGGCAACTGCTCCACCTGCTGGCGATCGCCCCCGGCTCCGACATCGGCCTGCCCGCCGCCACCGCGCTGGCCGGCCGTCCGGCACCCGAGGTCCGCGCGGCCCTGCGCGAGCTGACCCGCGCCCACCTGCTGACCCACCGGTCCGGCCCGGCGGGCAGCCGCTGGTCGATGCACGACCTGACGCGCGATCACAACACCCCTGCCGCTCCGGGCGAGGACGGGGCCGACGACGAGGCGGTCACGCGGCTGCTCGACCACTACCGCGGCTGCGCCCAGGACGCGGACACCCACCTGCGGGCCCTGCCCGGCGAGAGCGTCCCGGACACCTTCACCGGCCGTCCCGACGCCGTCGCCTGGTTCGACGCCGAGCAGGACAACCTGCTGGCCGCCTGCCGCACCCACCGCACGTTCGCCACCGCGATCCTCAGCGCCTACCTGGGGGACTACCTCGACCTGCGGCGGCGCTTCGACGAGGCGGTGGAGGTGCACACCCGGGCGGTCGCCTTCTTCCGGGACACCGGGGACCGCCACCGGGAAGGCATCAGCCTGGGCAACCTCGGGGGATCCCTGTGGGACGTGGGGCGTTTCGGCGAGGCGATCGAGGCGCACACCGAGCATCTCGCGATCTGCCGGGAGCGCGAGGACCGGCGCGGCGAGGGCGTCGCCCTGAACAACCTGGGGCTGGTGCTGCGGGACATGGGGCGTGTGGAGGAGGCGGTGGAGGCGCACACGGCGGACCTGGAGATCTGCCGGGAGACCGGGGACCGGCGCGGTGAGAGCAAGGCGCTGAACAACCTGGGCCTCGCCCTCCAGGAGCTCGGGCGCAGCGACGACGCCCTCGCCATGTTCACCACGGCGGTGGAGATCTGCCGGGAGACCCGTGACCGGGCCATCGAGGGGTCCGTCATGAACAACCTGGGCATCACGCTGCGGGAGATGGGGCGTGCCGAGGAGGCGGTCGCGGCCCACAGGACGGACCTGGAGATCTGCCAGGAGCTCGGCGACCGGCACGGTGAGGGCGTGGCGCTGAACAACCTGTGCTTCGCCCTCCAGGAGCTGGGACGTCTCGACGACGCGGCCGCCGCCTGCGCGCAGGCCGTCGAGATCTACCGGGAGACGCGCGACGCGCGGCGGGCGGAGCAGGCCCGCACCACGCTGGCCCTCCTCCGGGAGGCCCAGGAGGAGACCGCGCGGCAGTGACGCGGGAAGGCGGTCCGGACCCTGCGGGCGTCCGGACCGTCGCGGCCCGCGCGTCACCAGTTCAGGGCGTCGTCCATCGACTGCTGCCAGTACGTGGTCTTCAGCGTGCTGTCGATGTAGAGGCCCTTGGCGGGCAGCGGCGGGTGGGCGGCGGTGCCGACGCTCTCGTTGCCGGAGCGGCCGGAGAAGTGGACCGCCAGGGTCTTCGCGGTGTAGCCGTACTCGCCGCTGCCGTCCGCGGCGGACAGCGTCACCGAGGCGAAGCCGGACTCGCCGGGGAAGAGGGTCACCACGGCCTGCGGGTGGGAGGCCTCGACGGGCGGGGGCACCGACTGGGCGCCGGTGAACTGGAGCGCCGGGTAGCCGTAGAGGTAACAGGTCGCGCTGCCCGTGTTGGTGACGGTGAGCAGCATGTGGTTCACCGGGCGGTTCAGCGGTGCCGCGACGGTCTTGGTGTTGGAGCCCTCGCACGTGACCGGCTTGCGGGAGGACGCCGGCGCCTTGGTGGCGGTGTGCCGCGGCGTCGCCTTCGGGCTGCCCGAGCCCTGGTGCCCGGAGCTGGAGGACGGCGCGGGGGCCGCCGTGGAGGGCGACGTGGACGGGTCGGGGGCGGAGGTGGTCGCGCCGGGCGCCGTGGTGCCCGCGGTACTCGCGGTGCTCGTCCCGGACTTCTCGGCGCGGGGGCCCGTGCCGTCGTCGCCGCACGCGGTCAGGCAGAGCGCGGCGAGCGCGACACCCGCGGCCGCGGCGGCGAGTCGGACGGAGGAGGGGCGGATGCCGGACATGCTGCGTACCTCTTTCGCTGGGGACACCGGTGGGGTGCTTGGATGGCAGGAGCTTGTTCGGTGATCCGTCCCAACTGCCATGCCAGCCGGGCGGTTGGGGATACTGGAACGGCGAAACAGGCTCTGACCAGGGCACATCCGGTGACCCTGGAACGCCGGAACGGGACGCAGGGAGACGCTGCCGGATGGACGAGCACGGGGCCGGGGCGGCGGAAGCCGGACCGGCCGAGCGGTTCGCGACGCTGCTGAGGGAGCTCAAGGACCGCGCGGGGCTGAGTTACGGGACGCTCGCGGGGCGGCTGCACATGAGCACCTCGACCCTGCACCGCTACTGCAACGGCACCGCCTTCCCGAACGACTACGCGCCGGTGGAGCGGCTCGCGCGGGTGTGCAAGGCGTCGCCCCAGGAGCTGGTGGAGCTGCACCGCCGCTGGGTCCTGGCGGACGCGGCCCGTGCGGCGGCGGCCCAGGAACGGCGCAGAGGCCTCGCGTCCGGCGGATCCGAGACGGCGGCGCGCGTGGCCGAGGCGTCCGGTGCGTCCGGTGCTGCCGACACGCCGGACGCGGCCGCCGCACCGGACGAGACCGCCGCGCCGGACGCGCCCGACGCCCCGGACGACCGCGACGCCCCCGACGACCGCGACGCCCCCGACGAGCAGGTCGTCGTCAGCACACCGGGCGGCCCCGCCCCACGGCGGCGGCGTTCGGTGCTGGCCGCCTCCGCCGCCGCGGCCGTGCTCGTGGGCGTCGTGCTCGCGGTGCACCCGCCGTGGGCCGGTGGCGACGGCGGGGACGCGGGGCGGAAGGCGGCCGACGCGGGCAAGGGCAAGGCGGTCGCCGCCTCCGCGTCGCAGGGGTCCACCACCCCGGGCACCCCGGCCGCGCCGACCGACAGCGCGAGCGCGTCCGGCCCCTCGCACACCACCGGGGCCGTCACGCCGAGCGGCCCCGCCCCGACGACGTCCGGTGCTCCGGACGCGGGCGGCACCGCCGTGCCGATCACCGTCCGCACCCGCCCGTACGTCTACGACAACCCGTGCAGCCAGCACTTCCTGGTCGACAGCGAGCCCGCGCAGATGGGCCCGCCCGCGAACGAGGAGAACGCGCCGCGCTGGGCCGCCTCCTACGGCGCGGTGTCCTCCGGCGAGCAGCGGGTCGCCCTCACCGTCCAGGGCGCCGGTGCGCAGACGGTGGTGCTGGAGGCGCTGCACGTGCGCATCGAGTCCCGGGACGCGCCGCTCGCCTGGAACGACTACGCGATGGGCGTCGGCTGCGGAGGCGGCGTCGAGACCAAGTCCTTCGACGTCGACCTGGACGGCGGCAGCCCCACCGCCAAGCCCAGGAACGGGCAGCGCGCCTTCCCCTACAGCGTCAGCGAGTCCGACCCCGAGGTCTTCTACGTCACCGCCCACACCGGGTCGCACGACGTCCGCTGGGACCTCACCCTCGACTGGTCGAGCGGCGGCCGGCACGGCACCGTACGGATCGACGACGACGGCACCCCCTTCCGTACCAGCGCCGACGCCGGCCGCCCCGGCTACGACTACCCGCTGGGCGGCAGTGACTGGATCCCGCGTACGGACTGACCGCCGCGCCCGGAGCGGGCCCTACTCCACCCGCTCCAGCGCCTCCGGCCCCACCGCGTGCAGCAGCGGCTCGCCGCCGAGGAACCGGGCGATCTCGGCCACCGTGCTGTCGCCCAGCGCCCGGCGGCCCTCCACCGTGGCCGCCGCCTGGTGCGGGGTCAGCAGCACGTTGGGCAGGGACCGGAAGGGGTGGTCCGGCGGGAGCGGCTCGGCGTCGAAGACGTCGAGGGCCGCGTCGAGGCGGCCGGTGCGCAGCTGCGCCAGCAGCGCGGACTCGTCGACCAGCCACGAGCGGGCGGTGTTGACCAGGCCCGATCCGTCCGGCATCAGGGCGAGTTCGCGGGCCCCGAGCATGTGCCGGGTCGCGGGGAGCGCGGGGGCGTGCACGGCGACGACACGGCTGCCCGCGAGCAGGTCGTCCAGGCCGGTGGCGCGCACCCCGAGGGCGTCGGCGTCCTCCGCCGTCAGATACGGGTCGTACACGCTCACCTCGGCGCCGAGCGCGCGGGCCAGCGCGATGTAGGCGCGGCCCGTGCGGGAGGCGCCGACGACGCCGACCGGGCAGCCGCGGATCTCGTGCCGGGCGGGCGCGGCCGAGGCCTCCTCCCAGGGCAGTCCCGCGCGCAGGGCGTGGTCGAAGCGGTGGACGCGGTGCAGCAGCGCCAGGGTGAAGGTGAGCGCGACCTCGGCGACCGGGCCCGCCATCGCCGCCCCCGCCTGGGTGACGCGCACCCCGCGGTCGAGGACGGCGGCGGTCACGTACGGGCTGACGGCCCCTCCGGTGTGGGCCACCAGCCGCAGCCGGGGCGCCCGTTCGAGCAGAGCGGCGTCCAGCCGGGCGGTGCCCCACGCGGTCACCAGGACCTCGGCGTCGCCGAGCGCGGCGGCCAGCGCCGCCGGGTCGCCGTGCGCCTCGACCACGGTGACGTCGGTGAGCAGCTCCAGCCGCCGCCACGCGGCGGGCGCGAAGAACTGCTCGCGCAGCCGGGCGGGCACGGCGACGACCGCGCGGGGGGCCTCAGCGGAGCCAGTCATCGCGGTGCTCCGCCACGAAGGCGTCGTCGGTCAGCCACGGGTACGCGGCCGCGATCGACGCGATCTCCTCCGCCTGTCGCGGGGAGAGCCGCTCGTTCGGGTCCAGGCACCAGGTGCCCTCCAGCAGGCCCTGGCGGCGCAGCACCTCGTGGACGCCGGGGATGCAGCCGCGGAAGGCGTTGCGCACGTCGAAGACCGCGGCGTTGGCCTGGCTGAGCTGGGGCGCGCGGCGCAGCAGGTCGGTCATGAGGGCGTGGTCGCCCGCGCGGGCCGCCCGTACCTCCTCCAGCAGCGCGACCGCGCCCCTGGTCCACACCGCCCACTGGCCGAGCAGCCCGCCGGCGAACCACTTCAGGGCGCCGTCCGGGGTGCGGTACGGGGTGAGCAGGTCGTTGAGGATCGCGTCGTCGTTGCCGGTGTAGAGCGCGACCTCGTCGGCCCGGTCGCTCGCGCCGACCGCGGCGATGACCTCGGCGGTGCGGTAGCGGTCGAAGGGCGCGGTCTTGATCGCCACCACCGCGGGCAGTTCGGCGAAGGCCCGCCAGAAGGCGGGGGAGAGGTAGCGGCCGCCCACCGCGTCCTGGAGGTAGAAGCCGATGACGGGCAGCACCTCGCCGACCGCGCGGGCCCGCTCCAGCAGCCCGGTCTCGTCGGCGCCGGGCACGGCGGGGCTCAGCAGCACGGCGTCGTAGCCGAGTTCGGCGGCGAGCGAGGCCTCGGCGACGGCCTGCGCGGTGTAGCCGCAGGCGCCCGCGACCTTCACGACCGGGCGTCCGGCCTCCTTGTCGGCGGTCTCGGCGGCCAGCGCGAGGACCGGGCGGAGCAGGTCCACCCCGGCGTCCCGGATGGCGAACTGCGTGGTGTGCACGCCGACCGCGATGCCGCCGGCGCCGGAGGCCAGGTAGTAGCGGGTCAGGGCGCGCTGCCGCCGCTCGTCGAGGCGGCGTTCGGCGTCCAGCGCGAGGGGGTGGGCGGGGATGACCGTACCGGCGGCGAGCAGCGCCAGCGGGTCGGCGGCCGCGGCGGCGGCGGTGGGGGCGGCGGGTGTGGGGAGGGACACGGTGGGTCAGAACCTTCCGTCGCGGGTCTGGAACTTGGTCGGTCGGCCGGACAGCGGCAGCCCGCGGCGCAGCCACTCCGCCTGCCAGCCGACGAGGGTGCGCAAGGACACCGGCGGGTAGCCGAACAGCGCGTGGCAGTGGCTCGCGTCGGACAGCAGCGCGGTGCCGGACTCGGCGCCGGTCGTCACCGCGCCCTGCGGCTGCGCGCCGAACTCGGCGGCGAACAGCCCGGCCAGCCGCCGCACCGACGCCGTCTCGGGCCCGGTGAGGTTGACGGTGAAGACGTCCTCGTGGGCGTGCAGCAGCGCGCGCAGCGCGACCTCGTTGGCGTAGCCCTGCCACACGACGTTGACGTGGCCGGTCGTCACGTCGACCGGCTCGCCCGCCCGGACGGTCGCGGCGATGTCGGCGAGCACGCCGTAGCGCAGGTCCACCGCGTAGTTCAGCCGCAGCAGCGCGACGCGGGTGTCGTGGACGGCGGCGTGGTAGCCGAAGACGCGCTCGCGGCCCAGGCACGACATGGCGTACTCGCCGACCGGGCCCACCGGGTCGGTCTCGGCGGAACCGGCCGAGGCGGTGTCGACCAGCGGGTAGACGTTGCCGGTGGAGAAGGCGGCGATCCGGGCGTCCCGGTAGCGGCGGGCGATCCGGTCCGGCAGCGCGGCGTTGACGGCCCAGGCGTGCGCCGGGTTGCCCGCGGAGCCGAACTTGGCGCCGACCATGAAGACGACGTTGCCGGCCTCGGGCAGCGCGGCCGGGTCCCCGTCGAGCAGGTCGGCGGTGACCGGGACGACCCCGTCGGCGGCGAGCGCGTCGGCGGCCGCGCGGTCCGACCAGCGCGACACCGCGTGCACGGCGAGGTCGGTGCGGCCCGCGGCGTCCAGCGCGCGGCGGGCGAGCCGGGCCAGGCTCGGGCCCATCTTGCCGCCCGCGCCGAGGATCACCAGGTCGCCGTCCAGCCGGGCGGCGTCGGAGATTAGGGCGGGCGAGGGCTTCGCGAGCAGCTCCTCCAGCTCCCGCTCGCTCGACGGGAAGTCGACGGCGGGGCCGGTCAGCGGCGGCGGGGTGTGGGTGTGGGTCATGTGCGGGGTCATCCTTTGACGGCCGAGCCGGTGACGCCCTCGGTGAAGTAGCGCTGGCCCGCGAGGTAGGCGGCGAAGATGGGGACGAAGGCGATCACCGATCCGGCGAGCACCTGGCTGAGCGGCACCTGCTGCTGCTGGAGCGAGGCGATACCGACGGTGAGGGTGCGCATGTCGCTGCTCTGGCCCATGATCAGCGGCCACAGGAAGTCGTTCCAGTGCCACAGGAAGACGAACGTGCCGAGCGTGGCGAGGATCGGCTTGAGCAGCGGCAGCACCAGGCTGACGAAGATCCGCAGCTCGCCGCAGCCGTCCAGCCGGGCCGCCTCGAACATCTCGTCGGGCAGGTCGCGGATGAACTGCCGCATGAGGAAGACCGCCTGGGCGTTGGCGAGGGTGGGGACGATCAGGCCCCAGTAGGTGTCCACGCCGCCGAGCTTCGCCATCATGATGAAGGTCGGGATCATCGTGACGTGGTACGGCACCATGACCATCGACAGGAACGACCAGAACATCGCCTCCCGCCCGCGGAAGCGCTTCTTGGCGAACGCGTACCCGGCCAGCGACGCCAGGGCCAGCACGCCGACCACCGACACCACCGAGTAGACCAGGGTGTTGAGCAGCCAGCGCGGCACGTCCTGGGCGTCCAGCACCGCGCTGTAGGAGGAGCCGCTCAGATGCCACGGCAGCAGGCTGCCGGGCAGCTCCACCGCGGCGCCGGGCTTCAGCGACAGCACGATCATCGCGTAGAACGGGAAGACCGTCGCGAGCGAGGCCACGGTCAGCAGCACCGCGCGCACCGCGAGCCCGGTCCTGCCGGGCCGCAGCGCCCGGGGCACGATGTCCTGGAACTTGTCCCGGGCCATGGTCACTTCTCCTTTCCGAGCACCATGCGCTGCACGAGCGCCACGACCACGGTCATGACGAACAGCACGCAGCCGAGCGCGCTCGCGTAGCCGAGGTCGGAGTACTTGAAGCCCGCGTCGTAGAGCTGGTAGACGAGGCTGTAGCTGGCGTTGGCGGGCCCGCCGCCGGTCATCACGTAGACGGCGTCGAAGATCTGGAAGCTGTTGGTCGTCTCGATCACCGCGAGGAAGAAGAACGCCGGCTTCAGCTGCGGGGCCACGATGTAGCGGAAGCGCTGGAAGGGCCCGGCGCCGTCCATGAGGGCGGCCTCCTCCAGCTCGCGCGGCACGTCCTGGAGCCGCGCGAGCAGGATGAGCATGCCGTAGCCGCAGCGCGACCAGATGCCGACCAGGGCCAGGGCCGGCAGGACGAGCGCGGAGTCGGTGAGCCAGGACTGCTCGGGCAGCCCGAGCAGTCCCATCAGTCCCGACCAGGGGCCCTTGGTGGAGAAGATCCAGATGAAGACGGTGGACGCCAGGATCAGGCTGGTGACCACCGGCAGGAAGAAGATGGACCGGAAGAGCTTGGAGCCGCGGAACGCGCGCCGGGTGAGCAGCGCGAGTCCCAGCGACGCGGCGATCGTGAAGGGCACGGCGATGACGCTGTAGACGACCGTCACCTTCATCGACGACCAGAACAGCGGGTCGTGCATCATCCGCTGGAAGTTGTCCAGGCCGGTGAAGTGGGTGCTGTCGCCGATCGTGTAGTCGGTGAAGCCCAGCACGAGCCCGGCCAGGCCGGGCCCGAACCGGAAGGCCAGGAAGAGCAGGAAGCACGGCAGCACGAACAGCAGCCCGACACGGGCCTCCCGGCGGGCGTGCGGCCCGCGCCGGACGGGCTCCGGCGTGCTGCGGGGGCGGGAACGGGACTCCGCGACTGCGGCCACGGGACCTCCTTCGGGAAGACGGGAGTGCGGGATGCCGGGGTGCGCCGGGGCTCAGCGCTTGCGGGCGATGATCTGGTCGGCGGCCTGCGCCGCGTCGTCCAGCGCCTTCTTCGGGTCGGTCTTGCCGAGCAGCGCGGCCTGCAGCTGCGGGGCGAGCACGCCCATCACGTCGCGCGAGGCCTTGTTGAGCGGGCCGACGTCGGTGCTCTCCAGCACCTTCTCGGTGGCCTCCTGGTGCTGGTCACCGGGGTAGAGCGCGGTGGCGTCGGTACGCGGCGGGAAGTAGCCGCCGGGCTTCTGGAGCCCGGCGTCGTTGGCCGGCTGGGTGACGTACGAGATCCACTTGCCCGCCGCGTCCTTGTTGGCGCTCTTGAACATCGCCAGCGTGCCGACGGTGCCGTACGCGGCCGGGCTGTCGCCGGTCAGCGCCGGGCCGACCACGATGTTGTCCTTGCCCCAGAACGGCTCGACCTCGGCGGCGGTGTTCTGCCAGGTGCAGGCGACCTTGTTCTTCGCCAGGTCGGTCTGCTCGATCTGCGGGGTGGTGGTGATCAGGTCCTTGGGCGTCCAGCCGTTGTCGACGAACGTCTTGAGCCAGGTCAGCGCCTTGACCCCGGCGTCGCTGTTGAAGGCCGCCTTGGTGCCGTCGGAGGAGAACACGTCACCGCCGGCCTGCCACAGCAGCGGGTAGAAGGTCATGTTGAGCGTCGCGGTGGTGTCGCCGCTGTAGCTGGTGGCGTAGAAGCCCTTGGCCTTGAGCTTGGGGGCGAGCGCGGCCAGCTGGTCCCAGGTGGTGGGGTAGGTGGTCTCGCCGATCGCGTCGAAGACCTTCTTGTCGCACAGCAGGGGGTAGGTCGACATCAGCACGGGAGCCGCGTACGGCTTGCCGTCCACGGTCACGGCCTTGAGCGCGGAGGGGCGCAGCGCCGCCTTGTCCTTCGCCGTCATCCACTGGTCGGCGGATATCAGGTTGCGCTGGTAGGCGGGCAGCTGGTCGGGGATCAGGTACGCCACGTCCGGGCCCTTGCCGGCCGCGAGCGCGGTGGTCAGCGCGGTGTCGCGGTTGGCCCAGGGGTAGGTGGAGACCTTCACGGTGATCCCGGGGTTGGCCTTCTCGAAGCCCTTGACCAGGCCGTTCCAGTAGGCGTCGTTGGCCTTCGGGTCGTTGATCACCGGGTAGACCCAGGTGCTGACGGTCTTCTTCGAGGACGAGCCGGAGCCGCTGCCGGAGCCGCAGCCGGCGAGGGCGGCGGTGGCGCACAGGGCGGCGGCGGTGGCGATGGCGGCGGTGGTGCGGCGTCTCACGGGGTGTCTCGCTTTCGGGTGCGGATACTGCGGGTTCGAGTCCTGGAGGGGCGCGCTCACCGGGACGGCACGGTCTCGACGGTGCCGTGGTGCCGGGAGCGCTCGGCGGCGAAGGCCGCGAGGTGGCTGCCGAGCGAGTCGGCGGGGCCGGAACGGATGTGGGAGCGGTCGCCGGTGGCGAGCGCGGTGACGAAGGCCTCGACGAGGGCGGTGTCGCCGCCGCCGTGGCCGTCCGCGGCGTTGGAGCCGAGGTCGCCGATGTCGCGGACCACCGTGGAGTCGTCCCGGAAGTCGTGGACGACGACACGCTCGCCGTCGCCGCGCAGCCAGCCGTGGCTGCCGAAGATCCGGGTCTGCCGGTGGGTCTGCTCGGTGAAGGCGGTCATCGTGAAGACGGCGGTGGGGCCGCCGGACAGCTTCATCGCGACGACCTGGTTGTCGACCACGTCGTTGTCGGATCGGTAGACGCACCGCCCGTAGCGGCCGGTGCGCAGCGCCTCGGTGAGCACGTCCTCGTCGTCCGGGCCGGTGGCGGCGGAGGTGACGTGGTCGATGGGCCAGGCGCCGCCGGTGCGGCGCAGCGCCGGGTAGTAGAGCTTGGGCGCGGAGTAGGGGCAGCCCGGTTCCGCCGCGCAGGACAGGCAGTTCTCGCCGGCGTCCGCGGGGGCGTTCTCGGGGCGGAAGTGCTGGAGCGAGCCAAAGCTCGCGACCGTCTCGATGCGGCGGCCGGTGACGTACGCGATCCAGTCCAGGTCGTGGCAGGACTTGGCGAGGATCATCGGCGACGACAGGTCCTCGCGGCGCCACGGCCCGCGGACGTAGGAGTGCGCGTAGTGCCACCAGCCGACCGGCTCCAGGTGGTCCAGGCCGGTGACCGTGCCGAGCACGCCGCTGTCCACGACGCTCTTGACCAGGTCGGTGTAGGGCGTGTAGCGCATCACATGGCAGACGGCGAAGGGCACGCCGGTCGCCTCGACGCCCTCCACGATCGCCCGGCACTCGTCCTCGGTCGGGGCGAGCGGCTTCTCGGTCATGATCGCGTACCCGGCCTGGGCGAGGGCGAGCACCGGTTCGGCGTGATCACGGTCCTGGGTGGCCACGATCACGCCGTCGGCCAGCGGTCCGCCGTTCGCCGCGGTGGCGGCGAGCAGCTCGCGCCAGCCGTCGTACCCGGTGGCCCCGGGGACGAGGGCACGCGCCTCGGGCCGCGGATCGGCGACGGCGGTGAGACGGGCGCGTTCGGGGTGGTCGCGGATCCACGAGGCGTAGGTCAGCCCGCGGTTGCCGGCGCCCACCAGGGCGATCCGCACGGGCCGGTCCCCTGCCGGGCCGCCGGTGACGGCGCTGGTGGCGAAGTCGGTGGCCATGTCTCCCTCACGGTGGTGGGTGGACGGGCAGGCCGGGGGCCGGCCCGTGCGGTAACGGGAAAGGGGGGGTGGGGCGGTGCGTCAGGCGGGCAGCAGCAGGTTGCCCGCGGTGTGCTGCACGCGGGCGCCCTCGTCCGGCATGGCGGTGCGCGCCACGCCGTCCTCGGTGCAGCCGGTGTGCAGCAGGTGGCTGTCGCCCGCGAAGGCGGCCGGCGCGAGCCGCAGGCTGCCGCCGGTGAAGGCGGTGCCGGTGGCCCGGTAGCGGTTGACGCCGTCGGTCAGCAGGATGTGCGCGGTCTTCGCGTCGGGGGCCCGGAAGTCGGCGCCGTCCAGCTGCCAGGTGACGGTGCGCCCGGCGGTGTCGCGGGCGAGGTAGGCCGCCGCGCTGTTGCCGCCGGTGAAGCGGGCGCCGCCGTCGATCCACAGCCGCTGGTCCTTGGCGGAGTTCAGCCGCAGGCCGGTGCCGGTGAACGTGCCGCCGTGGACCGCGGTGTCGGCGTGCGCGACCGTGCTGGGCGCCGCGCCGTCCCCCGCGCCGTCGAAGGTGCAGTGGTCCAGCACGAGACCGCCGGTGCCGTTGAACTGCGCGCCGTCCAGGCCCTCCAGCCGGACGCGCAGCAGATGCACGTCCGCACTGACGTTGGCCGCGGTGATCTCGGACGCCTTGCCCTGGGTGAAGGCCGAGTCGGCGATCACGGTGGGGCGCTGGGCGCGGTGCGAGGACTGCGATATCACCAGCGGGCCGGACGCGACGCAGCCGCGCAGCTGGGCGCCGTCGGCGTTGACCCAGATCATCCCGGAGCCGGGCTGGGCGTTGCCGATGACGAGCATGTCCTCCAGCGTCAGGTCGGTGATGTTCGTCCTGGCCACGAACCACGAGCAGGCGTGCCGCCGTACGGTGACGCGCTTGGCCGCGCCGCCCCAGGCCGCGCCGGAGTTGGCGAAGGTCATCAGGCCGGAGTTGCCGGTGAAGGTCAGGTCGTGCTCGAACTGGCCGTGGGTGACGAAGGGGCCCTGGTCGTCGCCGTCGCCGTGGCAGTTGGTGACGTAGCCGTACGCCGAGGCCGTCCAGTCGTTCAGGTGCCGGGCGTTGGCGACGTGGCAGTCCTCGACGTGCCCGTACAGGCAGTAGATCTGCTGGGTGAGGTAGCCCGCGCCGCCGTACGTGACCGAGGCCGGGTTCTTCAGCTGGCACTCGGAGGTGCGGAAGTACGTGCACCAGCGGCGCATCACGACCGGCCAGAAGGTGCCGGTGGCGTCGATGCCGGACACGTCGCAGGAGACGGCGTACTCGTACGCGATCGGGTGCGAGCCGGTCTCGGTGTCGTTGTCGGCGACGCCGGGCACGCCCTCGAAGACCATGTTGCGCACGTGGACGCGCTCGACGGGCTCCACCCGGGTCCAGGTGAAGGTGCGCCCGGCCGCCAGGTCCCAGCCGATCTTGTAGTTGACCCGGATGTGCGTGCCGTCCACGATCTCGGTGACCTGGACGAGCTTTTGCACCTCCTTCTCGTACAGACCCGTGCCCGCGGCGGCGTCGATCTCCACGCTCCACCACTGGCCCAGCGCGAAGGCCTTGGAGTCCGGCACCTCGAAGATGTCCGCGAGGTCGGGCATCGCGGCCGACAGCTTCGACTTCACGGTGGTGTCGGTGACCTTGCCCAGGAAGTACAGGACGGCGCCGAAGGGGTTGTTGTAGGCGTTCTTCTCGATCCCCACGGTCGTGACCCGGTTGCCGCCGAAGTCCAGTTCGACCCGGGAGCGGGAGAAGGTGTGGCGCTTGGTGAAGTTCAGGTCGGTGTGCGCCTCGATCCGGTGCACCGAGGGGTCGCCCATCATGGCGTCCAGCGCCGCGTCGGCCGGGGCCGAGCCGTCGAACAGGCCGAACTGCCGGAAGTCCAGGACACCGTCGTGGACCATCCGCCAGCGGCCCTTGGCCGCGTGCTTCGGATTCCCCGGGGCCAGGACCGTGCCGCCGTCGGCGGCGGCCGTCGAGGCGGCGTCCCAGCGGACGAGCATGCCGCCGCCGTCGCCGGGCGCGCGGTAGCCGGCGACCAGGGCGAGCACGCCGTCGGCGAGCTTCTTCGGGTCGAGGGCGAGCAGCGCGGCGACGGTGCCCGCGGTGAGCGGGGCGCTCTTCGGGGCGCTGTCGGCGTGCGCGGTGCCGGATCCGGCGGCGACCGCGGTGCCGGTCGCTGCGACCAGCAGGCCGCCGATGCCGCCGGCGCGCAGCAGGCTGCGGCGGGAGGAGTCGGGGCGCGGGTCGGGGGTGGTGCGGGTCGATCTGTCGGTGTCCGGCACGGAGCCAGGGGTGTGGTTCACGGGGGTGCCTCCGCCTTCGGTGGGCCTAAGGGCGAGGACGAATCCCGTGACGCTTGTCGTCGGACGGATGGCCGTATCGGCCGGGTGCGGAAAAAGCGCTGACCAGAGGCAGGGTGCGAGCGCGGCACCGGTCGATGAGCGGAGACGTTAAGCCTGCTCCCGCGCTCCGGTCAAGCCCCTGCCGCGCCGGATCACGCCCCGGCGGGGGCGCCGAAGCCGAGGCTGAGACTGATCCGGTCGGCCACGTCCCTTACCTGGAGGCCCAGTTCGCGGAAGCGCCAGCCGGGCAGATCGAGCTTGAGGCCGGTGATGCTGATCGCCCCGGCGCAGTCGCCGCGGTGGTCGCGGACGACGCTGCCGATGCAGAAGATCCCGTCCGCGTCCTCCTCGTCGTCCAGCGCGTAGCCGGTGGCGCGGACGTCGGCGAGGTGCTGGAAGAGCGTGGCCTCGTCGGTGATGGTGCGCGAGGTGCGGCGCGGCAGCCCGGTGCGGGCGACCAGCTCGCGGGCCTGGCTCTCGGGCATCGCGGCCAGCAGCGCCTTGCCGATGCCGGTGCAGTGCGGCAGCTCGCGGGCGCCCATCCGCAGGTCCAGCCGCAGGCCGCCGTTGGTGTCGACCTGGTCGATGATGACCGCCTGGCCGTCCTGCGGTACGGCGACGCGGGAGGCCATGCCGGTGGCCGCGGTGAGTTCGACCAGCAGCGGACGGGCGACGTCGCGCAGCGAGACCTGGGCCTGGGCGCGGTCGCCGAGCCGGGCCAGGCCCATGCCGAGGCGGTAGCGGCGGTTCATGCCCTCGCCCTCGTCGGCGACCAGGCCGTAGTGGCGCAGGGTCTGGAGCAGGCCGAAGGCGGCGCTCTTGGAGACTCCCGCCCGCTGGGCGACCTCGGTCACGCTCAGTCCCGCTCCGGGGCCGCCGGCGGCGAGCACCTCCAGCACTTCCGCGGCTCTGGCGACCGTCTTGACCAGGTACTTCGGATCGGGTTCCGGGCCCCGTGCGGGGCCGTCGCCGAACCCGCCGCCGCCCCCGCTGACGGGTGCGTTCGCACCACTGTTCTGCATATCGAAACACTTTACCACTGGGGACCCCTTGACCGGCGCGGTTTCGCCGACCTAGGATCCGTACTGTTCTGCTATTCGGAACAGTGTTCTTGAAAATCGTTTCTGCATCGTCTCAGCACCGCAGCGAACGATTCCTGCGACGACTTGCCGGGCGGATGGCCCCGCGGTCCGGGCCGGGCAGGGTCCAGACCGTCACCCACAGCATCGACGCGAGGAGCACCACATGACGCTCGCCGAGCGGGCCCGCCGGGTGATACCGGGCGGGGTCAACAGCGGCCAGCGCAGCATTCCCGGCCTCACCGGTCTGGTCGTCACGCGCACCGAGGGCTCCCGGTTCTGGGACGCGGAAGGCCGGGAGTTCACCGACTACCACGCCGCCTTCGGGCCGCCGCTGCTCGGCCACAACGACCCGGACGTCGCCGCGGCGACCGCCGCGGCCGGACAGCGCCTCGGCCTGACCGGCGTGGCCGTCACCGAGGGCGAGGTGCTGCTCGCCGAGCAGCTCGTGGAGCTGATCCCCTCCGTGGAGCAGGTGCTGCTCACCAGCACCGGCAGCGAGGCCACCTTCCACGCGCTGCGGCTGGCCCGCGCGGTCACCGGGCGGCGGCTGGTCGTCAAGTTCCAGGGCTGCTACCACGGCTGGCACGACGCGGTGAGCCTCAACGTGATCTCCGCGCCGGACCGCGTCGGCCGCCACGACCCGACGTCCACCGGGATCCTGCCCGAGGTGCTGGACGCCACGCTGGTGCTGCGCTTCAACGACCCGGCGGCCGTCCGGCAGGCGTTCGCCGAGCACGGCGCCGACATCGCCGCGGTCATCGTCGAGCCCGTCCCGCACAACGTCGGGGCGCTGCTGCCCACCGACGAATTCCTGCGCACCCTGCGCGAGGAGTGCACCAGGGCCGGCAGCGTCCTGGTCTTCGACGAGGTCATCACCGGTTTCCGGCACGCCCTCGGCGGCTACCAGTCGATCGCCGGGGTCACCCCCGACCTCACCACCCTCGGCAAGGCCATCGCCAACGGCGCCCCGCTCGGCGCGCTGGGCGGCCGGGCCGACCTCATGCAGCACTTCAGCAGCCGCCCCGGCGGCCCCGTCTTCTTCGCCGGCACCTACAACGGCCACCCGGCCACCGTCGCCGCCGCGCTCGCGACACTGCGCAAGCTGCGCGAGGAGCCCGTGCACGAGCACGTCTTCCGGCTCGGCGAGCGGGTCCGCGGCGGACTGGACGCGCTCTACCGGCGGCTCGGCGTGCCCGCGGTCGTCACCGGCTACGGCTCGGTCTTCGTCACCTACTTCATGCCGGGACCCGCGCCGCTCACCTACGACGACCTGCTCGCCAACGACACCGCGCTGTTCGTCGGCTACCGCCGCAACCTCGTCGACCACGGCATCTTCGAGCTGCCGCTCAACCTCAAGCGCAGCCACATCTCCTACGCCCACACCGACGACGACGTGGACCGGCTGCTCGCCGCGACCGAGGCGGCCGTCACCCGCACCCTGAGCGAGGGCGGCCCGGACGACCTCGCGCACGCCAGCACCATGGGCGGCGCCGCCGCGGAAGGGACAGCACGCTGATGCTGACCGTCAACACCACCCGCCCGGCCGGTCCGGCCGGCCGCATCAGCCGCGTGGAGACGCTGCAACTGGGCACCGCCTGGCGCGACTTCGGCTACGTCCGGATCCACACCGACGAGGGCCTGAGCGGCATCGGCGAGATCACCCACCCCTACCGGGTGGACGAGACGTGCCGGCTCACCGAGGCCATGGCCCGCCGCCATCTGCTCGGCGCCGACCCGTTCGACGTCGAGGAGATCTGGCTGCGGATGTACCAGGGCGACTTCCTGCGCGGCGGCGACGTCGGCGGTGTCGTCGTCTCCGGCGTGGACCAGGCCCTGCACGACATCATGGGCAAGGCGCTGGGCGTGCCCGTCTACCGGCTGACCGGCGGCGCCGTGCGCGACCGCGTCCGGGTCTACGCCAACGGCTGGTACACCGGCGAACGCGTCCCGGAGGAGTTCGCCGCGAAGGCCAAGGAGGCCGTGGGCAGGGGCTTTTCCGCGCTGAAGTTCGACCCGTTCGGCGCGGGCCTGCACGAGCTGGAGCGCCCCGAGCTGAAGCGCTCCCTCGCGCTGGTCGAGGCGGTGCGCGAGGCCGTCGGACCGGACATCGACCTCTTCATCGAGGGGCACGCCCGCTTCGGCACCGCGACCGCGCGGCGGCTGGTGCACGAGCTGGCGCCGTACGACATCGGCTGGTTCGAGGAGCCGATGCCCTGGACGCACATCGAGCGCTACGCCGAGCTGCGCCGCATCGCGACGTTCCCGATCTCCGGCGGCGAGCACTTCCACAACCGCTACGAGTACAAGCAGCTCTTCGCCACCGAGGCGGTGGACATCGTGCAGCCGGACCTGTCGATGGCCGGCGGCTTCACCGAGCTGCGCAAGATCGCCGCGCAGGCCGACGCGCACGGCATGCTCGTCGCCCCGCACAACTCCAACTCGCCGCTGTGCACCACGGCGTCGGCGCACGCAGCGTTCGGCCTGACCAACCTGAAGATCCTGGAGACCTTCGACGCGCTGCTGGAGCCGTACGTCTTCGACGCGCTGCGCGGTGTGCTGCCCGTCGCGGACGGGTACGTGCCGCTGCCGACCGCGCCCGGACTCGGCGTCGAGCTGGCGGACGAGGTCTTCGAGGAGCACCCGCCGAGCCACCGCTTCTGGAACATGTTCGCGGACGGCTGGGAGAAGAGGAACCGCACATGATCACCGATGTGCACTCCCATCTCTTCCGGCACAGCCACGACTTCGACGCCACCTTCCGCGCCGAGTCCGCCCGCGCCCACGCCGGCGAGGTCGACCTCACCGTGCGGTACGAGGACTACGCGGCCACCGCCCCCGACGGCACCCGCACGATCGTCGTCGGCGGCAAGGCCCGCCGCAGCGGGCTGTGGGTCGACGACGCGGCCGTGGCCGCCTACGTGGCGCAGCACCCCGACCGGCTCATCGGCTACCTCGCGCTCGACCCGACGCAGCCCGGCTGGCAGGACGAGATGCGCTACGGGCACCAGGAACTCGGCCTGCGCGGCATCAAACTCATGCCGATGTACGCCGGGTTCGCGCCCGCCGACGAGGCCTACGACGAGCTGTACTCCTACGCCGAACGCCACGGCCTGCCGCTGCTGGTGCACACCGGAACCACCTTCGTCTCGCAGGCGCCGCTGGAGTACGCCATGCCGCGGCACCTGGACTGGGTGGCCATGCGCCACCCCGAGCTGCGGATGGTGCTCGCACACCTCAGCCACCCCTTCGAGGGCGAGTGCATCGCGGTGATCCGCAAGCACCGGCACGTCTACGCCGACATCAGCGCCCTGCACTACCGGCCCTTCCAGCTGTGGCACAGCCTGCGCCTGGTGCAGGACTACGGGGTGTGGGACAAGCTGCTGTTCGGCAGCGACTACCCCTTCACGACCGTCGATGAATCGGTCGAGGGCCTGCGCCGGATCGCCCGCATCCCCGGCATCCCCGGCCTGGACCCGCTCGACCAGGACGCCGTCGAGGCGCTGATCCACCGCCCCTCGCTGGAACTGCTCGGGCTGGAGCAGCCGTGAGCCCGCAACCCCCCGGCGCACGCGGCCGGTTCGACCTCACCGGCCGTACCGCGCTGGTCACCGGCGCCGCGGGCGGGCTCGGCCGGGCCTTCGCCGTCGCCCTCGCCCAGGCGGGCGCCGACCTGGTGCTCACCGACCTGCCGGGGGCGGCGGGCCTCACCAAGACCGCGGACCTGGTCCGCGGCCACGGCCGCACCGCGCGCGTCGAGGAGCAGGACCTCGCCGACACCGGCGCGCTGCACGCCTTCGCCGACCGGGTGCGGGCCGCGGCCGGGCCGCTGCACATCCTCGTCAACAACGCGGGCACCGCGGCCCTGGAGCGCTTCAACGAGATCACGCCCGAGAGCTGGTACCGCGTCATGCGGGTCAACCTCGACGCGGTCTTCTTCCTCACCCAGCGGATCGCCGAGCACATGATCGCGGACGCGGTGCCCGGCCGGATCGTGTCCGTCACCTCCAAGAACGCCCTGGTCGCCGAGGCGGGCCTGGCCCACTACAACGCCTCCAAGGCCGCCGTGGACCTGCTCACCCAGACCCTGGCGATCGAACTCGCACCGCACGGCATCACCGTCAACAGCCTCGCCCCCGGCATGGTCGAGACCCCCATCGACGGCGAATTCCCCTTCGACCGCGAGGCGTTCGAAACCGCCTACCGGGCCCGTATCCCGCTCGGCCGCTACGCGAGCCCCGAGGAGTGCACGGGCGCGCTGCTGCTGCTCGCCAGCGACGAGGGCGCCTACCTGACGGGGAGCCGGATCGTGGTGGACGGCGGAGTGCTCGCCGACCAGATGCCCCGCACCGCCTTCATGCCTGCCTACCGCAGCACGCTGCGGCCTCCGACGAAGGACGGCACCACCCCATGACGTCATCTGCCGGCTTCACCGACCCGCCCGCCGCCGCGGGCCCCACCAGCCGCAGACACCTGCTGCGGGCCGGCGGCCTCGGCGCCGCCGTCCTCGCGGGCGGCACCCTCGCGGCGGCCCCGGCGTCCGCCGCCGACGGCAACGACCAGGGCCACGACGACCGGACGGGCAAGGGCACGTCGGCGCCCCTCGCGCTGCCCACCGTCGCCGCGCTGCTGGCCCTGCCCGCGAAGACGCTGCGCGACGGCACGCTGGCCGTCGTCGCCGGTTACCGCGCCTCCGGCGACGGCGGCGGGATGCTCACCCGCTGGGACGCGCGCGCCACCGCCGCGGCCAACGGCGGCACCGTGCTGCGGCCCGCCGACAAGCCCGCGCGCGGTCGCTGGCTGCGGGTGCACGACGGGGTCCTGGACTTCCGCGGCTTCGGCCATTTCGACGCCTCCCACCCCGCCGACGACGCGCTCGACGCGATGGTCGGCGACCCCGCCGTGCACCGCGTCGAGGCCCACACCGACCTGCTCTTCCGCCGCCGCCACACCTACCACCGCTCGCACCTGGTGCTGGACTTCGGCGGGCACACCGTCCACACCGGCGGCATCGAGCGCAACACCCACGACAACCCGTTCGGCGCGGTGCTGTTCTTCCAGGGCACCGTCACCTCGGACACCGTCAGCCACCCGCTCCCCGCCGAGGTCATCGAGCGCACCGACGCCTTCCCGGTGCCCGACTCCGGTGCCTTCCGGGTCGGCCAGTGGTGGGCGGTGCAGAGCGACGAGGTCGCGGGCGGCGGCAGCGACGAGCGCGAGCTGCAGAAGATGGTCGAGGTCACCGAGATCATCGACGGCACGCACATACGCGTCGGCTACCTCAACGGCTGGCCGCTCGCCGCGGGCCGCACCGTCACCTGGCGCCGGGTCGAGCCCGTCGTCGGCGCCGAGGTGCACAACCTGGTCTTCCTCGGCGCGGGGCAGGACACCGGCGCGGTCGACGACGAGTACACCGGCTCGCACCCGGTGGCGTACGAGTACGCCGTCGACTGCCATGTCTCCGGCATCCAGGCCACCGGCACCTTCTGGCCGGTGATCATGCGCCGCTGGTGCACCCGTTACCGCACGATCGGCTGCGGCCTGAAGAACCCGCCCACCGTCATGTACGGCGGCGCGGGCTACCTCACCCAGCAGATCTACTGCCTCTACGGCCATGTCGCCGACTGCACCACCAGCAACGTCCGGCACCTCAACGACCTGACGGCGTCGGCCTACTGCCAGGTCGTCAACTGCCACGGCGACGGCGACGACGAGGGCGGCAACCCCTTCACCACGCACGGCCAGTACGAGCACGACCTGCTCTTCGACGGCAACTCCGGGCTCATGGACATCGCCAACTCCGGTGCCCAGTGGGGCAACGCGGCCAAGCGCATCACCGTGCGCAACCACGTCTGCTCGTGGTTCACGGCCAACACCCTCATCACCGATCTGACGCTGGAGAACGTCCACGTCGTCCCGCGGCCCACTTTCGACCCGTCCGGGACGCTGGTGATCAACGCGGACGGCGCCCAGTTGCACGGCTGCACCGCCGCCCTGTTCGCCGTCGCACAGCGCTCCGCGCGCTCGTCCCGGCCGACGACCGTCACCGACTGCGCCTTCGACCTGCCCGCCGGACAGGTCCTCGTACAGACCCCCGTCAGCACGCCCGTGCACTTCGTGCGCACCACGTTCAAGGGCCTGGACGGCACGGTGCTGCGCGGCAGCGGACCGGTCCGCTTCACCGACTGCACGCTGGTCGGCGACCCGAAGGCCGCCCCGGTCTCGGTCGGCGCCGCGGAGGTGGTGATCGACGGCGGCAGCCTGACGAACACCGGCGTCGCGCTCAGCGCGGTGCGCGACCAGCGGCTCGCCGTCGGCGGCGACGTGACGCTGACCGGCACCAACTCCGCGGGCGCGCTGCTCTCCCGGGCCGCGGGCAGCACCGCCACCGTCACCTGGGACCTCGGCGCGCTGCGCAGCACCGCCGTGGGCGACGGCACCGCGCACGTCCGCGTCCCCGACGGCACCAACCGCTACACCGCGGTCGGCGCCCGGCTCACCGGCGGCCGGCTGGACCTCGCCGCCGCGGCCTTCACCGGCGCCTCCTCCTTGCTGCACACCTCGTGCACCGAGGAGGACGTCACCCGCGACGGGCTGCCGCCGGACGGCGCGCGGGTCAGCGCCACCACCGGCAACCTGGTGCTCTGAGCGCCGCGTCCCGCACCGCGTCCGGCACCCGCAGGCCGCGCACGACCATGAGGAAGAAGGGGGAAGGCCGCCGCATGCCGCGCTACCGCACCGCCACCCCGGCGGACGAACCGGCCCTGCACGCCCTGTGGGCGGCGGCCTTCCCCGACAGCGCCGGAACCGTCGCGCTGCTGTGGGGCCGTGACCCCGGCCGGCACGCCCGCACGTTCCTCGCCGAGGACGGCGGGCGGCCGGTGTCCGTCCTCCACTACCAGCCGCGCCCGATCCGCTCGGCCGACGGCGGCCCGCAGCGCGTCGGCTGCCTCGGCAGCGTCGCCACCCATCCCGACGCGCGCGGCCGTGGGCACGTCCGCCGCCTGCTCGCCGCGGCGGCCGAGGCGATGACGGCGGACGCGTGCGCCTGGTCGCTGCTGTTCACCGGCACCCCGGACGTCTACCGCGGCGCGGGCTGGCAGTCCTTCACCGCCCCCGTGCTGTCCGGCCCGCTCGCCGCCCCCGGCGCCGCCGCCCCCGAGGTGACCGTGCGGCGCGCCACCCAGGCCGACGTCCCCGTGCTGCGCGCGCTGCGCGACGCCTACGACGCCGGCCGGCCGCTCACCACGGTCCGCAGCCCGGAGGACTGGCGGCGGCGGATCCCGGTCTGGTACGGCCCCCCGGCCGCGATCCTGCTGGCCGAGGAGGCGGGCAGCGGCGGGGACCGCACCCCGCTGGGCTTCGTCGTGGTGCGCCCGGCGGGCCCCGCCGAGGCCGCGGTCGCGGAGATCGCGCCCGCCCCGGGCCGGGGGCCGGAAGCAACGGCGGCCCTGCTGCGGGCCGCCGCCGGCCACGCCCGCGCCACGGGCGCGACCACCGCGAGCGTCCACCTGCCCGCGGATCCGGACGTGCCGGCCGCGCTGCCGGGGCTGCTCGCCGACGTCACGGCGGGCACCACCGCGTACGGCATGGCCCGCCCGCTGCTCGCCTCCCCGGCGGAAGTGACGGCGACGGTCACCGCGCCCGGGGCCGTCCACTGGTATGGCGACTCCTTCTGACCGGCTCCGGGGCTGTCGGACCCGGCCGGTAGTGTGCGCGGGATGGACGAACTGAGCTTCCGGGGGAAAGATCGGTATCGCTTGGCGTGGCCGCACGCCGCGGGCGCGGTCGCCGGGCTGGTGGTCGAGGCGCTGCTGGCCTGGTTCCAGCTCGGGCTGACGGGACTGTACCTGCTGTGCGGCGGGACGGTCGCGGTCGTCGCCGTCTGCCTCTTCATGGCCAGACGCTGCACGACCGACGTCGGAGCCGCCGGGATCACCGTCGGCTGGGGCTTCGGGGCCGGGCGGACGTACGCCTGGCACGACATCCGCCAACTCTACGTCTGGCAGGGCACCGGCGCGCAGGCGGGCGGGCGCACGGCCCGGATGATCCTCGCGGACGGGCGGCACCGCTCCCTGCCCGCCCTCGCCACGAGCAGCGTCTACCCCGACGCCGACTTCGACGGCGACTTCCACCGGGTCGTGCGGTGGTGGGAGGCGAGCACCGACCCGGCCGACCGCTTCCCGCCGCCGCCCACGCTGCGGCAGCGGATCTCCCCGCAGTGGTGGGGCGTGATCCTGGCCCTGGTCGTCAGCGCGGGCCTCTTCGTGGGCGTCGTCGTGGCGAACGCCTGAGCCGCGCGGGTGCCGGGCGGCGGACCGCCCGGCACCCGCCGTCTCAGGTCTCGTCGCGCAGGCTGGACGCCAGCGACCTCAGCGGCGCCGCGGCCTCCTCGTGGCCCAGGGCCGTCAGGCGGGAGACCGACGAGTCCAGCGACCGCAGGGCCTGCTCCGGGCGCTTGAGGTACGCCCCCTCCACGACGCCCATGAGCCGCACCGCCTCGGCCCACTCACCGGCCACGGCCGCGTCCTCCCCGGGCGGGCCGAGGTGCATCAGGGCCTCCTCCAGGGCGGCGAGCGCCTCCTCGTACTCCCCGGCGTAGGCGTTGACGCGCCCGTGCTCGTACGCCAGCGCGGCGTCCAGCGGGCGGCCTTCGGCCCGGTAACCCTCCGAGCGGGCGTCGTCGGCGATCCGGCCCGCGTCGGCGAGGAAGGCGCGGGCGCCGTCGAGCCCCTCCGGGCCCTGCTGCTGGGCCTGGAGCCGGGCGACCTCCCGCAGGCAGCTGCTCAGCTGCTCGAAGCGCGGCGCCCTCTCGTGCGCGGTGAGCGCCTGGTCGACGGCTTCCCTGGCGCGGCCGAACTCGCCGCTCTCGGCCAGCAGTACGGCCGTCTCCGCCGCGATCATCACATGCGAGCCCGGGTCGTCCGCCCAGGTCGCCGACTCCGCGGCCAGCTCCAGGAATTCGGCCAGCGCGGCCTTGCCGTCCTCCCCGGCGCGCAGCGCCCGCGCACGGGTCAGCCGCAGCTGGGCGACCAGCCGGTCGTCCAGCTCCCCGGAGGTGACGTCGGGTTCGGCCAGCAGCGAGTCCAGCAGCGCGATGCAGTCCTCGACACGGCCCATGTCGAGGCCGAGCCGGGCCGCGTTGCTGTACGTGCAGAACGCGTCCACCCGGCTGCCGTGCCGCATCTCCACCTCCGCCGAGCGCGTCAGGTGGCGCAGCGCCTCGTCGTGGTGGCCCCGGCCCAGGCAGGCCCGCGCCAGTTCGCCGTGCAGCGTCCCGCAGTACGCGGTGTAGGCGGGCCACTTGCGGGCCTCCCGCAGCCCTTCGGACAGATCGGCGTGGGCCCCGTCCGCGTCCCGCAGGCCCAGGTGGACCCGGCCGCGCAGGCCCAGCGCGTGCGGCAGGTGCCAGGCGGGCCCCTGCGCGCGCAGCCGGGTCAGCAGCCCGTCCAGCTCGCGGCTCGCGGCGTTCAGGTCGCCGCTGATCGCGTATGTGCTGGCGCGCAGCAGCACCGCCCGGCACACCTGGCCGTCCAGCTCGTGCGCGACGGCGAAGTCGTGCAGCAGCTCGACCTCGCCGAAGGCCGCCTCGGTGTGCTCCTGCGTCGGCTGCGCCTCCAGCCGCATGCCCAGCGCGGTCGAGCGCAGCCGCAGCAGCCGGGCCTCCTGGTAGGGCGCGAGGTCTTCGGCCTCCGCCTGGAGGCGGGTCAGTGCGGTGTGGGCCGCGGTCATCGCGGCGGCCTTCGCCTCGGCGCGGGCCTCGTCGGACAGCGCCTCCGCCGGTTCCGACTCCGGTACTTCCGCTGCGGCGAGCAGCGCGCAGGCGCGGGCCACGGCGGCGTGTCCGGGCAGCCCGGCCCGCGTGTAGAGGTCGGCGGACTCCGCGTACCGTGCGGCGGCCCCGGCCAGGTCGCTGCGCTCGCGCGCCTCGGCGCCCTGCTCGTCCAGCAGGTCCGCGCGCAACTGGTCGAGCGGGCCCACGGCCGGGTCGTCGGGGTGGACGTAGCCGGGCTCGGCGACGAGCGCGGCCAGCCGCTTCCAGCACGCCTCCGCGTCCGGGTGGCCCACCTCGTCCAGCTCCCTCGCGCGCGCCACGAGTTCGGCGACCGACTCGGGCAGCGCTGCGGCCGCCGGGCGGGCCGGGACGGCGGGGGCGGCGGCCGGAGCCACGTCGTCGAGGGTGCGCGGACGGAGCGTCAGCTCCAGAGTCTCCAGCAGCGGGGCGCGCTCCAGCCGGACCCGGCGCCGGTCGGTGTGCGCGCTCGTGCCGTTGCGGGCGTCGAAGCGCGCGGCGAGGTCGTCGGCGCGGGCCGTCACCTCGGCGCGCAGCGAGGCGACCGTCCACGTCCGGCCGGAGAACCCGGCGGCGGGCAGCTCGCCGTGGCCGAGCGCCTCGACCCGGCGGAGCAGCACCTCCACACCGGTGAGGAAGGTCAGCATGTCGCTCGGCGAGTCGACCTCGGCGAAGAGGGTGCGGTTCTCGGCGAGCAGTTCCAGGCCGCGCGCCTCGTTGCCGGTGAGCGCGCAGAACTCCAGGTGCCGCCCGACGTCCGGGGCCATCGAGGGGTTCCGGCGGCAGCCCCGGTAGCCGAACAGGTGCGCGTGCCGGGCGTCGTCGGTGCGGCCGGTGCGGACCAGCGGCAGCAGCGCGTGCGAGATCGAGGTGGCGGGCTCCTCCTGGCAGGACTCCTTGCCGGCCAGTACCGGCTCCCAGATGTCCAGCGCGCGCTCGTCGTCACCCGCGGTCAGGTGGTACAGGGCGCGGCCGCGGATCTCGCACGCCTCGCAGTCGCTGTACTGGGTGCGCGTCCGGCCCGCCCACAGCTCGTAGGCCAGCGCGGTGGCCTCCGGGCTCTCACCGACGTGCGCGGCCAGGTGGTAGGCCTGCCCGTAGTACGGCTGGAGGCCGAGCCCGGCCTTCTCGTAGCGGTCGCGCATCTCCGCCAGCCACTGGCGCAGGCTGGTCAGCGGCATCTCGGGCACCGAGAGCAGGGCGCTCGCCACCCACTTGAAACGCCAGTACATGTGGTGCCGCAGCCGCTCGTCGAAGACGTCGGGCTGCTCGTCGAAGAGCTGGAGCAGCCGGGCGAAGACGACGGGCGACTTGCGCGGCTCGGAGCCGTACGTGTACGCCTCCTGGAGCTCCAGCAGCGCGTCCACGAGCGCGGCGGTCTCGGCGAACTGCTCGGCGGCGTCGACCAGTTCCTCGGCGATCACGGTGCGGGCACGGCCGTAGGGGCGCTCGTCGTTCTCCCGCAGCGCCTCGTACAGCTCGTCGGTGGTCTGGGGTGCGGTCGGCATCGTCAGCTGTCCTTGCGGAGGGCGTGGGCGAGGAGGTCGAGGAAGGAGCGGTTGATCAGGCTCGACTCGGCGGGCCTGAGCGGGCGCCGGGACAGCAGCGCGGCCTGCCCGTAGAGCGCCTCGGCGCTGGTGCGGGCCAGTTCCGGCTCGGCGATCGCGACCGCGGCGCGCACCAGCGGGTTGAGCTGGTTGAGGATCAGCTGCGCCTTGGGCGCCTCCTGGCGCAGCGCGCCGAGGATGTCGCCCCACAGGCCGCCCTCCTGCTCGCGGGCCAGCTGCGAGCGGGTGCGCTCGTGCCGCGCCTCGCGGCTGTCGAGCAGCAGCGCGGGCGCGGAGGCCGGCTGGAAGGTGCGCAGCGCCACGTCGCAGTCGAAGACGGCGAGCGCCTCGCGGGCCAGCGCCAGGTAGGAGGCGGCGGCCAGCTCCGTCTCGCGGTCCACCGGGTCCAGATGCGCGGTGAGCGTCGCCGGGTCGAGATCGGCGACGCTCGCCTCCGGCCGGATCTCCGGCAGCCGGTGCACCAGCGCCCGGTCGTAGGTGTAGCCGCCGTTGACGACGCCGAGGCCGGCCGCCGAGGCGATGGCCGCGACCTGCCGGAACTCCTCGACGCTGGACGTCACGAGCACGGTGGCGTGGCTGCGGGCGAACTCGTCCAGCGTGGTGTTGCCGTCGGTCGTCTCGAACGGCAGCCACGGCAGCAGCATCCGCAGGATCTCGTCGTCGTGCACCGCGAGCGACTTGACGGCCAGGTGGTGGGCCTGGAGGAAGCGGCCCAGCAGCTCCGGGTCGCTCGCCGCCGCCCGCGCCATCCAGGCGCGCAGCCGCTCGGCGAGCGCGTCCCGCACCGCCGCGAGCGTGTCGTCCTCGTACAGCGACTCGCGCGACGCCGTCGGGCGCAGGCTCTCGGCGTCCACCACGCAGCGGACGAAGAACGCCCACTCCGGGAGGATCTCCTCGGCCTGCTCCGACAGCAGCATGCCCTTGACGTGCACCCGGTGGCCGTGCCGCCGCCCGGCGGGCACCGCCTCGGGCAGCACGCACGCGATGCCCCGCAGGCCCACCGCGGGCAGATCCAGCTCGATCGTGTCCAGCGGCGTGAAGCCGAAGACGTCCGCCCCGTACGCGGCCAGCGCGCGCTGCCGGGCCCCCGGCGTCGGGTAGGACTGCGCCCAGGGCGCGGGCTCGGGGTTGACGGGCGCGGGCGCGGCGCCGTCCGAGAAGGTGACCGGGTGCCGCAGCAGCGAGCCGAAGTGCCGGGCCAGCGCCCGGACCTGGGCCGGCTTCGTCCACTCGGCGGCGTCCGCGCGCGGGGTGAGCGACACCGTCGTGCCCGGCTGCGGGCGGGCGGAGGCGGGCAGGGTGCGCACCGAGTAGCTGCCGTCGCCGCGGCCGCGCCACTCCACGGCGGGCGCTTCGGGCGTGCGGGCGGAGCGGCTGACGACGAGGATCTCGTCCGCGACCAGGAAGCAGGACAGCAGGCCGATGCCGAACTGGCCGATGAAGTCGGCCCGCTGCTCGGCGATCCGCTCGGCCCGCTTGCTGCTGCGGCCGATCGTGGCGAGGAAGCTGTGCACGTCCGCCTCGGTGAGGCCGACACCGTCGTCCTCGACGCGGACCACCGCGCCGTCGGCGTACAGCCGGATGCCGAACGCGTCCGCGGGCGCGCCGGGTTCGAGCGCCCGCCGGGCGGTCAGCGCGTCCACCGCGTTCTGCAGCAGTTCGCGCAGGTAGACCCGGGGGCTGGAGTAGAGGTGGTGGGACAGGAGGTCGACCAGGCCGCGCAGATCCACCTGGAAGGTGCGGTCGGCGGCGCCGGCGGTCGCGGTGTCGTGCTGGGTCATCGGGCAGTCCGGAAGTCAGGGAGCGGGAAGGGCGGGCGGGGCGTGGGGGCCGTGCCGGGCACGGGACGCGGACGGGCCGGGCGGCCGGCCGCGCGGACGGTTGCGGTGCGCACGCGGCGGCGGGCCCTCAGGCGCGGCTCTGGTAGCGGGCGAACTGCTTGGCCGGATCGGGGAGGTAGTCCCAGGGCCGCCGGGTGTACGCGCCGCCCAGCTCCTGGAAGACACGGCGGGCGGTGGGGCCCTCGCCGGCCAGCGACAGCGCCATCGCGAACAGGTTGAACTCGTAGGCCCAGCCCGGACGGCGCTCGTAGCCGGGGTGCAGGACGCTGTGCTCGGCGGCCTCGCGCAGCTCGTCGCGGACGGCCGGGCGCTCCAGGAAGTCCTGCGCGTCGGACTCCACCCAGTTCTCGATGTGCGCGAAGGCGATGACGCAGCCCAGCCGCTGCCCGAGCGGGGCGCGCGCGAAGGCCTCCCGCGCGAAGGCCAGCGCCTCGCCGGGCTCGCCGCCCCAGCGCGGCTGGAGCTGCGTCACCCACTCCAGGTGGGTCTCCAGATCCAGCGGGTCGCGGCGCAGCGCGGCGTCGCGCCGCGCCTCGACGACCGCCGGGCCCAGCGACATGCCGCGCCCGGACGTCAGCAGCCGCCGCCACGGGGCGATCCACTGCGGCCGCAGCTCGGCGGCCTGCAGCAGATGCTCCTCGGCGACGGTCAGCCGCGCGCGGAAGGTCTGCCACTGCTCCTTCGACACCTGCGAGGCCGACGCCCTGGTACGGGCCTCCCAGCCCCAGCTGACATGCCGGGCGCCGGAGACGAGCAGCGCCGCCGCCTTGCCCGCCGGGTCGTCCGCGCTCTGCTCGACGGCCCGTCCGATCCACTCCTCGACGCCCTCGGTGTCCGCGATCTCGTTCAGCACGCGGTGGTCGCGGTCCAGGTCGAAGGGCTCGGCGGCCTGCCGCACCGCCGCCCAGTCACCGGCGCGGGCGGCGGCGGTGAGCGCGAGCACCCGGTCGTCGTCCAGCCCCCGGACCTCGTGCACCCCCCGCTTCGGCCTGCGGCCGGCCTGCCGGACGGGCGTGTCGCCCGCCCGGCCCCCCGCACCCCTGGTGAACAGCTTGCCGAACATGCCGCGCCCTCCCCTGGTCCGCGTGATTACGGGTGCAGGATAGGGGGTTGCACCGACACGTCCTCCACAGGGTTTTCACCGCGCGCGCACCGCGCCCCCGCCGGGGCGCTGCCGGTGGCGCGGCGGCGGCCGTCAGCCGAGCACGGCGGGCCGCAGGACGTCGGCGCACCACCGGGCGAAGGTCGTGGGCGACGCCGTCTCCGGCGTCCGCGCGACACCCGCGTCCAGGCCCGCGTCCTTGGCGCGCTTCATGTCCGCGACGCCGGAGGCGAACGCCGGGTCCAGCCCGTGACCGACGAGCGCGGCCCGCAGCTCGCCGGCGTCCTGCCGTTCGAAGCGGACGGGGCGGCCGAGCTGCTCGGTCATGACGCGGGCCAGGTCGTCGGGGGAGAGGTCCTCGGGGCCGAGGACCGGGACGTCCGCGTGGCCCCTCCAGCGGCGGTCCGTCAGCAGCCGCGCGGCCACCGCGGCGATGTCGGCGACGGCCACCATCGGGGCCCTGCGGGCGGGGTCCGCGGCGTCGGTGAAGAGGCCCCGGTCGCGGATCGACTCCGCCTCCTCCAGCAGGTTCTCGAAGAAGGACGGGTTGGCCAGCGCCCGGTAGGCGGCGCCGCTCCCGGCGAGCAGGTCGTCCATCGCCAGCGACGCGGTCACCAGCCCGGCGCTCCCGGCGACCGGGGTGCCGCGGCCGAGCGCCGAGACGCCGACGACATGGCCGACGCCGCTCCCGGCGAGCGCCTTCGCGGCGGGCCGGGTGAAGCCGCTCCAGGCCTGTTCCGGCGTCAGCCGGGCGTCCGGGGGCACGAGCCAGAAGACGGCGTCCGCGCCGTCGAAGGCCCGCTCGACGGTCGCCGGGTCGCCGTGCGAGCCGGTGACGACCTCGACGCGGTCGCGTACGGCGGCGGGCAGCCGGGCAGGGTCGCGCACGACGACGCGGACGGTCTCGCGGGTGGCCCCGCCGGGTGCGGGGTCCAGGAGCAGCGGCAGCAGCCGGCGGCCGATGTTCCCGGTGGGGGCAGTGACGACGATCATGAAAACCTCATCGGTCGAACCGGATCGTTACGCCTCCCATCGTCGGGAGCGGTACGGTCTTGCCGCAACGGGAACTTCGGCACGCAATCATTGCCTGAGGCGGAAAGACACAGGTGGGCGGGTATGAGCGAGAGCAAGGGCGGCGGAATCGACGCACCGGCGATCGACGCGAACCTCGCCGTCGCCCTCGACGCGCTGCTCGCCGAGCAGAGCGTCACCCGCGCCGCCGCGCGGCTGCACACCTCGCCCGCCGCCATGAGCCGCACCCTCGGACGGCTGCGCCGCCTGCTGCACGACCCGCTGCTGGTGCGCGCCGGGCAGGCCATGGTGCCGACCCCGCGCGCCCAGGAGCTGCGCGACGAGGCCGCCGCCGTGGTCCGCCGCCTCGGGGCGCTGCTCGCACCCGGCGCCGGGGCGGACCCGGCCGCGCTGCACGGCACGTTCACCCTCCAGACCGCCGACCTGGTCGGCGCCGCCCTCGCCCCCGGGCTGCTGCGGCTCGCCCGCACCGAGGCACCCGGCGTCTCGCTGCGGATCCGCGCGGAGGAGCTGGAGGCCGGGCCCGCGCTGCGGGACGGGCGGATCGACCTGGAGATCGGGGCCATCGACCACGCCGACCCCGAGACCCGGGTGGAGGAGCTGGTCACCCTGCGGATGGTCGCCGCCGTACGCCCCGGCCACCCGCTCGCCGAGGGCGCCCTCACCCCGGCCCGGCTCGCCGCCGCCGAGCACGTCGCGGTCAGCCGCCGCGGCCGCTTCACCGGCCCGCTGGACGCCGCCCTCGCCGCGCACGGGCTGACCCGGCGGGTCGGCGCGGTGCTGCCCAGCCACCTCGCGGCGATGACCCTCGCCGCCGCGAGCGACGTCGTGTGCCTCGTGCCCGCCGCGCCGCCGGGCGCCGCCCCGTCGCCGCTCGGCGGGCCCGCCGCCGCGCTGGGGCTGCGGCTGCTGGACGTGCCGCTGCCGCTGCCGCCGCTCACGATCGGTATGGCCTGGCACCCGCGGCACGCCGCCGACGGCGGCCACCGCTGGCTGCGCGACGCGGTCCGCCGCACGCTCGCGCCGCCGGGCTGAACCGCCGCGGCGGCGCCCGGCTCAGGCGGTGTGCGCCGCCAGCGCCTCGATCAGCTCGGGCCACAGCGCGGGCGGCCGGTCGTGGCCCATGTCCGGGACGAGCAGCAGCTTCGCGCCCGGCACCAGCTCCGCCGTGCGCTCGCCGCCGCTGGGGGCGATGAGCGTGTCGTCGAGGCCGTGGATCACCAGCGTCGGCACGTCCAGTTTCCGCAGCGCGTCGGCCCGCGAGCCGCCGAGCACCATCGCGCCGAGCTGCCGCCCGATGCCCGCCGGGTAGTACGCCCGGTCGTAGGAGGCCGCGGCGAGGTCGCGCAGCGCGGCCGGGTCGCCGTACCGCCGCGACGCCCACACCATGTCCCGCTCCGCGGCCGCGATGTAGCCCTCCCGGTCGGCGGGCCGGCCCCGGAAGAGCACCGCCTGCGCCTCGCGCGTCGCCTGCCCGTACTCCGGTTCGCCGGTCGAGGACATCATCGAGGTCAGCGTCAGCACCCGCTCCGGGTGGGCGATGGCCAGGGCTTGCGCGATCATGCCGCCCATCGAGGCCCCGACGACGTGCGCCCGCTCGATGCCCAGCGCGGTGAGCAGCCCCAGTCCGTCGTCGGCCATGTCCGCCAGCGTGTACGGCACCATGGCGAGCGCCCCGGCGACGTCCCCTGAGCTGACGGTGGCGATGAAGCGCGCCAGGTCGACGGGGTGGTCGTCGAGACGGGTGGACAGCCCGCAGTCGCGGTTGTCGTACCGGACGACGTACCGCCCCCGGTCGGCGAGCGCGCGGCAGAAGCCCTCGTCCCACGCGAGCAGTTGCGCCCCGAAGCCCATGACGAGCAGTACGGGCGGATCCCCCGGATCCCCGAAGGTCTCGTAGGCGAGGCGTACGTCGGGGGACACATCGGCGATCGGCATGCCCGGATCCTCTCAGTCCGCCCGGCGGCGGCGCATCCGGGATTCGGGCCGGGTGGCAGGCTGCTTCCATGGGATCACGGGATGCGCACACCGAGGTGGCCGTCACGGTCGCGGGGCAGGCCGAGCGGGAGGCCGTCGGCAGGCTGTGGGTGATGTTCGGGCACGACATGTCGGAGTTCACCGGGGAACTGCCCGGTCCCGACGGGGCGTTCCGCGCCGAGCGGCTCGCGGCCGCCTTCCGCGCGCAGGGCTGGGTGCCGTACCTCTTCAGGTGCGCGGACCGGCCGGTCGGCTTCGCCTTCGTCCGCGGGGTGGGCGGCGCGGCGCGGGTCGTCAACAGCTTCTTCGTGGTGCGCGGCGCGCGCCGGGGCGGGGTCGGGCTGCGGGCGGTGCGGGAGGTCGTCCGGCGGCACCCGGGCGCGTGGCAGATCCCGTTCCAGGACGCCAACCCGGGCGCGGGCGCCTTCTGGCGGCGCGTCGCCGAGGACGTCGCCCCCGGTGCCTGGACGTGCGAGCACCGGGACGTGCCGGGTCGGCCGGACGCGCCGCCCGACGTCTGGATCTCCTTCGACGCCCCCGCGTGAGGCCGCCGGTCAGGCCGGGGCGTCGGTGTACCGCGCGGGCGGCACCCGCCACAGCCGGATCCGGTGGCCGCCCGCGACCGCGAGGACCGTCCCGTCCGGGCTGAAGGCCATCGTGCGGATCGCCGCCATCGCGTCGCCGGTCCAGGACGTCACTGCTTTCGCCGTCCGCGCCTCCCGCACGGTGATCGTGCGGGACGGCCCGGACGAGGCGACCAGCGTGCCGTCGGGGCTGAACGCGAGGGCGTCGGAGCGGCCCTCCCCGCCGGGCCACGCGGGCAGCGCGGTGCGCTGTCCGGCGTCGAGGACCTGGAGGCCGAACGTCCGGCCGCCCACCGCGAGCAGGGCGCCGTCCGGGCTGAACGCCACCGCGCGGACCTTGCGCCCCGGGCGCAGCGGGTCACCCGTCCGCCGCGCGGTCGCCAGATCCCACGTCCGGACCTCCTTGCCGCCGCCCGCCACCAGGGTCCGGCCGTCCGGGGCGAAGGCGATCGCGTGGATCCAGCCCGGATGGCCGGGCAGCGTGGCCAGGGACGCGCCCGTGAGCGGGTCCCACAGCCGTACGGCCTTGTCGTCGCCCGCGCTGGCGAGCGTGCGGCCGTCCGGGCTGAAGGCGATCGAGCGGACCCAGTCGGTGTGGCCGGTCAGCGTCGCGGTGTTCTGCCCCGTCACGGTGTCCCAGAGCCGCACCGTCCGGTCGTACCCGCCGGTCGCCACCAGCGTGCCGTCCGGGCTGAACGCCACCGCCCGGCACCAGTTGGTGTGACCGGACAGCTCGGCGCAGACGCCCTGCGCGGCGGTGATGTCCCACATCCGGACGGGCTTCTCGTCGCCCACGCTCACCAGGACGGTGCCCGCCGGGTTGAACGCGAGGGCGTGCACATCGGCCGGCGCGTCCAGCGCGAAGGGGCCGGGGAGCAGCGCCGTCGCCCCCGCCCGGTACCACGCGCCCGCCCCGGCCCCCGGCGCGGGCGCCCGCCCCGGCACTGCCGCGGGTACGGGCTCGGGCGCGGGCGGCGGCGCGTCGTACGGCGCCTCCGCCGTCACCAGGGCCAGCGCCTCGCGGGCGCTCGGGCGGCGCGCGGGGTCGCGGGCGAGCAGCGCGGTGAGCAGCGGGGCCAGCCGCCCTGCGCGGACCGGCGCGGTGAGTTCGCCGGACGCCGTCGCCCAGGGGTCCGCCGGGTCGAAGGGGAAGCGGCCCTCGACCGCGCGGTAGAGCGTCACGCCCAGTGCGAAGAGGTCGGCGGCGGGACCGTCCGCCGTGCCGTCGCCGCCCGCGTCCGCGGCCGTGAGGAGTTCGGGCGCGACATGGCCCGGCGTTCCGGCGGGCACGCCGAGCCCTGCGAGCACCGGGTCCGGCGTGCGGCCGGACGCGCACAGGTCCGTGAGCAGGATCGCGCCGTCCGCGGCGAGCAGCACGTTCGACGCCTTGACGTCGAGGCGGACGAGGTCGGCGGCGTAGGCCGCGTCCAGCGCCGCGAGCAGCGCGCGGGCGACGTCCACGGCGCGGGGCGCGGACAGCGGGCCGTGCGCGTCCAGGTGATCGGCCAGCGAGCGGCCCTCCACCAGGTGCGTCACCGCCCACGGGGTGCCACCGCCGTCGACGACGACGTCGAGGAGGGGGACCACGTGCGGGTGCCCGCGCAGCCGCGCCGCCGCCCCCGCCCGGCGCGCCGCCCGCGCCCGCAGTTCGGCCGCGTCCGCGGTGCCGCCGTCCGGCGCGGGCGGCGGCAGCACGCGCTTGACGGCCACCTCGACGCGCAGCCACTCGTCGTGGGCCCGCCACGCGTTGCCCTCCGGCCCCGACCCCAGCCTGCCGCCCAGGCGGTATCTGCCGCCGAGCACGTGCCGCTGCGCTGCGTCCGTCACCTGCGTCCCCCTTCACGGCTCCGCGAGCAGCGTACGCACGGCGGCCCCGCCCGTCCGGGCCCCGTACCCACCCGTGACCATCACGGGACAATCCCGGGGCGTGGCGGTGCGCAGGAGGGCAGGGACCGCCCCGGCGTCAGGCCGGTGGGGCGGGCGCGTCGCGGAAGCGGTCGGTCGCGGCGACCACTGCCTCGGTCGTGGAGGTGCCGGACAGCCCGTGGCCCTCGCCGCCGATGAGCCGGAGTTCGGCGTCCGGCCACGCCCGGGTCAGGTGCCAGGCGATGTCCGGGGGGCCGCTGATGTCGAGGCGGCCGTGGACGAGGACGCCGGGGATGCCCGCGAGCCGCCCCGCGTCCCGCAGCAGGGCGCCGTCCGGCAGGAAACCGGCGTGCCGCCAGTAGTGCGTGACGAGGCGGGCGAAACGCATCCGGAAGCGCGGGTCGTCGTAGCGCGGGTCGGGCCGGTGGCCCGCGTACGTCGAGACGTGCACGTCCTCCCACCGGCACCAGGCGCGGGCGGCCCGGTCCCGTACGGCGGGATCGGGGTCGGCGAGCATCCGGGCGTAGGCGTCGGCGAGGTTCCCGTCGCGCTCGCCCTCCGGCACGGTGTCGCGGAAGGCGGCCCACTCCTCGGGGAAGACCCGGCCCATGTCCCGTGTCACCCATTCCACTTCGCGCCGGGTGGTGCTGGTGACGCTGAAGAGCACCAGCCCGGTGACGCTGCCGGGGTGCGCCTCGGCGTACGCCAGGGCGAGGGTCACGCCCCACGAGCCGCCGAGCACGAGCCAGGCGCCGACGCCCAGGTGGCCGCGCAGCAGCTCGATGTCGGCGATCAGGTGCTGCGTGGTGTTGGCGGCGAGCGAGGTGTCCGGGTCGGCCGCGTCGGGTGTGCTGCGCCCGCAGCCGCGCTGGTCGAGCAGCACGATCCGGTAGGCCGCCGGGTCGAACAGCCGCGCCCAGAAGGGGCCCGCGCCGGATCCCGGCCCGCCGTGCAGCACGAGCGCGGGCCTGCCCGCCGGGTTGCCGTACGTCCGCCAGTGCACGCGGTTGCCGTCGCCGACGTCGAGCATGCCCTGTGCGTACGGCTCGGCGGGCGGATACAGCTCGGGCATGGGGGACGCGCCTTCCTCGCCGGGGAAAATATGACAGCACTGTCACATTAGCAGGAGGGTGCCTCCGCGGGCTGTGCCGCGCGCGGCTCAGCGACCGGCCCAGCGGCCCAGCTTCTCGGGGTTGCGGACCACCCAGATCCGGGTGATCCGGCCGCCCGTGACGTCGAACGCGAACACCGTGACGACGGCGCCGTCCTCCCGGGCCACCAGCCCCGGCCGCCCGTTGACCGGGTGCTCGGCGAAGGCCACCGCCGCGGGCCTGCGGCGGGCCAGCTCCGCCCAGGCGCGCGCGACCTGCCCGCCGCCGCGGATGGGCTTCGGGAACGTCGTGGCCAGGCCCCCGCCGTCGGCGGTCGCGACGGCGTGCGGGTCGAGCAGGCCGATCAGGGCCTCGATGTCCTTGGCCTCCCACGCCCGCTTGAAGTCCCGCACCACACGGGCCCGTCCGGCGTCCGCCGGGTCCGGGGGCCCGGTCGCGCGGATCCGGCGGCGCGCGGAGGACGCCAGCTGGCGGCAGGCCGCCGGGGTGCGCCCGAGGATCTCGGCGATCTCGGCGAAGGAGTGGCAGAAGACGTCGTGCAGCACGAACGCGACCCGCTCGGCCGGGGACGTCGACTCCAGCACGACCAGGAACGCCAGGTCCACCGACTCGTCGAGGGCGACCCGTTCGGCCGGATCGGCGCTCGCCGCACCCGGCCGCCCCGCGACCCACTCCGTGACGTCCGGCAGCGGCTCGGGCAGCCACGCGCCCACATACGTCTCGCGCCGGACCCGGGCGGAGCCCAGCACGTTGAGGCAGATCCGGCTGGCGACCGTCGTGAGCCAGGCGCCCGGCGAGACGATCGCCGCCCGCTCGCGCGGGGACAGGGCGTACCAGCGGGCGTAGGCCTCCTGCACGGCGTCCTCCGCCTCCGCGGCCGAACCCAGCAGCCGGTAGGCGACGCCGACGAGCCGGGGCCGCTCGCCCATCAGCGCGTCGAGGCCCGGATCGGGCCTGCCGCGCCCCGACCCGGACCGGGTGGTGGTGGTCATGCTGCGGACGGCCCCCTCGCTCGCGGAACTCCTCACCCCTACGACAAGACAGCGCCCCGGAACGTCAGGCCGCCGCGCGGCACTCACATTCCCCGCCGCTGCGCTGTCGAACCGCTGGGACGCGCACACCGGCCGGTGCCGCGCACCGTCCCGCGCCCGACAGCGAACGCGAGCACGGAGGCACCATGACCACCACCCCCACCCCGGCGGCCCACTTCACCGCCCCGGCATCCGCCGAACGCCTGGAACGGGCGGCCGCCGCGCTGACCGCCCACGGCTTCACCGTGGAGATCCTCGACGGCACCGCCGCCGCCCGCGCCCGCGTCGCCGAACTGCTGCCGGAGGGCGCGAGCGTCTTCACCGGCGCGAGCGAGACACTGCGGCTGTCCGGCATCGAGGAGGACGTCAACGCCGGCGGGCGCTACGACGCCGTCCGGCCGCGCATCCTCGCGCTGGACCGCGCCACCCGCGGCGACGAGATCCGGCGGCTCGGCGCCACCCCCGACGTCGCCGTGGGCAGCGTCCACGCCGTCACCGAGACCGGCTCGCTGGTCATCGCCTCCGGCAGCGGCAGCCAACTGCCCGGCTACGCGGGGGGCGCGGCCCGTGCGATCTGGGTCGTCGGTGCCCAGAAGGTGGTGCCCGACCTGGACACCGCGCTGCGCCGCGTCCACGAGCACTGCCTGCCGCTGGAGACCGCCCGCACGATGGCCGCGCACGGCTGGCCGAGCGCCGTCACCCGGCTGCTCGTGCTCAACGCCGAGTACCTGCCCGGACGCGGCACCGTCCTGCTGCTGCGGGAGGCCGTCGGCTTCTGAGGGCTCCGGCGCCGCCGGACCCCGGACGGACGGGCCCGGCCCGGGGAGCGGGGCGGCCGGAGGGGGGCCGCCCCGCTCCCCGCGCCGGGCGTTGTCAGAGGGTGCCCCTAGGGTCGGAAGGAACCGACGACGACGTCCGCACGCCCGGGAGGCAGCATGACCACGCTGGAGAATCGTCCGAACACCGCCCTGCTCGTGATCGACGTGCAGAACGGGACGGTGAGCGCCGCCCACGACCGCGACGCCGTGGTCGCCACCATCGCCTCGCTCGTCGAAAAGGCCCGCGCCGCCGGGACGGACGTGGTGTGGGTGCAGCACAACGACGCCGAACTCGTCGCGGGCACCGAAGCCTGGAACTACGTACCGGAACTGGTGCGGCACGAGTCCGAGCCGCTGGTGCAGAAGGAGTACGGCGACTCCTTCGAGGACACCGAGCTGGAATCCGTGCTCGCCGCCCGGGGCGTGGGCCACGTCGTGGTGAGCGGCGCGCAGACCGACGTGTGCGTCCGCTCCACCCTGCACGGCGCCCTCGTCCGCGGCTATGACGTGACGTTGGTCACGGACGCGCACACCACCGAGGACCTCACGTCGTTCGGCGCCCCGCCACCCGCGCAGGTCATCGCCCACACCAACCTGTACTGGAAATTCCACCGGGCGCCCGGCCGCGAGGCCCTCGCGCTCGCCGCCGCCGAGGTCGACTTCGCGGACAAGCCCGCGTAACCGCCGCGGCCGGGCGGAACGGACCGTGGCCGCGCCATGCCGCACCGCGACTCCGCGGCGTGGCGTACCCCGCTTTCCGCCCGGAAGCCCCCCGGACATACGGCACACTTCACACCGAAGACGCCGAACGTCCAGGTGGAGGGTGCCGTGGCAGAGCAGCGGAACGCGTCGCCGCGCGCGGCGCTCAGCCGCCGCCGGATGCTGCTCGCGGCCGGGGGAGCCGCCGCCCTGCCGGGCGCGAGCATGCTCGCGGTGGGCGCCACGAGCGACGAGGCCCGCGCGCAGACGCCCCGCCGGAGACGGGACGTCCCGCCCACCGCGGGCCTCCCGCTCGTCGGCGGGCCCGACTTCCCCGTCGGCGCGTTCTGGCCGCCGCCACCCCCGTACGTCACCGCCGAGCGCTACCAGGAGATCGCCGACGCGGGCTTCACCTTCGTCCACAACGGCAACTACCTGTGGGACCAGACCGGCATCCGCTACGGCCTCGACATCGCCCGGCAGGCCGGACTGAAAGTGCTCGTCGCGGGCGACCCGCTGCTGTCCGCCCTCACCGCCAACTTCTGGGCCGACGGCGACCCCACCGGCTACCACCCCAAGATCACCGCGGGCGACGCGGAGGTCTCGCTGCGCGCGCTCTTCGCCGCCTACCAGGACCAGCCCGCCTTCGCCGGATTCACCTTCGCCGACGAACCCGCCGCCAACCGCTTCGGCACCCTCGGCTCGCTCGTCGCCACCGCCCGCGACCTCGCCCCCGGCAGCCTGCCCTACCTCAACCTCCGCCGCCTCGGCCAGCCGTACGGCCCGTGGGGCACGCCCGGCATGGACGTTCCCACCTACACCCGCTACCTCCAGGAGGCGCTCGACACGATCGCGCCCTCACTGCTGTCCTTCGACCGCTACCCCATGCTCGCCGGCGGCGCGGAAGATCCCGGCTACCACCAGAACTGGGCGCTCGTGCGCGCGGCCGGGCTGCGCGCGGGCATCCCCACATGGGTCTTCATCCAGTCCCTGGAATACGCCGGGCACCGGCTGCCCACCCCCGCGGAGCTGGCCTGGCAGGTCAACACGAGCCTCGCGTACGGGGCGAAGGGGGTCCAGTACTTCACGTACTGGACCCCCGACCCCAGCCGCGGAGACGGCTTCGTGCCCGCGCAGGGCCTGGTCACCGTGGGCGGCGAGCGCACCCCGCTGCACGCCGCCGCGAAACAGCTCAACGTGGGGTGGCTGCGGCCGGTCGGGCGCGAACTCCTGCCGCTCGTCTCGGAGTCCGTCGTCCACGCGAACGACACGCCGCTGCCGGCGGGGGCGACGGCGTTCGCGCCGGACGCGCGGATCGCCGGGGCCGAGGGGGACGCCGTCGTGCTCGGCGTCTTCTCCGCGCCCTCGCCGGGGGACGCGGAGGTCCGCTGGGTGCTGGTCGCGAACCGTTCCTTCGCGCGGGGCGCTGCGGTGCGGTTGAGCGTGCGGTCGGGGTACGCGGTGGCGCGGTTCGACCCGGCGGTTGCGGCGTACGCCGCGGTGGAGGGGGACGCGGTGGCTCTTTCCCTTGAGCCGGGCGCGGCTGTGCTTCTGCGGCTGGCGCCGCGCTGAGGGGGCGCTTCGGGGGGGCTTGTTGCGGTGCGGTGTGCGACCTTCCCTGCGGTGGGGGCTGAGCGCGCAGTTCCTCGCGCCCCTTTCGCGGCGGCGCCGTTGCTGGGTCGGGGGCCGCCACGGGGCACCTCCTCGGAATGCGCGTTCGCCCTTCTACGTAGGGGGCGAGCCCCTCCCAGCGCATTCCTGCGGGGGCACCCCGCACCGTCCCCCTCCAGGCCGGTTCAGCGGCTTCCTGCCGGTGGGGGTGAGTGTGTGCAGGGCGCGGGTGCGGGGGAGGGTTCCCGTTTTTCAGGGGCGCGGGGAACTGCGCGCTCAGCCACGACGGCGGGACGATCGCGATGCCTGCCGCAACAGGCAGCCCGGGGCGGCGGAACGGCGGGAGGTCAGAGGCGGGGGCGGGGGCCCGCTTCGCGGGCTTGGGTGGTGTAGGCGGCGTGGGCCGCGCGGGTGGTGGGGAGGGTGGAGGTCTGGGCGACGGGGACGTCCCACCAGGCGTCGGGGGGGAGGGTGGGGCAGGTGGGGTCGGTCTCGACGTAGACCGCGGTCGCGCGGCGGGAGGCGCGGGCGGCGGTGAGTGCTTCGCGCAGTTCGCCGGGGGAGCCGGGGGTGAAGACCTCCAGGCCGAGGCTCGCCGCGTTCGCCGCGAGGTCGACGGGGAGGGGGGCTCCCGTGAGGTCGCCGTCGGCGCCGGGGTAGCGGTAGGCCGTGCCGAAGCCTTCCGCGCCGACCTGCGCGGACAGCCCGCCGATGGAGGCGTATCCGTGGTTCTGGACGATGACGAGGTTGACCGGGATGCCCTCCTGCACGGCGGTGACGATCTCCGTGGGGAGCATGAGGTACGTGCCGTCGCCGACGAGGGCGAAGACCTCGCGGTCGGGGGCGGCGAGGTGGACGCCGATCGCGGCGGGGATCTCGTAGCCCATGCAGGAGTAGCCGTATTCGACGTGGTACTGGTCGGGGTCCGTGGGCCGCCACAGCTTGTGGAGGTCGCCGGGCAGCGAGCCCGCCGCGTTGACCAGGACGTCCCGTGCGCCGAGGGCGGCGGCGAGCGCGCCGATGAGTTCGCCCTGCGAGGGCGGCCATCGGGTGCTGTCGGCGCCGAGGACCGCGTCGGTGCGGGCCCGCCAGTCGGCGACGCCGTGGTCGTGGGCGGGGGCGCGGTGGCCGGCCAGTGCGGCGGTGAGGGCGGTGAGTCCGGCGCGGGCGTCGCCGGTGAGGGCGAGGCCCGCCATCTTGTGGCCGTCGAACGGGGCGACGTTGAGGTTCACGAAGCGCGCTCCGGGTGCGAAGAGCGAGCCGGAGGCGGTGGTGAAGTCCGTCCAGCGGGTGCCGACGCCGAGCACGACGTCGGCGGCGCGGGCGGCGGTGTTGGCGGGGGCCGTGCCCGTGTGGCCGATCGCGCCGAGGGCCTGCGGGTGGTCCCACCGCAGCGATCCCTTGCCGGCCTGGGTCTCGGCGACGGGGATGCCGGTGGCGGCGGCGAAGTCGGCGAGCTGCGAGGTCGCTTCGGCGTGCCGGACGCCGCCGCCCGCGACGAGGAGCGGCTGCTGCGCGGTCCGCAGCAGGGCCGCGGCCTCGGTGAGCGCGTCGGCGTCGGGGGCGGGTCGCCGTACGTGCCAGACGCGGGTGCGGAACAGCTCGTCGGGCCAGTCGTACGCCTCGGTCTGGACGTCCTGCGGCAGGGCGAGGGTCACCGCGCCGGTCTCGGCCGGGTCGGTGAGGACGCGCATGGCCTGGAGGAGCGCGGCGGGCAGCATCTCGGGCCGCCAGACGCGGTCGAAGTGCCGGGAGACGGGCCGCAGCGTGTCGTTGACGGACACGTCCTGCGCCCACGGCACTTCGAGCTGCTGGAGCACCGGGTCGGCGGGCCGGGTGGCGAAGACGTCGCCGGGCAGCAGCAGGACGGGCAGCCGGTTGACGGTGGCGAGGGCCGCCCCGGTGACGAGGTTGGTGGCGCCGGGGCCGATGGAGGTGGTGCAGGCCATGGCCGAGAGGCGGTGCGTGGTACGGGCGTAACCGACCGCCGCGTGCACCATCGCCTGTTCGTTGCGGCCCTGGTGGAAGGGCATGACGGCGGGTCCGGCCTCGCGCAGCGCCTGCCCGATCCCGGCGACGTTGCCGTGCCCGAAGATGCCCCACATGCCGGCGACGGTGCGGTGCCGTACGCCGTCGCGTTCGGTGTACTGCGCGGCCAGGAAGCGGATCAGCGCCTGGGCGACAGTGAGCCTCATCCGTTCTCCTTCGGGGCGTCGTACAACGGCAGCCGCGGGTCGGGCCGTTGGCCGGGCCAGGTGCCGCGCACCCACGCGTGCGCCGGGTCGTCGCTGATGCGCCAGGCCCGTTCGGGGTCCGGGCCGGCCATGACGTTGAGGTAGTACATGTCGTAGCCGGGCACCGCCATGCTCGGGCCGTGCCAGCCGTCGGGGATGAGCACCGCGTCGCCGGAGCGGACCTCGGCCAGCAGGTCGGTGCCGCCGTGCGGCGAGGGGTAGACGCGCTGGTAGCCGATCGCGGCGGGGCCGCCGGCCAGTTCGTAGTAGTAGATCTCCTCCAGCCGCGACTCGTGCGGGCCCGCCTCGTCGTGCTTGTGCGGCGGGTAGGACGACCAGTTGCCGCCGGGTGTCAGCACCTCCACCGCGATGAGCCGGTCGCACGTGAAGACGTCCGCGGCGGCGAAGTTGTTGACCTGGCGGCTCGCACCGGCCGCGCCGCGCAGCTCCACGGGGACGGCGGAGGCCGGGCCGTAGCGCGCGGGGAGCCTTCGTTCGCAGCGTGCCCCGGCGAGGGCGAAGCGGCCGCCCGCGGCGGAGGTGACCACCGCGTCGGCGTCCCGCGGCAGGTAGGCGAAGTCGCTGACGCCCGTGAAGACGCTCGTCCGGCCGTGCAGGGCGAACTCCCGCCCGTCCACTTGTACGCCGCACGCCCCGGCCAGCGGCAGCAGCACCCACTCGCTGCCGCCCGTCGCGAACTCCCGCCGCCCGCCCGGCTCCAGGGTCAGCACCCGCAGCCCGGAGTAGGTCCATCCGGCGTCCTCGGGGTCGAGGCGGACGTTCCATCCGTCGCGGGCCGCCCGCCCGGCTGCCACGTGCGTCATGCGGCACCTCCCGCGTCGGCCTGTTCGCGCAGCGCCGCCGTGATCTCCTCGCGCGTCGGCATCGCGTCCGCACACGCCAGGCGGGAGGCGACGAGGGCGCCCGCCGTGTTGGCCGCGCGCAGGACGTCCGCCAGCGGGTCGCCCGCGAGCAGGCCCGCGCACAGGGCGCCGCCGAACGCGTCGCCCGCGCCGAGGCCGTTGACGACCTTGACCGGCACCGGCGGGGCCACGCACAGCTCGCCCGCGGTGCGGGCCAGGGCGCCCGCCGGGCCCTGCTTGACGACGGCGGTGCGTACTCCGCGCTCCAGCAGCAGCCCCGCCGCCGTCTCCGGGTCGGCGCTGCCCACCGCGACCTCCACCTCCTCGCGGTTGCCGACCGCGAGGGTGGCGTACGACAGCGCGCGGGCGTAGAGCGCCGGGGCCTGCGCGGGGTCGGACCAGAAGCCGGGCCGCCAGTCCAGGTCGAACCACACCTCGCGTCCCGCCCGCAGGTCCAGCGCGGCGAAGACGGCCGAGCGGGTCGGTTCGACGGCCAGCGCGGAGCCGGTGATCCACAGGGCCCGCGCGTCCCGTACGGCCGCCTCGGCGGCGGGCTCGGCGAGCATGCCGGGGGTCAGGCACTGGTCGGGCGCGACCGGGCGGCGGTAGAAGTGCAGCGGGAAGTCGTCGGGCGGGAAGAGTTCGCAGAAGACGACGGGCGTCTGGGTGTCCGGCACGGTCGCCAGCAGCCCGGTGCCGACCCCGAAGGCGTCGAGCGCCGCGCGCACGTACCCCCCGAAGGGGTCCGGGCCGACGCCGCTGAGCAGCGCCGTCCGCAGTCCCAGCCGGGCCCCGGCCACCGCGACGTTCGCGGCCGTTCCGCCGAGGTACTTCGCGAAGCTGCGCACCTCGGCGAGGCCCACCCCGCTCTGCTCGGGGTACAGGTCCACCCCGACCCGCCCGAGGGTGACGACGTCGTACGGGACCGGGCCCCGCGCGGGAGCCGTCATGACGCCGACGCCCACTCCAGCAGCCAGTCCAGGGACGCCGCCACGTCCGCCAGCGGGCCCTCGCCCGGCGGGGGTTCGGCGGCCAGCACGGTGTCCTGCTCCATCACGTACCAGCCCGCGTACCCGGCCGCGTCCAGCGCGGCGAGCAGCACCGGCAGGTCCAGGTCGCCCGTGCCCAGCGGGCGGTAGAGGCCCGCCGCGACCGCGGCCCCGTACGGTGTGCGCCCGGCGCGGACCGCGGCGGCGGCGTCCGCGTCGGCGTCCTTGAGGTGGACGTGCGCGACGCGCGAGGCGGCCCGGCGGGCCAGCTCGACCGGATCGCCGCCGCCGACCAGGACGTGGCCGGTGTCGAGGCACAGCCCGACGCGGCTGCCGTCCAGCACCCGGCCGATCTCGTCCGGCCCCTCCACGAGCGTGCCCACGTGCGGGTGCAGCGCCGCCGTCACGCCCAGCGAGTCCGCGAGCCCCGCGACGGCGTCGAGCCGGGCCAGCAGGGTCCGCCAGCCCGCGGCGTCCAGCGGCGGGCGCTCGTCGTAGCCGTCCCGCCCGGTCGCCGCGGCGAGCACCAGCGTGCGGGCCCCGGCGGTGGTGAAGCGGTCGAGCGCGGCCCGTACGCCGGGCAGCGGGTCGTGGTCCGGGTCGTGCAGCACCACGGGGACGAAGCCGCCCACCGCCGTGACGCCGTGCGCGGCCAGCAGCGGCCCCGGCAGGAAGCCGTCGGGCCCGAACTCGCTCGCGCCGATCCCGAGCCCGGTCATCTCGGCGAGCACCCGCCCGGGGGTGAGCTGGTGCCCCCAGCCGGGGACCTCGCACACCCCCCAGGAGATCGGCGCCGCCGCGATCTGCTCCCGCCTCACGCCACTGCTCCCTCGGCTCCCGCGGTGCCTGCCGCCCCGCCCGCCTCCACCGCTTCCACGGCCCGCGCCGCCGCGGCCACCTCCGCGATCCGCACCGGGCGCCGCTCGCGCCGGGAGATCTCGCAGGCCTCGGCGACCAGCAGCGCCCGCAGCGCCTCCCGACCCTCGCAGGGATTGGCGGCGGCGCCCCGCGCGACGCGCAGGAAGGCGTCCATCTCGGCCCGGTAGGCCGAGCCGAAGCGTTCCAGGAACCCGGTCCACGGATCCCGCGGGCCGCCCGCCGCGCCGGGCTCCACCGAGGTCAGCGGGGCGCGGGCGGTGACGCCGACGGTGATCTGGTCGTCGGTGCCGGCCAGCTCCATCCGCACGTCGTACCCGGCGGCGTGGTAGCGGGTCGCGGTCGCGGTGGCGAGCAGCCCGCCCTCCAGGGTGAGCAGCACCGCGGCGGTGTCGGCGTCGCCCGCGGCCCGGAAGAAGTCCGCGCCGACGTTCTCGCCCGCCGCGTAGACCTCGGTGACCTCCCGGCCGGTGACCCAGCGCAGTATGTCGAAGTCGTGGATCAGGCAGTCCCGGTAGAGCCCGCCGGACAGCGGGACGTAACCGGCGGGCGGCGGCGCCGCGTCGGAGCTGACCGTGCGGACGGTGTGCAGCCTGCCGAGCCGCCCGGCGGCCACCGCGGCCCGCGCCGCGGCGTACCCGGCGTCGAAGCGGCGCTGGAAGCCCACCTGGAGCACCGCCCCGGCCGCCGTCACCTCCGCGAGGGCGGCGACCGTGCCCGTGAGGTCCAGCGCGACCGGCTTCTCGCAGAAGGCCGGGATGCCCGCGTGCGCGGCCCGGGTGATCAGGCCCGCGTGCGCGGCCGTCGCGGAGGTGATCACCAGCGCGTCGGGCCGGGCGGCGAAGAGCGCGTCCACCGGCAGGGCGCGGGCGCCCGCGCGGAGCGCGACCTGCCGGGCACGGGCCGCTTCCGCGTCGGCGACCAGCAGTTCGCCGACGCCGGGGTGCGCCGCGAGCGTCGCGGCGTGGAAGGCCCCGATCCGCCCCGCGCCGATGAGTCCGATCCGCATACCTGCTCCTGCCCCTTCCGAAGAGGAGACGTGACGGCTGTGCGCGCCGTCCCAACCTCCCGCGCCACCGCGGCCTGTGTCAACGCTATGTCCGGACATACGGACTTCCCGTGACCATGCCGTCCCGCTACGCTCCCAGCGTGCCCAAGCACGAGCCCGCACAGCTGCGGCTCGCCGTGGACCGGGCGAGCCACGTACCGCTGTACTTCCAGCTGGCCCGCCAGCTGGAGACGGCCATCGAGGACGGCGCGCTCACCCCGGGCACCCTGCTCGGCAACGAGGTGGAGCTGGCCGCCCGGCTCGGCCTGTCCCGCCCCACCGTGCGGCAGGCGATCGGCTCGCTCGTCGACAAGGGCCTGCTGGTGCGCCGCCGCGGGGTCGGCACCCAGGTCGTGCACACCGGGGTGACCCGCCCGCTGGAGCTGAGCAGCCTGCACGACGACCTGGCCGCCGCCGGCCTGGAGCCCGCGACCCGGGTGCTGCGCAACACCGCGGGCCCGCCGCCCCCCGAGGTCGCCGCCGCGCTCGGGCTGCCGGAGTCCGCGCGGGTCGCCGTCCTGCACCGGCTGCGGCTCAGCTGCGGCGAACCGGTCGCGTACCTGTGCAACTACCTGCCCGCCGATCTGCTGGAGCCGTCCACCGGCGACCTGGAGCGCGGCGGCCTGTACGCCCTGCTGCGGGCCCGCCGCATCACCCTGCACAGCGCCCAGCAGCGGGTCGGCGCCCGCACCGGCACGGACGAGGAGTGCGCCGTGCTCGGCGAACCGGCGGGCGCGGCGCTGCTCACCGTCCGGCGGATCAGCTACGACGACCGCGGGCGTCCCGTCGAGTACGGCACCCACGTCTACCGGGCCTCGCGCTACGCCTTCGAATTCCGTCTGCTGGTCCGCGGCTGAGCCCCATCCCGCAGGCCGGGAGGCCGCTGCCGCCTCCCGGAGGCGGGGTCGCCGCACCTCTTGACGGATACTGGGGCCGCCGGGATGGTCGTCGCTCAAGACGATGGGCAGCACATCCATCACGGCTGCACCACGGACAGCAGGGAAAGGCAGGGCCTCGTGGCGATGGCAAGGGCGGGAACGAAAGCGCTGGGTGCGCTCCTCGCGGTGGCGCTCGGCGCGGCGGGCCTGGCCGGGTGCAGCAGCACCGGCGGCAAGCGCGCGGAGGACCGGGCCAAGAGGCTGGCGGCGAACGGGTCGGCCGTGAACACCCCGCACTGGACCTTCGCCATGGTCACCCACTCCGGGGCGGGCGACACGTTCTGGGACATCGTGCAGAGCGGGGCGAAGCAGGCCGCCGCCAAGGACAACATCAAGTTCGTCTACTCCAACAGCGACCAGGGCGACCAGCAGGCGCAGCTGGTGCAGGCCGCGATCGACAGCCACGTGGACGGCCTCGTCGTCACCCTGGCCAAGCCCGACGCGATGAAGGCGGCCGTCGCCAAGGCGGTCAAGGCCGGCATCCCGGTGATCACCATCAACTCCGGGGCGGCCGAGTCCCAGCAGTTCGGCGCGCTCACCCACATCGGCCAGGACGAGGAGATCGCCGGCAACGCGGTCGGCCAGGAGCTGAACACCCGCGGCAAGAAGCACGCGCTGTGCGTCCTGCACGAGCAGGGCAACGTCGGGCTGGAGCAGCGCTGCGCGGGCGCGAAGTCCACCTTCCACGGCACGATGGACAACCTCTACGTCAACGGCACCAACATGCCCGACGTGCTGTCCGCGATCCAGGCCAAGCTGCAGTCCGACACGTCCATCGACTCCGTCGTGACGCTCGGCGCCCCCTTCGCCGACACCGCCGCCAAGGCCAGACAGCAGGCGGGCTCGAAGGCCGAGATCGACACCTTCGACCTCAACGCGCAGGTCGCGACCTCGCTCAAGAACGGCACGATCGGCTTCGCCGTCGACCAGCAGCCCTACCTCCAGGGCTACGAGGCGATCGACCTGCTGTGGCTGTACCGCTACAACAACGACACCCTCGGCGGCGGCCGGCCGGTCCTGACCGGCCCGCAGATCGTCACCAAGGACGACGCGGACGCGCTGCTGACCTATGCCAAGCGGGGGACGCGATGAGTGACCTCGCGCTCGCCGGCGACGAGCGGCTCGCGCCGCGGTCGCTGGCCGGACGGCTGCTGGGGCGGCCGGAGCTGGGCGCGGTCGTGGGGGCGGTGGCCGTCTTCGTGTTCTTCGCGGTCGCGGCCGACCCCTTCCTGCACTGGTCGAGCCTGGGCACCGTGCTGTACGCCTCCTCGACGATCGGCATCATGGCGGTGCCGGTCGCGCTGCTGATGATCGGCGGCGAGTTCGACCTGTCGGCCGGTGTGATGGTCACCAGCTCCGCGCTGGTCTCGTCGATGGTCAGCTACCAGATGACCGCCAACACCTGGGTCGGCATCGGCGTCTCGCTGCTGGTCACACTCGCCCTCGGGGCCTTCAACGGGATCATGCTGGTACGCACCAAGCTGCCCAGCTTCATCATCACGCTGGGCACCTTCCTGATGCTCACGGGCCTGAACCTGGGCCTGACCAAGCTCATCAGCGGCACCGTGGCCACCAAGTCGATCGGCGACATGGAGGGCTTCCCGGCCGCCCGGGACGTCTTCGCCTCGCACTGGACGGTCGGCGGCGTCGATCTCCAGGTGACGATCCTGTGGTGGCTCGGCCTGGTCGCCGTGGCCACCTGGGTGCTGCTGCGCACCCGCGCCGGGAACTGGATCTTCGCGGCGGGCGGCAACGCCGACGCGGCCCGCGCGGTCGGCGTGCCGGTGGCGCGCACCAAGGTCGGCCTGTACATGGCCGTCGCCTTCTGCGCCTGGATCTCCGGCCAGCACCTGCTCTTCTCGTTCGACGTGGTGCAGTCCGGCGAGGGCGTCGGCAACGAGTTCCTCTACATCATCGCGGCCGTCATCGGCGGCTGCCTGATGACCGGCGGCTACGGCAGCGCCGTGGGCTCCGCGGTCGGCGCGTTCATCTTCGGCATGACGAGCAAGGGCATCGTCTACGCGCAGTGGAACCCGGACTGGTTCAAGTTCTTCCTCGGGGCGATGCTGCTGCTCGCCACCCTGCTCAACGCCTGGGTCCGCAGGCGGGCGGAGGCCACCGCATGACCACCATGACCAAGGAGGGCGGCGGCGCCCCGCTGGTGTCCCTCGGCGGCGTCTCCAAGTCCTACGGGAACGTGCGCGCACTGCGCGAGGTCTCGCTGGAGGTGCACGCCGGGGAGATCACCTGCGTCCTGGGCGACAACGGCGCCGGCAAGTCCACCCTCATCAAGATCATCGCCGGGCTGCACCCGCACGACTCGGGCAGCTACGAGATCGAGGGCGAGCCGGTCCGGCACACCTCCCCGCGGCAGGCGCTGGACCGCGGCATCGCGACCGTCTACCAGGACCTCGCCGTGGTGCCGCTGATGCCCGTGTGGCGGAACTTCTTCCTCGGCTCCGAACCCACCAAGGGCCGCGGCCCGCTGCGCCGCCTGGACGCCGCCGCGATGCGCGCCACCACCCGGGCGGCCCTGCTGCGCTTCGGCATCGACCTGCGCGACGTCAACCAGCCCATCGGCACCCTGTCGGGTGGCGAACGGCAGTGCGTGGCCATCGCCCGAGCGGTGCATTTCGGGGCGAAGGTGCTCGTCCTGGACGAACCGACCGCCGCGCTCGGCGTCAAACAGTCCGGGATGGTGCTGCGCTACGTCGCCGCCGCGCGCGACGCGGGCCTCGGTGTGGTGCTCATCACGCACAATCCGCACCACGCCTACCTGGTCGGAGACCGTTTCGTCCTGCTCAAGCGCGGCGCGATGTCCGGCAGCCACCTCAAGCAGGCGATTACCCTGGACGCGCTGACCCGTGAGATGGCAGGGGGCAGCGAGCTGGACGAGCTGACGCATGAGCTGAGCCGTGCCCCGGCGGCCCCGGAGCCGGTGCACGCCACCGACCCGGAGACCGACGCTTGAGTGCCAACCGTGAACGTGTGTACCGCGGCAGCGCCGCCAGAGCGACCGTGTGGCGCAATGTCAGCGGCGCCGAGCGCCGCGAGCGGCGCAGCCACCTGAGCGCGCCGCGGGTGCCGACCGTCGGCATCGACATCGGCGGCACCAAGGTGATGGCCGGTGTCGTCGACGCCGACGGCACCATCCTGGAGCAGGTGCGCACCGAGACGCCCGACAAGTCCAAGAGCCCCAAGGTCGTCGAGGACACCATCGTCGAGCTGGTGCTCGACCTGTCCGAGCGGCACGACGTGCACGCCGTCGGCATCGGCGCCGCCGGATGGGTCGACGCCGACCGCTCGCGCATCCTCTTCGCGCCGCACCTGTCCTGGCGCGACGAGCCGCTGCGCGAGCGGCTCGCCGACCGGCTGCTGGTCCCGGTCATGGTCGACAACGACGCCAACACCGCCGCCTGGGCCGAGTGGCGCTTCGGCGCCGGACGCGGCGAGGCCGACCTCGTCATGATCACGCTGGGCACCGGCATCGGCGGCGCGATCCTGGAGAACGGCCAGGTCAAGCGGGGCCGCTTCGGTGTCGCGGGGGAGTTCGGCCACATGCAGGTGGTGCCCGGCGGGCACCGCTGCCCGTGCGGCAACCGCGGCTGCTGGGAGCAGTACAGCTCCGGAAACGCCCTGGTCCGCGAGGCCCGCGAGCTGGCCGCCGCGGACTCGCCCGTCGCCTACGGGATCATCGACCGGGTCGGCGGCGCGATCGGCGACATCACCGGCCCGCTGATCACCGAGCTGGCCCGGTCCGGCGACCCGATGTGCGTCGAGCTGTTCCAGGACATCGGCCAGTGGCTGGGCGTCGGCATCGCCAACCTCGCCGCCGCGCTCGACCCGTCCTGCTTCGTCATCGGCGGTGGCGTCAGCGCCGCCGACGACCTGCTCATCACCCCCGCGAGGGACGCCTTCCGGCGCACCCTGACCGGCCGCGGCTACCGCCCCGAGGCGCGGATCGCCAAGGCCGAGCTGGGCCCGGAGGCCGGCATGGTCGGCGCCGCCGACCTCGCCCGGCTGGTCGCCCGCCGCTTCCGCCGCACCAACCGCCGCCGCGTCGAGCGCTACGAGCGCTACGGGCGGATCTACGGCCGGCAGGAGGCCGAGCAGTGACCACCACCCCCGAACGCGAGGCGGGGCCCGCCACGGGCCCCGACGGCGCCCCGGACGCCCTTCCCGGCGACGGCTCCGGAGCGGGCCGCGGCAAGAGCGGCGACGGCGGCTCCGGCGGCTCCGGAGGGGCGGGCGGCCCCGGAGGCTCCGGCAGCACCGCGCTGCCGCTGCGCGAGATCCCGCGCTGGATGCGCTGGACCGTCGTGCCGCTGCTCATCGTGCTGCCGCTCGGCTACGTGCTGATCTCCGCGGCGCAGAGCCGCGGCGCGGGCGTCGACTCCCAGAAGCAGGCCGCCGCCCGCCATCTGACCTGGGTCGTCCCCAGCGAGCTGCAGCGCCGCATCTACCAGGTGCCGATCCCCGACGGCACCGTGCACGACGGCTACCTGGAGACCAACTCCTGGGACACCAGCCAGTTCTTCTGCCAGTTCACGACCACCGCGGGCGGCCTGGACACCTTCCTCGCCCAGCTGGGCACCAGCCGGGCGGCCCTGCACGACGGCAAGGTGTCGGTGTCCGACAAGGACGCCGCCCGGGTCGGCTGGAACTTCCACGTGCCGGACCACTACTGGGCCGGTATGTCCACCCACCAGGTCGGCGACAAGCCCGACCACGACATCACCGTGGACCTCACGAACGCCGACGTCCCGAAGGTCTACGTGGTGTCCACCGTCAACTTCCAGCACGGCTTCGGGGGCGGGTGATTCCGGCGCGCGGCGGAGTAGGTAGCGTGAAGCGATGAGCGAGCTGACGACCGAGGCGCCCGTGGGCGCGGCAGCCGACTACGCGGGCGGCCTCCCGGCCGAGTCCGTGCCCGCGGACGAAGAGATGGACGACCTCTACGAGGACGCCCCGCCGTTGCAGTACCGCTTCGACGGCCCCGAGAGCGGACCCGTGATCGTCCTCGGGCCGGCCCTGGGCGCCACCTGGCACATGTGGGACCGGCAACTGCCGGCGCTCAGCGAGACCTGGCGGGTGCTGCGCTACGAGCTGCCCGGCCACGGCGGCGCGCCCGCCGAGCCCGCGTCCTCCGTGGACGACCTGGCCCGGCGGCTGCTCGCGGTCCTGGACGACGAGGGCATCGACACCTTCGGCTACGCGGGCTGCGCGCTCGGCGCCGCCATCGGCGCCCGGCTGGCACTGCTGCGCCCCGACCGGGTCGCGGCCCTCGCCCTGGTGTCGGCCTCGCCGCGCTTCAACACCGCCGACATGTGGCGGCAGCGCGGTGTCGTGGTGCGCGCCAACGGACTGGAGCGCACCGCGCAGGCCAACCTCCAGCGCTGGTTCACCGAGGCCTTCGTCGCCACCCAGCCGGCGATCACCGAGTGGGCCGTGCGGATGGTCGCCACCACCGACCAGGCCTGCTACGTCGCCGCGTGCGAGGCGCTCGCCGCCTTCGACATCCGCGACGCGCTCGGCAGCATCAGCGTGCCGACCCTGGTCGTGGCGGGCGCCGACGACACCGAGACGCCGCCCGCGGACGCCCGCGCGCTCATCGCCGGCATCCCCGACGCGCGGCTCGCCGTCGTGCCCGCCACCGGCCACCTGGCGCCCGTCGAGGAGCCCGCCGCGGTCGGCGAGCTGCTCGCGACGCACTTCGCCACCGCGTGGCAGGAACCCGGCGCGGCTGTGCCGCAGCCCCCGCCGCCCGTCTCGCCGGTGCCCGCGCCCCGGGCGGCGGCCCCCGCCCCCGACCAGCTCGCGGCGGGCATGCGGATGCGCGGCGAGGTCATCGGCGGCAGCGCGGCCACCGACCGGCCGCCCGCCGCCCCCGGTGCCTTCGGCAGCGGCTTCGACGCCTTCGCCACCCGTTACGCGTGGGGCGAGATATGGGCCCGGCCGGGCCTGGACCGCCGCACCCGGGCGTGCGTCACGCTCACCGCGCTGACCGCGACCGGCCAGCTCGGCGAGCTGGCCGACCACGTCCGGGGCGCGCTGCGGATCGGGCTGAGCCCTGCCGAGATCGAGGAGGTGCTCGTGCACGCCTCGGTCTACTGCGGGCTGCCCGCCGCGCGCGCCGCGATCAGCGCCGCCCGCACGGTCGTCGAGGAGGAGACCGGCGGGCATCCGTAGTCCGCACAGAGGCGGGCGCCGCGGCGAGCGGCCCCGCCGGTTCGACCCGGCCCGTACCGGGCGGGGAGTCCGAGGGACCGGAAGGTCCCGCCGTCATGTCCTGGCAAGGATGGGAATTCCGTGAAGCTGACCAAGAAACGGCACGCCTGCGTCCGGCTGGTCAAGGACGGGCACACGCTCGTCGTCGACCCCGGCGTCTTCAGCGAGGACGACGCCGCGGCGGGCGCCGACGTCATCCTCGTCACCCACGAGCACCCCGACCACTTCGACCCGGCGAAGCTGCACGCCGCCCTGGAGGCCGACCCGGCGGCCGAGCTGTGGACGCTCGCGAGCGTCGCGGACCAGCTCTCGGCGGCCTTCCCCGGGCGCGTGCACACCGTCGGCCACGGCGACACCTTCACCGCCGCCGGGTTCGACGTCCAGGTGCACGGCGAGCTGCACGCCGTGATCCACCCGGACATCCCGCGCATCACCAACGTCGGCTACCTCGTGGACGGCGCCGTCTTCCACCCCGGCGACGCCCTCACCGTGCCCGGCCACCCGGTGGACACGCTGCTGCTGCCGGTCATGGCGCCCTGGAACAAGCTCTCCGAGGTCGTCGACTACGTCCGCGAGGTCAAGCCGCGCCGCACGGTCGACGTGCACGACGCGCTGCTCGCCGACCTGGCCCGGCCGATGTACGACATGCAGCTCGGCAACCTGAGCGGCGCCGACCACCTGCGGCTGGCGTCCGGCGAGGACACCGGCGCCTGAGACCGGCTGTCCTACCCAGCCGCTAGGTTGGGGACATGCGCATCGCGACCTGGAACATCAACTCGATCACCGCCCGTCTGCCGCGCCTGCTCGGCTGGCTGGAGAGCAGCGGCACGGACGTCCTGTGCGTCCAGGAGACCAAGTGCTCGGACGCGCAGTTCCCGTACGACGAGCTGCGCGAGCTGGGGTACGAGGCGGCCGTCAACGCCGACGGGCGGTGGAACGGAGTGGCGGTCATCTCCCGGGTGGGCCTGGCCGACGTGGTCAAGGGCCTGCCCGGCGGCCCCGGCTACGACGGGGTGCAGGAGCCCCGCGCGGTGTCGGCGACCTGCGGCGGCGCGGTCCGTGTGTGGTCGGTCTACGTGCCCAACGGCCGCGAGATCGGCCACGCGCACTACGCGTACAAGCTGGAGTGGTTCGAGGCGCTGCGCGCGGCCGTGGCCGACGGCGCCGCGGCCGACCTGCCCTTCGCGGTGCTCGGCGACTACAACGTGGCGCCCACCGACGAGGACGTCTGGGACACCGCCCCCTTCGAGGGCCAGACGCATGTCACCGCCCCCGAGCGCGAGGCGCTGGCCGCCCTGCGCGGCACGGGCCTGACCGACGTGATGCCCCGCCCGCTCAAGTACGACCACCCGTACACGTACTGGGACTACCGCCAGCTGGCCTTCCCGAAGAACCGCGGCATGCGCATCGACCTGGTCTACGGCAACGCCCCCTTCGCCAAGGCCGTCTCGGACGCGTATGTCGACCGCGAGGAGCGCAAGGGCAAGGGCGCCTCCGACCACGCGCCCGTCGTGGTCGATCTCGACGTCTGAGCCGGGCGGCCCGCGCCGGACCGGCCGTGCGCTCTCGGCGAAAGAAGCGCCGGGCGGCCCGGTGACGCGGTTACGTTCGCCGCCATGGACGTCATCGAGCTGCTCCCCTCCCTGCACATGCTGCGGTTTCCGGTGGGATCCGCCTATCTGTGGTCCGACGACGACGCGTTGACGCTCGTCGACAGCGGCGCCGTGGGCGCCGCCGCCGAGATCACCGCGGCCGTCCGCGAACTGGGCCGCGACCCCGCCGACATCCGGCGCATCGTGCTCACCCACTTCCACGAGGACCACACCGGCGGCGCCGCCGAGCTGCGCGCGGCGACCGGCGCCGCCGTCCTCGCGCACCGCCTGGAGGCACCGGTGGTCAGCGGCGCCGTCCCCGGCCCGCCCCCGGTCCTGCGCGACTGGGAGGTGCCGATCCGCGCGAGCGTTCCCGCGCTGCCGCCCGCCCCGCCCGTCACCGTCGACCGTGAACTGGAGGACGGCGACATCCTGGACTTCGGCGGCGGCGCCGAGGTGCTGTGGACCCCGGGCCACACCGACGGCAGCATCGCCGTCCACCTGCCCGGCCCCGGCGTGCTGTTCACCGGCGACACCGCCGCCAACGTCGGCCGCGTCATGCCCGGCGTCTTCCACACCGACCCCGACCGCGCCCTGGACTCCTACCGGCGGCTGGCCGCGCTCGACGCGGCCGTGGTCTGCTTCGGGCACGGCGACGCCCTCCTGGACGGCGGCTGCGCAGCGCTGCGCTCGGCGGACGCGCCCGCGGCGGACGGCTGACGGCCGGCCGCCGTCCGGCGTCCACCTGGTGACCGCGGTGTCACTCGAAACGGTGGCGTGCACGGCGTGGCGGGGGACGGGCAGGGCGTGTCAAGGGCGTGATCGACCGGCTGCGGCACGGCATATGTGCATGATGGCGGCACACGTTCCCTGATCCGACTCTCCTCCACACCCACCTCACAGCCGTGCAACCGGAGGCACCACGTGGACTCCCTACAGCAGCTGCCGAACATCGGGGCGGTGCTCGCCGAACGCCTGCGCCGCGCGGGCGTCGACGACGCGGGCGAACTGCGCCGGCTGGGCTCCGGGCGGGCCTTCGAGAAGATCCGCCCGGAACTGCCCGAAGACGCCTGCACCCACACCCTGCTGGCCCTCGAAGGCGCATTGCGCGGGATGCGGTGGACCGCCATCCCGCAGACCGAGCGCGACACGCTCGTCCACCGCGTGCTCGGCTGATCCCGCGGTATGCCGGCAGAGCCGCTGATCGTCCTCGACGGCGTCAACAAGCACTTCGGGCAGCTCCATGTGCTCAAGGACATCGACCTGACCGTGGCGCGCGGCGAGGTCGTGGTGGTCATCGGCCCCTCCGGCTCGGGCAAGTCCACGCTGTGCCGGGCGATCAACCGGCTGGAGCCGGTGCAGTCCGGCACCATCACCGTCGACGGCAGCCCGCTGCCCGCCGAGGGCCGCGCGCTCGCCCGGCTGCGGGCCGACGTCGGCATGGTCTTCCAGTCCTTCAACCTCTTCGCGCACCGCACCGTGCTGGACAACGTGACGCTGGCACCGCTCAAGGTGCGCCGCCGCGCCAAGGCCGACGCGGTGCGCCGGGGCCGTGAACTCCTCGACCGCGTCGGCCTGCTGGACCACGCCGACAAGCTGCCCGCCCAGCTCTCCGGCGGGCAGCAGCAGCGCGTCGCGATCGCCCGCGCGCTCGCGATGGATCCCAAGGTGATGCTCTTCGACGAGCCGACCTCCGCCCTCGACCCGGAGATGATCAACGAGGTGCTGGCGGTCATGCAGCAGCTCGCCGAGGAGGGCATGACGATGGTCGTGGTCACCCACGAGATGGGCTTCGCGCGGTCGGCCGCGGACCGCGTGGTCTTCATGGCCGACGGGCGGATCGTCGAGGACCGGGTGCCAGAGGAGTTCTTCACCGACCCCCGCACCGACCGGGCCCGCGACTTCCTGTCCAAGATCCTCCACCACTGACACCACTGACACCACTGACGTCACTGCCACCGCCGACCCGCCGGGACCCCTGTCACGTGAGAGCCACGCCGCGCCGCACCCCGCGGACCGCCGCCCCGCTGCTGCTGGTCCTGATCGCACTCGCCGTCCTCGCGCCGCTGGCCGGCTGCGGCCGGTCCGGCAGCCCGCCCGTCAAGGGTCCCAAACCCGGCGACCTGCCCTCCTACCGCGTCGACAGCTCCTTCTCGCTGCCCGCCTCGCCCACCTGGAAGCGGGCCCACAGCCGCGGCCGGCTCGTCGTCGGGGTCAAGGACGACCAGCCCTACCTCGGCGAGAAGGACCCCGCCACGGGCGTCTACTCGGGCTTCGACATCGAGATCGCCAGGATGACGGCCGCCTCCCTGGGCTTCCCGGCGAACCGCATCACCTTCAAGGCCATCGCGTCCGCGAACCGGGAGACCTCACTGAGCAACGGCCAGATCGACATGTACGTCGGCACCTACACCATCAACCCGCTGCGCAAACGCCAGGTCGGCTTCGCCGGGCCCTACTACATGGCCGGGCAGAGCCTGCTGGTGCGGTCGGACGAGAACGACATCCACGGGCCGCAGGACCTGAAGGGCAAGAAGGTCTGCTCCGCGGCCGGTTCCAGCTCCATCCAGCGCATCCAGTCCGACTACCCGGACGCCACCCCGGTCACGTACGACACCTACTCGGTGTGCGTGGACAACCTGCTCACCTTCCAGGTCGACGCGGTGACCACCGACGACGCGATCCTGGTGGGCTACGCGGCCAAGGCGCCCAAGGAGATGAAGGTCGTCGGCAAGCCCTTCTCGCAGGAGCCCTACGGGATCGGGGTGAGCCGCTCCGACACCGCGCTGCGCCTCGCGCTGGACGACGCGATCGTGGCGCACGAGCGCAACGGCGACTGGAAGCGGGCCTACGACGCCACGCTCGGCCTGTCCGGCGTGCCCGCGCCGAAGCCGCCACCGGTGGACCGCTACCCCGGGGGCGGCTGATGGACGTCCTGACCCAGAACTTCTCCCTGTACGGCAAGGGCCTGTGGGGCACCGTCCAGCTCACGCTGCTCGCCGGGGCGCTGTCGCTCGTGGTGGGGGTGCTCGTCGCGGGCTGCCGGGTCTCGCCGGTCAAGGCGCTGCGGGCGTTCGGCACGGCGTGGGTGACGGTACTGCGCAACACGCCGCTGACGCTGCTGTTCTTCGCCGTGCTGCTGGGGCTGCCGCGGTTCGGGGTGGTGCTGCCCTTCCAGCTCTTCGCGATCCTGGCGCTCGGCGCCTACACCTCGGCCTTCATCTGCGAGGCGGTGCGGTCCGGGATCAACACCGTGCCGCTCGGCCAGGGCGAGGCGGCCCGCAGCCTCGGCATGAACTTCACCCAGACCCTCGCGCTGGTGGTGCTGCCGCAGGCGGCCCGCTCGGTGATCTCGCCGATCGGCTCCACCCTGATCGCGCTGGCCAAGAACTCCGCGATCGCCGGGTCCTTCTCCGTCACCGAACTGCTCGGCACCTACAAACCGCTCAACGAACAGGGCTACGGGATCGTGTGGACCTTCGTGTGGATCGCGGTCGGCTACCTCGTCGTCACCCTCGCGCTGGCGGGCGTCTTCGCCGTGCTGGAGCGGAAGTTCGGGGTGCCGCGATGACCGCCGGGTCCGGGAGCAGCGCCCTCTACGACATCCCCGGCCCGCGCGCGCTCGCCCGGCACCGGCTCTACGCCTGGATCACCACGGCGCTGCTGGCCGCGGTCGTCGGCTTCGTCGTGTACAAGCTGGTCGAGACCGGGCAGTTCTCCGCGGTGAAGTGGCGGCCGTTCACGTACAAGGGCATCCAGCGGCTGCTGCTCACGGGGCTGAAGAACACCCTCAAGGCCTTCGGCTGGGCGGCGCTGGCCTCGCTCGTCTTCGGGGTCGTCTTCGCCGCCGGGCGGCTGTCCGACCACCGGGCGGTGCGCTGGGTGAGCGCGCTGGTGGTGGAGTTCTTCCGGGCCATGCCGCTGCTGGTGATGATCTTCTTCATCTTCATCGCCCTGAAGTTCGACCCGATGATCGCGCTGGTCATCGGCCTGACCCTGTACAACGGCTCGGTGCTGGCCGAGGTCTTCCGCTCCGGCGTCAACGCCGTCCCGCGTGGCCAGCGCGAGGCGGCCTACGCGCTCGGCATGCGCAAGACGCAGGTCATGACCTACGTCCTCGTGCCGCAGGCGGCCCGCGCGATGCTGCCGGCGATCGTCAGCCAGCTGGTGGTGGCCCTCAAGGACACCTCGCTCGGCTATCTGATCACCTACCAGGAGTTCCTCTACTCCGGGAAGCTCATCGCCACCAACCTCGACTACGACCTGCCCTTCATCCCCGTCGTGATGGTGATCGCGCCCATCTACATCGGCATGTGCATGCTGCTGTCGTGGTGCGCCAACCGGCTCGCCCGGCACGAGCGGCGCAGCCCCAGGGCCGAGGCCGTCCCCGTACGGACCGAGCTGCCGCAGGAGATCTGAGGCCGCAGGGGATCTGAGGCCGCCGACGGTTCTCACGCACGGTCGCCGCCGCCGCACGGTACGCGTTCCCGGTTTGCCCCGGGCTGTCCCGGGCAGCCGCATCGCAGGGACGGACCGACCCCGCGAGGAGGACGACGGCGCCATGAACGACACCATCACCCACACCCCCGTCACGAGTGACACCGACCTCGCAGAGCTGGGCCAGCAGCTGCGTGTCGACTCGGTCAGGGCCGCCGCGGCCGCCGGGTCCGGGCACCCCACCTCGTCGATGTCGGCCGCCGACCTGATGGCCGTCCTGCTCGCCCGGCACCTGCACTACGACTTCGCCCACCCGGACCGGCCGGGGAACGACCATCTGATCCTCTCCAAGGGCCACGCCTCCCCGCTGCTGTACTCCGCCTACAAGGCGGCCGGGGCCATCAGCGACGACGAGCTGCTGACCTTCCGCAAGCGCGGCAGCCGCATGGAGGGCCACCCCACCCCCCGGCTGCCCTGGGTCGACGTGGCCACCGGCTCGCTCGGCCAGGGCCTGCCCATCGGCGTCGGCGTCGCCCTCGCGGGCGCCCGCCTGGACAAGGCGCCCTACCGCACCTGGGTGCTGTGCGGGGACAGCGAGATGGCCGAGGGTTCGGTGTGGGAGGCCATGGAGGCCGCCGGCATGGAGGGCCTGGACAACCTCACGCTGATCGTCGACGTCAACCGGCTCGGCCAGCGCGGGCCCACCCGGCACGGCTGGGACCTCGACGCGTACGCCCGGCGGATCCGCGCCTTCGGCTGGCACACCGTCGAGATCGACGGCCACGACATCGCCGCCATCGACCAGGCCATGGCCAAGGCCCGGGACACCCGCGGCGCCCCCACCGCGATCATCGCCCGGACCCGCAAGGGCCGCGGGGTGGCCGCCGTCGAGAACCAGGAGGGCAAGCACGGCAAGCCGGTGCCCGACGCCGACGAGGCGATCCGCGAGCTGGGCGGCCGCCGCGACCTGCGGGTCGAGGTCCAGCCCCCGTCGGACACCGCACCGCCCGAGCGCGGCGGCGGCGACCCGCACACCGCGCTGCCCCGCTACCCCACCGGCGGCTCGCCCGTCGCCACCCGCACCGCCTTCGGCGAGACGCTGGCCGCCCTCGGCTCGCTGCACGACGACGTCGTGGTGCTGGACGGCGAGGTCGGCGACTCCACCAAGGCCCAGCTCTTCGCCGCCGACCACCCCGAGCGCTACTTCGAGTGCTACATCGCCGAGCAGCAGCTCATCGGCGCCGCCGTCGGCTTCGGGGTGTGCGGCTGGACGCCCTTCGCCGCGACCTTCGCCGCCTTCCTCACCCGCGCCCACGACTTCCTGCGGATGGCCGCGGTCAGCCGCTCGCGGATCAACGTCGTCGGCACCCACGCGGGCGTCGCGATCGGCGAGGACGGCCCCTCCCAGATGGCGCTGGAGGACCTGGCCATGATGCGCTCGCTGCACGGCAGCACCGTGCTCTACCCCTGCGACGCCAACCAGACCGTGCAGCTCATGACCGCCATGGCCGACCGCCCCGGCATCAGCTACCTGCGCGCCACCCGCGGCGACACCCCCGTCATCTACGGCCCCGACGACGCCTTCCCGGTCGGCGGCAGCAAGGTGCTGCGCTCCCACCCCGACGACCAGGTCACCCTGATCGGCGCGGGCGTCACCGTGCACGAGGCGCTGGCCGCCGCCGACCAGCTCGTCGCCGACGGCATCCGGGCCCGCGTGCTGGACCTCTACTCGGTCAAGCCCGTCGACACCCAGGCGCTGCGCACCGCCGCCGAGGCCACCGGGCGGTTCGTCATCGCCGAGGACCACCACCCCGAGGGCGGCCTCGCCGACGCCGTGATGGAGTCCTTCGGCAACGGATTCCCCGCCCCCCGGCACACCCGGCTCGCCGTCTTCACCATGCCGGGCTCGGCGACCCCCGCCGAGCAGCTCGACGCCGCGGGCATCCACGCCTCCTCCATCGCCGCCGCGGCCCGCAAGCTCGTCACGACCTGAGCGCATGACCGAAGGGCCGGGCCCGTACGCGTCCCGTACGGGCCCGGCCCTTGCGAACGCCGGGTGACGCCCGCATGGAGTAAGTGCGTCGTGCCCATTGACAGCGCACCGCGCGCGGCTGAAACCTTGCTCGACGTCAGCGTCGACGCAGGGGAGGGGCCGCATGGCGGCGATATCCGGTACGGGCAGGGGCAGCGCGGACACGGCGGGGGAGGAGTCCCCCGGACGTTCCGGACGCTCCGGACGTTCGGGGCGGCGGGCCGCGGCCCTCGGTGCCGCCGCGATCGGCGGGGCCCTCGCGCTCACCGCCGCCGCCGTCAGCCCCGCCGCCGCGCACGGCGACCCGCACCACGGCCACCACGGCCGTCCGCCCGCCCACAGCGCGCCCCCCGTCGACTACGTCGCCCTCGGCGACTCCTACACCTCGGCCCCCGGCGTGCCCGCCCAGATCGACGCGAACTGCGTGCGCTCCGACCACAACTACCCCTCGCTCGTCGCCGCCGCCCGGCACTACCGCGGCTTCACCGACGTCAGCTGCGGCGGCGCCACCACCGCCCAGATGTGGCAGGCCCAGGGCACCAACCCGGCCCAGCTCACCGCCGTCACCCGCGACACCGACCTGGTCACGCTGCAGATCGGCGGCAACGACGTCGGCTTCGGCTCGATCATCGCCACCTGCGCGGGCCTGAGCGTCACCGCCCCGGCCGGCAGCCCCTGCAAGGACCACTACGGCGCGGGCGGCACCGACCAGCTCACCCTCGCCGTGCTGCGGACCGCCCCCGAGGTCGCCAAGGTGCTGCGCGCGATCCACCGGCAGGCCCCGCACGCCAAGGTCGTCGTGGTCGGCTACCCCGACCTGCTGCCCGACCAGGGCCCCGGCTGCTTCCCCGCGGTGCCCTTCGCCGCCGGTGACGTGCCCTACCTGCGCTCCACCGAGAAGAAGCTCAACGCCATGCTGCGGGTCGAGGCGCTGCTCGGCGGGGCCTCGTACACCGACACCTACGGCCCGACCGTCGGCCACGACATGTGCCAGGCGCCCGCGGACCGCTGGATCGAGCCGCTGACCCCCGCTCCGCCCGCCGCTCCCGCGCATCCGAACGCGGCCGGCGAGCAGGCGATGGCCGCCGCGCTGTCGGACACCCTGGACGGCCGCGGGCACCGCCGCTGACCTGGACCGCAGGTAAGGCGACCCTGAGTCGCGGGCGCGCGCGGCGTCATGGATCATCGACCCATGCCGGTCCTGATAGCCGCGTGCGCCTTCGCCATGACACTCGTCGGCGGAGTCGTCGCCCACCGCATCGGAGACCGCCGCCACCTCGTCCTCGGACTCGCCGCCGGACTGATGCTCGGTGTCGTCGGTTTCGATCTGCTGCCCGAGGCGCTGGAGACCCAGCGCCGGGTCGTCCACGGGGTGCCCGCGGCGCTGCTGATGTTCGTCGCGGGCTTCCTCGCGCTCCACGTCATCGAGCGCTCGGTCGCCATCCACCGCGCCCACGAGGGCGAGTACGCCCCGCACGCGCACGGCCACGGGCACGCCCACGACCCCGTCAAGGGCATCGGCGTCACCGCCGCCGCGGCCCTGGTCGGCCACAGCGTCATGGACGGCTTCGCGATCGGCGCCGCCTTCCAGGCGGGCAGCACCGTCGGCATCGTCGTGGCCATCGCCGTCGTCGCGCACGACTTCGCGGACGGCTTCAACACCTACACGATCACCCGGATGTACGGGAACGGGCAGCGCCGTGCCCAACTGCTGCTCGGCGCGGACGCGCTCGCCCCCGTCGTCGGCGCCGCGGTGACGCTGGCCTTCACCATCCCGTCCGGCGTGCTCGGCCTCTACCTGGGCTTCTTCGCGGGCTTCCTGCTCTACCTGGCGACCTCGGACATCCTCCCCGAGGCGCACAGCCCGCACCCCTCCAGCTCCACGCTGCTGTGCACCGTCGCCGGGGCGGGCATCATGTGGCTGGTGATTGGTCTCGCTGACTGAGCTTCTTGGCCGCCGCGCGGGCGGCCGACCGGGAGGACGACGTCGCCTGCTTGGACACGTCCGCCACCAGCTCCACGACGTCCGAGCCGTAGGACTGGGAATTCACCACCTTGAGCAGCAGGCAGAAAGTGCCGTCCACCCCGTGCTTGCGCGCCAGCCGGACATGGTGCCGGGCCAGGTAGCGCGCCGCCGCCTGGGTGGCGATGCCGCGCTGGCCCGAGAAGAGGAAGACCGGACGGTCGTTGCCGGTGTCACCGGCCGCCGCGAGCCGCGCCAGGAGCACGTACTCGACCGCGCCCTTCTCCATCTCGTACGCGCTGCCGCCGATGGTGATCGCCCCTTGCAGGGGGCCGGGCGCGGGGTCGGTGTTGACCTCCACACCGGGCAGCATCGAGCGCAGATGCGCGGCCAGCCGGGAGTTCTCCACCGGCCCGCCGACGCAGAACTCGGTGCGCGCGCCGAAGCCCTGCCAGGACGTGTCGTGCGCCAGCACCTCCGTGTGCGCCCCGCACTCCTGGATCACGGCGGCCAGCTCCAGCAGCGCGAACGCGTCGTGCCGGGCCAGGCTCCAGCTCCGCGAGCCCGGGTCGCGCGGCACCACCAGCAGGCACTCGGAGTCCGTCGGCAGCCCGAAGAAACGCTGCTTGCGCCGCAGCCTGCGCTTCCACAGATAGGTACGGGCGTACCAGCCGGCCGCGACGCACACGGCGGCGGCGAGCAGGCCCAGGACCAGGTTCCGGAGGTCGTCGCTCATGGCGCGGCATCGTAGCGTTGTTCGACTGGTGCCGACTACGGCCCGGACCGGGCCGTAGTCGGCCGTCGCCGTGCGGGTCAGGCGGGGAGCAGCGCCAGGATCTCGTCGGCGGTGCCCGTCTCGCCCAGCCGCGGGAAGATCGTCGCGACCGAGCGCTCGTGCGCGGCGAGGTCGGTGTCGGTGACCGAGTCGGTCGCGACCGTGACGTGGTAGCCGTGCTCGTACGCGTCCCGCGCGGTGGACTCCACACCGATGCTGGTGGAGATGCCGCACAGCACGATCTGCGTCACCCCGCGGCGGCGCAGCTCCATGTCCAGGCCGGTGCCGTAGAAGGCGCCCCACTGGCGCTTGGAGACGGTGATGTCCTCCGGCTGCCGGTCCAGCTCGGGCACCAGCTCCGTCCACTCCGCCGGGAAGGACGTGACGGTCGCCGGACCGCCGTCGGTACGGCCGGGCGCCACGCCCGTGACGTTCACCAGGACGACCGGCAGCCCGGCCTTCCGGAAACCGGCCGCCAGCCGGGCACTGCGGGCGACGACACCGTCCGCGGGATGCGCGGTCGGCAGCCCGACGATGCCGCTCTGCAGGTCGATGACGACCAGGGCGGTACGCGGGTCGAGAGTGGTCGCGGTCATTGCGGGACATCTCCTGAGGGGTTGCTGTCGTGCGGGGTCTCCGCCAGGCGGCGGAGCAGCGGGAGCGCCGCCGCGAGCGCGCGGTGCTCCCCGGGAGTGAGCCGGCCGTCGATCGCCTCCGCCAGCCACCCGCGCCGGGCCGCGCGGCCCGACCCGAGCAGGGCGCTGCCGCCCGCGGTCAGCGAGAAGACGACCTGCCGGCCGTCGGTGGGGTGCGGTGCGCGGGCCACGAGCCCGCGCTCCTCCAGCGCGGCGAGCGTCATCCGCATCGACTGCGGCCGCACCAGCTCGCCGCGCGCCAGCGCGGCGGTCGTCGTCGGCCCCTCGGCGGCCAGCCGCCCCATCACCGACTGCTGCGACGGCGTCAGCTCGGCCTCCGCGGAGACCGCCCGCATCCGCCGCCCCAGCCGTGCGACGACGGTGGCCAGCTCGTCCGCCGTCTCGGCACCTTGGCTGCTCACGGGGCCACGGTAGGAGGAGCACAGGAAAACTTGCAAGTTTGCCTGTCGAGTGCGGGGCTCTTCCGGCGGTGGCCGCCGCTGGTCGGGTGAGGGCGGAAGGCGCCGTGTCCGGGCGGCCGGAGCGATCGGTCGCCGCACGAAAACGCTACGTAGCAGTGCCGTAACGCGGCGGGTGTCCAATGCCGTGTCCGACGCGCGCGCCGGGTGCTGCGTCCGAACGCGGCCCGTGGCACGCGCGCCGCGTCCGATTGCCCCGCGGCGGCCGACGGAGGAGCTGTTGACACCGGAATTCCTGCACTGCTTCCGCTCCCTGCTCGCCGCGCTCGGCGAGCGGCCCGGGTGGTACGCGGAGTACGCGCGGCGCGACCCCGACGCGGCCCGCGCGCACGAGACGGGGCACGAGGTGCCGCCCTGGGACGTCGTCCGCACGATCCTGCGCGATCTCGCACGCAACGCCGGGGCCTCCGACGCCGGTCCCGCCGACGTCGGGCGCGTCCACACCCTGCACGCCGCCGCCGTCGCGGCGGAGGACGCCCGCCCCGGTGCCGGGGCCCGCCTGTACGCGCGGCTCGCCGCCGCCGAACGCGCGCACGAAGCCGCCGCAGCCCGCGCCCGCGACGCCGCCCGCGCGCACGCCCGGCAGCCGAGCACCTCCCGCGCGGGCTTCCTCGCCTGGACCCGGGACGACCTGGAACGGGCCGTCGCCCGCCGGACCGCCCTGCACGCCCGGCTGGGCGCGGTGCTCCCGGCCACCGAGCCGCCGGGCGGTACGGACGCGGACGCGGCACCCGCACCGCGGCCGAGGGGCGCCCGGTTCGCCGGGGCGCCCGCGCACGGGGACACGGACGAGCGGCCGGTGTCCGTGCCGCGCGAAGCGGCGCGGTCCGCGGGCGAGCCCGCCCGCGCGCCGCGGGGTGCGCGATTCGCCGGGGCGGCCGCGGG
>NZ_JBSGHL010000044.1:0-74128 GCF_053604375.1 Streptomyces sp. NPDC004031 | reverse complement strand
GTCGACCGACGACAACGCTGGGGGCACCTCCCGCCGAAGGCAGGGGGAAGATGTGCGTGCCGGGGCACGCGACGCCGCGGAGATCCACACGACAGGCCCTAGGCTCGGGGCATGGGTGTGGAGACCGAAGTGGTACGCGAGGCGGGCCCGGACGTCGTCGGGGCGCTCGCGCGGCTGCTGCCGCAGCTGTCGAGCAGCGCGGTGGTACTGGACGCGGACGGGGTCGCGCGGGTCGTGGGCAGCGAGGCCAACACCGTGCTGGTCGCGCGGCTCGGCGGGGAGATCGTCGGGACGCTGACGCTGGTGATGTTCCCGCTGCCGACGGGCCTGCGGGCGCGTATCGAGGACGTTGTCGTGGACGGCGCCGCGCGCGGCGCCGGAGTGGGCGCGGCCCTCACCGAGCACGCCCTGCGCCTCGCGGAACAGGCCGGTGCCCGCACCGTCGACCTGACCTCCCGCCCCTCCCGCGAAGCCGCCAACCGCCTCTACGAACGGCTCGGCTTCCGCGCCCGGGACTCCCGCGTCCTGCGCTTCACCATCGGCCCGCGCTGACCCCGGGGGCGGCAGCCGGACCCGGGGTCAGCCCCGCACGATGCAGAAGGGGTGACCCGCGGGATCGGTGAGGACGCGGGCCTTGTCGCCGTGCGGCTGATGGGCGGGGAGGGCGGCGCCGAGGGTGCGGAGGCGGGCCTCGGCGGTGGGGAGGTCGGAGTCGACGGTGAAGCAGATGTGGAGCTGCTGCGGGGAGTTCTGGCCGGGCCACCGCGGGGCGCGGTAGTCGTCGACGCGCTGGAAGCCGAGCAGGAGTTCGCCGTCCGTGCCGCCTATCCCGGCGAACTCGGCGTCGGACTTCGGGTGCGGGGGCAGGCCGGTGGCCGCCTGGTAGAAGGCCATGAGGGCGAGCGGGTCGGGGCAGTCGAGCGTGATCGCGCTCATCCGCAACCGCGGGGCCATGGGACACCTCCGTACGACCGCGGGCCGGTCACCCAGCAGTCACCGGCAGCGTATCCCCGGGGTGTGACAGGCCCCCGGCCGCGCGGGGCGCATCTGGGACGTCGAGGTGTCCTGGACGGCGGACGACGCGGGCCTCGCCACGGACGAGGTGATCGACCGGCACCTCACCGATGATCAGCGCGTGGGGGCGCCGCCCGTAAGCACCGCCGGGAGGTCCAGGGCCGCGAGCTGCGCCGGGTTCCGCACGGTCACCGTTCCGGTGATACGGCCCGCGTCCGACACCGCGAAGGCCACCAGGCCCAGCAGCTTGCCCTGCGGGCCCCACACCGCGACGCCCGGGTCGCCGTTGACCAGCACCGGGTGGGACGCCGCCACCGCGCGGGCCCCGCGCTGCGCACGGACGGCCAGCTCGGCGGCCTCCACCCGGGCCGTGACGAGACCCTGGTCGGAGAGCGAGCGCCACTCCACCTCCGGGTCGAGCAGTTCCAGCAGCCCCGCGAAGTCCCCGGCCCGAGCGGCGGTCAGGAAGGCGTCCACCACCGCGCGCCGCCGGACCCGCCCCTCCGCCGTCCCGTGCGGGCCCTGCACCTTGCGCCGGGCGCGGCTCGCCAGCATCTTCGCCGCGTCCGTCGAGCGCCCCAGGATCTGCCCGACCTCGTCGAAGGGCACCGCGAACATGTCGTGCAGCACGAACGCGAGGCGCTCCGCGGGCCCGAGGGTGTCCAGCACCACGAGGAGGGCGACGCCCACGGACTCCGCGAGCACCGCGTCGGCCTCGGGCGCCGCCGCCGGGTCGTCGTCCACGACCTCGAACTCCGGTACGTGGGCGCCGTACGGCTCCTCGGGCCGGACCTTGCGGGCGCGCAGCATGTCCACGCACACGCGGCCGACCACGGTGGTCAGCCACGCGGCGAGGTTGCCGATGCCTTGCGGGTCGCTCTGGCGGGCGAGGCGGATCCATGCTTCCTGGACCGCGTCCTCGGCGTCCGGTCGTGAGCCGAGCATGCGGTGGGCCACGGCTGTGAGCTTGGCTCGCTCCTGTTCGAAGAGCCGCGCCAACGCGTCGCCCTCCGGGGCTGGTCCCGTCATGGCCTCACCTTCCGCCGAAGTGCGTTCACGTCTGCGACGTGGCAGGGGCGGAAAACGTAACAGGGCGCCCGTTTTTCAGGGGGGCGGGGAACTGCGCGGGCCGCCCCCACCGGCCGGTGGTCCGGATCGGACCGAAGTGCCCCTTCGGGCCGGTGACGACCCGCGCCCCTAGAAACGCGTGCCCCGCGCCCCTGTCGCGCGCCGACCTACGTCGTCAGCTCGCCCGCCGAGCGGACCGCCCACGTCAGCAGAGCCTCCGGGAGGGCCACCGGGGGGAGGGGGAGGCCTGAGCGGGTTCGGAGGGTGAAGACGCGGGTCTCGCCGGGGAGGAGGGTGACGAGGGACTCGTCGACGAGGAGGTCGGACGGGGGGACCCCGAGCGCACCGGCCAGCCGGTCGGGGAAGACGCACACGTCGCGCAGCAGCGTGTGCGCCGTCACCGTCAGGTGCACCGCGCCGTCTCCCGTGGAGGCGATGACGGTGCGGGCGGGGGGCGGGGCGGTCAGCGCGCGGTCGGTGCGGTAGGCCCACGTCGTACGGGTCGCTTCGGTGTCGACGACGAGCAGCTCGCCCAGGGGGTCCGTCGGCGCGGCGAGTTCGGGGGCGAGGGGGACGTGGAGGAGGCCGCCCGCGGGGCAGGTGAGGTCGAGGAGGGCGGCGGCCAGCTCCGTGCCGTCGAGGGTGACGCGGCGGACGTGCACCGACGGGTGCCAAGCCGTGGACGAGTCGTTGACCAGGGTGAGTTCGAGACCGGCGGGGCCGGTCGGGTCGTGGGTGGGGCCAGGGACGGCGGGGTGGACGGTCGCCAGCCGCGGGGCGAAGGCGTGCCGGAGCGCGTACCAGAGGGGTTTCTCGACGCCCGCGGAGTCGACCGCGGACCAGCTGATCGCGGGCCAGCAGTCGTTGAGCTGCCAGACGACGGCGCCGGCGCAGCGGTCGCGGGAGCGCAGCCATTCGACGCCCGCGGCGACCGCGCGGGCCTGGACGAGCTGGGTCGCGAAGTGCCAGTCGGCGCCCTCCGCGGGGGCGGGGAAGTGCGGCTGGAGGCCGCGGGTGAGCTTGTGCATGCCGTCGATGGCGCGCAGGTGGTGGCGGGTCAGGGGGGACGCGGGGCCGGGGGTCTCGCCGTCGAGGACGCGTTCGAGGGTGGTCCAGGCGGCGGGTCCGCACCAGCCCATCTCGGAGACGAAGGACGGGTCGTGGTCGCGGTAGTGGACGTAGTCGGCGTCGTTCCAGGCGTCCCACAGGTGGCTGGGGCCGTGTGTGACGGCGGCCGGGTCGGCGTCGAGGCTGCCCGACCAGGGGGAGTTGGGGACGTAGGGGCGGGTGGGGTCGAGGCGGGCGAGGACGCCGGGGAGGACGTCGAGGTAGTAGGCGGCGCCCCAGCCGCGTTCGCCGATCTGGTCGGTCCAGCCCCAGTGCCGGTGGCCGAGCACGGTCTCGTTGCCGCCGCACCACAGGACGAGGCTGGGGTGCGGGGCCATGCGGGCGACGGCCTGTTCGGCCTCGGCGGTGACGAGGGCGGCGGTGTCGTCGTCCTCGCTGTAGGCGGCGCACGCGAAGAGGAAGTCGTGCCAGACGAGCATGCCGCGTTCGTCGCACGCGTCGAGGAAGTCCTCGGTGGCGAAGTGGCCGCCGCCCCAGATCCGCAGCAGGTTGGCGTTGCCCGCGAGGGCCTGGTCGATGCGGGCGGCGACGCGCTGCGGGGTGGCGCGGCTCGCGAGGGTGTCGTCGGGGATCCAGTTGTAGCCGCGGATACGCACGGTGTGGCCGTTGACGACGAGGGCCCAGCGGGCGCCGGCCGTGTCGGGGGTCTCGTCGAGGGCGACGGAGCGGACCCCGAAGCGTACGGACGTCTCGTCGAGCGGTTCGCCGTCCAGCTCCAGCCGGGCGCGCAGCCCGTAGCGGGGCTGGGCGCCGAGGCCCACCGGCCACCACAGCTCGGGGGCGTCGAGGGTGAAGGTCACGACGGCCTCGCCGTCCTCGCCGACCCAACCGGCAGCGTTTCCGGCGGGGCGCCCGGCCGGGTCGGTCAGCTCGGCCAGGACCCGGGCCCCGGCGGGCGCGTCGGCGGCCACGTGCACGGTGACCTCGGCGCTGTCGTGGCCGGGCGCGAGCGCGACGAGCGGGCGGACGTGGTCGATCCGGCCGGTGTACGTCTCCAGCCGGATGCCGCGCCAGATGCCCGCGGTGACGTAGTGCGGGCCCCAGTCCCAGCCGAAGTTGGCGGCGGCCTTGCGGACGTGGGCGTAGGGCTCGTCGTACGGGGAGGGCAGCGGGCCGTGCGCGCGTTCGTGGGCGAGGGCGGCGTCCCAGGCGGAGGCGAAGCGGACCTCGATCTCGTTCTCGCCCGCGTGCAGCAGGCCGTCGAGCGGGAAGCGGTAGCCGAGGTGCTGGGAGCGGGCGGACCCGGCGTGCCGCCCGTTGACGTACACCTCGGCGACGGTGTCGAGGCCGTCGGCGACGAGGTCGGTGCGGGCGCCGGGAGCCGGGGTCCAGGTGAAGGTGCGGCGGTAGGCCCACTGCGAGCGGCCGACCCACTCCTGCGCGGCCTCGCCGAGCCCCACGTCGGGGTCGGCGAGCAGGCCCGCGGCGAGCAGCGCGGTGTGCACCTCGCCGGGCACCCGCGCGGGCAGCGCCGCTCCGCGGACGGCGGCGGGCGCGGTGTCCGGGCCGCCGGTCCAGCTGAGCTGCCAGGTCCCGCCGAGGTCGTGCCGTACGGCGGCGGCCCGGTCGGGGGTGGTGGAGGTGTGCGTGCTGAGTGTCATCCCTTGACTGCCCCTGCGGTGAGTGCTTCCTGCATACGGCGGCTGGCGAGCGAGTAGGCGACGTACACCGGCAGGAGGGTCAGCACGGTGCCGGCGGTGAGGACGCCGAAGTCGGTCGCGTCGGACACCAGCGTGGGCAGCGCGACCTGGGCGGTGCGCAGGTCCGGTGCGGTGCCGGTGATGGTGAGTGAGAAGAGGTATTCGTTCCAGAAGGTGAGCAGTTGGAGGATCGCCACGCTCACGACGCCCGGCATGGCGATGGGCACGAAGACGTTGACGAGCAGCCGCCAGTTGCCCGCGCCGTCCAGCGCCGCGGATTCCACGAGGGCGGGCGGCACGGTCCTCATGAACTGCGTGAGCAGCAGCACCGACAGCGGCAGCGCGCTCGCGGGCAGGAAGAGCATCTGGAATTCGCGCGTGTAGAACATGTGCAGCTTGATCGCGAGGATCACGGTCGGGATCAGCGCGGCGAACGGCGGGATCAGGAAGCCCGCGGAGAACGCGCCGGTCACGATCCGGCTGAGCCGGTTGTCGAGGCGGGCGAGCGCGAAGGCGGCGGGCAGCGCCAGACCGAGCGTCAGCACGATCGCGACGGCGGAGATCAGCGCGGAGTTCAGCAGCGCCTGCCCGAGGTGGGCGGTCCGCCACGCGGTGCGGAAGTTGCCCCAGAGCCAGTCCTTCGGCAGCGCGAAGGGGTGGGTGAAGATCTCGATGTTCGTCTTGAGCGCGCTGACCAGCAGGTAGTAGAGCGGCGCGGCGAGCAGCAGCGCGTACACCCAGGACAGCGGTACGGCGAGCAGTCCGCCGCCGCGCCGCCGGGAGCGGCGGACGGTACGGGCGGTCGCGGCGCTGCGGGCGTGCGCGTGCGGGCGCGGGGAGGTCGTCGTCATCGGGTCTTCTCCAGGGGGCTGCGCAGCAGCGCGCGGATCAGCAGCATCCCGGCGACGCCGATCAGCAGCAGGACGACGCCGACCACCTGGCTGTAGCCGAGGTCGCTCTGCGAGAACGCCTTCTCGTAGACCAGGTAGGACAGCGTGGTGGAGGAGGTGCCGGGGCCGCCCTTGGTGAGCAGCAGGATGAGCGCGGCGGACGTGAAGAGCGTCCACAGGAACTGCAGCATCGTGAGGGTGCGGACGTAGTCCTTGACCATCGGGAAGGTGATCTGCCACATGATGCGGAAGCGCCCCGCCCCGTCGAGCCGGGCGGCCTCGATGACGTCGCCGGGCACGCTGGACAGGCGCGCGGCGAACAGCACGGCGGTCCAGCCGACCCCGCGCCACAGGTCGATCGCGATGAGGCTGGGCAGCGCGGTGGCCGGGTCGGCGAGCCAGGAGTGCGCGAGGGAGTCCAGGCCGAGGGCGTTGAGCGCGCCGTTGGCGCCGCCGTCCGGGGACAGCACGCCGTAGAAGATCATGCCGGTCACCGAGATGGAGATCAGGCCGGGCGAGAAGTAGAGGATCGACAGCACCCGGTAGCCGCGCGGCTTGGTGCTCAGGTGGTAGCCGAGCATGAAGGCCAGCGGGATCATCACCGGGATGACGACGGCGACCTGCACGGCGCTGTTGCGCAGCGCGTCGTGGAAGACCTCGTCGCCGAAGACGTGCCGGATGTTCTCGGCGCCGACATAGCTCGGGTCGTAGATCAGCCCCTTCCAGCGCAGCGTCGCGATGACGAACATCGCCACCAGCGGGCCGACGGAGAAGACCGCGAACCACACCAGGGACGGGACCGTGAGCCACAGCAGGCGGGGGGTGTTGAGGCCGCTGCGGCCTCGGCGGCGGCCGCGGCGGGCCGCGGGCGGCACGGTGTCGGGCGGTGCGGCGCGGGTGCCGCCGGCCAGGATGCTGGTGGATGTCATGAGCAGGCGTTTCTTTCGGCCGGGGCGGATGCCGGGCGGTACGGGGGGCGGGCGGCGTCGTGCGGGAGCGGGCGCTTCACGGGAGCGGGCTTCGCGCGGCAGGGGCCGCCGTCCGGTGCGTGGCGGCGGCCCCTCCCGCGGGGCTCAGCTCTTGGTGGCGTCGTCGAGGCCCTTGCAGATCTTGTCGGCGGAGGACTTGCCGTACGCCCCGGTCAGGACCTGGATGATCGGGTCGGACGCGGCGCCGATCCACACGTCGGGCACCACCGCGTAGTCGACCGAGCCGTCGAGCTTGAGCGACTGCGACAGCAGCGGGTCGGTGGCGTAGGAGGAGAAGTCGCCGGTGGTGGGCGGCAGGATGCTCGCGTCCTTGACGAAGTCGCCGACCGTGGCGTCCGCGTAGAAGGAGGTGATGAACTTCTTGACGTTGTCGATACGGTCCTTGGACGCGCCGCGCTTGGTGATCATGAAGCCGACGCCGGTGAAGCCCTGGAGGGCGGTCGGCTGCTTGTAGACCGAACCGGCAGGGATGGGCAGGCCGGCCAGCGTGGTGTGCGTCTCGATACCGGTCTTGGAGCCCTTGGCCTCGGTGTACGCCCAGGAACCGGCCGACATCATCGCGGACTTGCCGGAGTAGAAGGAGGCGTACATCGCGTCGGCGTTCAGGCCCGCGGCGTGGTCGGCGAAGACGCCCGCGTCGCGCAGCTGCGTGAAGAGCTGGATGCCCTTCATGACGGACGGCGTGGCGCAGTAGCCGCCGCTCTGCATGACCTTCTCCATGGTCGCGGCGTCCGTGTAGGACTCGGCGAGCTGGTAGAAGAGCTTCTGTCCGGTCCAGTCGTTGCCGCCGACGGTGAGCGGCTGGATGCCCTTGGCGCGCAGCTTCTTCGCCGCGTCGATCAGCTCGTCGGTGGTCGCCGGGATCTTGTCGACGCCCGCCTTCTTCAGCAGGTCGGTGTTGTACCAGACCGGCCAGCTGAAGCCGGAGAACGGCAGACCCTGGAGCTTGCCGCCGGGCTTGCCGCCGACCCGCCACTCGTCGAGGGCGGCGGGCTTGAGCTTGTCGGCCAGGCCCCACTGGGTGACGTAGTCGTCGACGGGGACGGTGACGCCCGCGTCGAGCCAGCCGAGCGTCTTGTCGTAGAGGTTGACGATCACGACGTCCGGCGACTTGCCCGCGGCGACCGCGTTCTCCACCTGGTCGTCGATGGTCTCCAGGCCGTCGGTGGCGTTGATCTTGACGCCGGTCTTCTTGGTGAAGTCCTGGAAGACCCGGGACTGCGCGGCGGCCGCGGAGTTGCCCGCCGTCCAGCGGGTGACGACGTCGATCGAGTTGCTTTTGCCGGTGTCGCCGCCCGCCTGGTCGCCGCTCGTGCCGCACGCGCTCAGGGCGAGGGCGAGGGCGCTGACGACGGACGCGGCCACGACGCGCACGGCGGCCCGGGGCCTGGTGCGGTGGTCCATAGAGCTTTCCTTTGCTGGGAACGTACGAGCGTGCGCGGCCTGCGGCGGCCGGGCTGACCCACAGAGTCGCGGAGGCCGGGGGCGGTGTCAATAAGAAAGATTAGTAATCTATTAAAGAACCGAATACCCGCAGGTGAGCACAGGGAACGCTGCGTGCCCCCGCGCAAGGGAGCCTCAGAGGCGGCCGCGGACCACCAGGCGCGCGGGCGCGGCCCGTACCGTCGTCGCGGGCTCCCCCGCCAGCGCGCCCGCGAGCGTCGCCCCGACCAGCTCGCCCAGCTCCTGCACGTCATGGCTGACCGCGCTCAGCGGCGGGGCGGCGAGCTGGCACAGCGCGGAGTCGTCCCACGCCACCAGGGACAGGTCCGCGGGGACGGCGAGGCCGAGGCGGGCGGCCTCGTGCAGCGCGCCGAGCGCCATCACGTCGTTGTCGAAGACCACCGCGGTCGGCCGGTCCTCCAGCGCGGCCACGGCCGCCAGCGCCCGTACCCCCGCGCCCTGCGAGTAGTCGCCCTCGAAGGCGGTGGTGCGCACCCCGTGCTCGGCGGCCGCGGCCTCGAAGGTGCGGCGGCGGATGATCGTGTGGGCCATGGGCGCGGGTCCGGCGACGTGCCCGAGGTGGGTGTGCCCGGCCCCGACCAGCTCGGCGACCACGCCCCGCATCGCCACGTCGTCCTGCGTCCACACCGCGGGCAGCCCGCCCGCGGTGACCGGGTCGCCGATCACGACGCACGGCAGGCCCAGCTCGCGCACCAGCTCCACCCGCTCGTCGCCGGGCAGCAGGTCGATGAGGACCACGCCCTGCACCTGACCCAGCCGCGCCCACGCCCGCATCCGGTCGGCGGCCTGCTGCACGGTGGCGACGACCTGGAGCAGCACCGGCACCCCGAGCGGGACGAGCACGCGCTCGATCCCGGCGATGAACTCGTGGAAGAACGGCTCGGCGCCCAGCACTTCGGCGTCCCGCACCAGCGCCAGGCCCACCGGCACCCCGCGCCGCGGCCCCCGGGGCCCTTCCGTGCGCTCCGCGTCGGCGGCCATGGCGTCCTCCTGGTCGGTCGGCCCCTCCGGCACGGATAACCTCGCCGGTAACGTAGTCGTGCGACAGCGTACGGCGAGGCGAGAGGTGGTCGAGGGTGGCCCGACGGGAGTCGGCGGCCGCGGGTCCCGGCAGCCGCGCGCTCATCGTCGACCTCATCAGGTCGTCCGGCCCGATCAGCAGGGTGGAGCTGGTGAACGCCACCGGCCTCACCCAGCCGACCATCTCCAACATCGTGCGGCGGCTCATCGACGACGGTGTGGTGCGCGAGACCGGCGACACCGTCGCGACCCGAGGCAAGCCGCGCGCGATGCTGGTCATCAACTCCCGGGCCGCGTACGGCGTCGGCATCCACGTCGGGGCCGACGCGCTGACCTGCGTCGTCACCGACACGCGAGGCGGGACGGTCGGGCGCCAGCTCGTCGCGGGACCGGGCGCGGCGCCGGACGGGGAGGGCGGCGACGCCGCCGGGCGGCTCGCCGGGCTCTACCGGGACGTCACCGAGGGGCTCGGGCTGGAGCCGCAGAGCGTGGCCGGGCTCGCGGTCGTCGGGCCGGGGCCGGTGGACGTGGCGCGCGGCGGCTTCCTCGCACCGCCCGGCCTGCCGCAGTGGGCGGGGCTGGACCTCGCGGGCGCACTGGCGGGAGAGCTGGGCGTGCCGGTGCTGGTCGACAGCGACGCGGCGGCCGCGACGGTCGGCGAGTTCTGGGGGCGGCAGGTCTCCCGGGAGCGCACCTTCGGCTGCCTGTACATGAACTCCGGCATCGGCTCCGGTGTCGTGCTGGACGGCTCGCTGCACCGCGGGGCCAGCTCCAACGCGGGAAAGATCGGACATGTGGCCGTCCAGCGGGACGGCGAACCCTGCCCGTGCGGCAACCGCGGCTGCCTGGAGCTGTACGCGGCCCCGCGGGCGGTCGTCGCACGGGCCCGCGCGGTGCCGGAGCTGGCGGAGCGGCTGCGGATCCGGGCCGGCGACCCGGACGCGCGCGCCTTCGACGTCCTGGCGCGGGCGGCGATCTACGGGGACGAGCCGGCCCGCGCGCTCGTCGACGAGTCGGCGGCGCTGCTCGCCGAGGGCGCGGTGGCGCTCGCCAACCTCTGGGACCTGGACACCCTGGTGCTGGCCGGGCCCGGTTTCGCGGTCGCCGGGTCGATCTACGTGAGCGCGATCCGGCAGCGACTGGGAGAGCGGGCGTACACCCGGGACGTGCACGGGGTGGGGGTCCATCTGTCGAGCAACCCGCGGGACGCCGCCGCGATCGGCGGGGCCGCGCTGGTGCTCCAGGGTTCGGTGGCGCCGGGCCACGGGCCGCAACTGGCCGCACGCGGCCAGGCGTAGACCGCGGCCGTACCCCCGCGCAGATCGCGGCCGTACCCCCGCAGCCCCCCAACAGCGGGCACTTTCGTCCGATGTATTGCCGCGCCTTCGGGGCGCCGGTACGGTGCACGACCGCCAGACGTTGCCGCCGGACGACGGCCGTGACTTCAATAGATTAATTAAGAAACTAAGTCAGGAGTTCCTGTGAGAACGGGACGCACCCGCAGGAAACACCAGGCCGGGGGCCTGGTCAGGACCCTCACCCGGATATGCGCGACGCTCGGGGCAGCCGCCCTCGCCGTGCTCGCGCTGCCCGCCGCGAGCCCCGCGCACGCCGCCGACGCCCCGCGCGTCATCCACGTCGCCAAGAACGGCAACGACGGCAACGCGGGCACGCAGACGTCGCCGTATCTGACGATCAACCACGCCGCGCAGGTCGCCCAGCCCGGCGACACCGTCGTGGTGCACGCCGGGCTCTACCGCGAGACGGTCAAGCCCGCCCGCGGCGGCACCGACGAGCAGCACCGCATCACGTACACCGACGCGGGCGACGGCGAGGTCACCGTCAAGGGCTCCGAGGAGATCAACTCCTGGACGCACGGCAGCGGTGACGTGTGGAGCGTGACGCTGCCCAACAGCTACTTCGGCGACTGGAACCCGTACGCCCAGGGCCAGCCCAACGGCGGCGGCGGAGGCACCTTCGCGGGCTACACCGCCGGTGACGTCTACCTCGACGAGACCGCGTACTACGAGAAGCCCTCGCTCGCGAACGTGCAGAGCGCGCCCGGCACCTGGTACTCCGAGGTCGGCTCGTCCAGCACCACCGTCTGGGCCAACTTCAGCGGCGCCGACCCCAACGCGCGCCTGGCCGAGATCAACGTCCGGCGGCAGGTCTTCGCCCCGGACGTGTGGGGCCTCGGCTACATCACGGTGAACGGCTTCACGATCAAGCACGCCGCCAACACCTACTCGGACTTCCCCGACAGCCCCGACCGCCGCCAGGCGGGCGCGATCAGCGTCTACGGCGGGCTGAAGTGGATCATCGAGAACAACATCGTGATCAACGCCCGCACCATCGGCATCGACATCGGCCTGAGCAACGACACCTGGGCCGGAAACCGGCCGGGCACCCCGCGCACCGACTTCCACAACACCAGCGCCTACGGCTCGCACATCGTGCGCAACAACTACATCGCCAAATGCGGGCAGTCGGGTATCGCGGGCGTCTTCTCGTGGCATTCGCAGATCCTCTACAACATGATCGAGGACACCGACTACCGCAACGAGTTCAGCGGCGCGGAGACGGCCCCGGTCAAGGTCCACTACATGAACGAGGGCCTGATCAAGGGGAATTACGTCAAGAACTCCAAGGGCAGCAACTCCGCGGGCATCTGGACCGACTGGGGCAACCAGAACGTCCGCATCACCGGCAACATCGTGATGAACAGCCCCTGGGGCTACTACGCCGAGGCGGTGTTCGGCCCCGTCCTCGTCGACAACAACGTCTTCATCGGCAACAGCGACATCCGCACCCTCGACGCGACCGGTGTCGTCTTCGCCAACAACCTCTTCCTCGACAACGGCACCATCCACAACGACGGAAGCGGCCGCGACGCGTACTACTTCCAGCCCGGCACGATGAACGAGACGACCGCGCTCACCTCGCCGGAGAAGTTCTTCTGGCTCAACAACCTCGTCCAGGGCTCGGCCCTCCCGGACAACGCCACCGACAAGACCCAGGTGAAGGAGGGCAATTCGACCGGGACGCTCAGCAACGTCCACTACACGGCCACCAACACCGGCATGTCGCTGAGCTTCGACCTCGACGCGTCCGGCATCCAGGGCAACACCCCGGTCACCCGGGCCCGGGTGGGCACCATCCCGCTCGCCAACCAGCAGATCGCCGCCGACGTGACGACCGACTTCTTCGGCAAGCCCGTCGCCTCCACCAACACCATGGCCGGGCCCTTCGCCGCCGCGCACGGCGGCAGCAACACCTTCACCCTGTGGCCGCCCGCCGGGCAGACCGTCCCGACCCCGCCCGCGCCGCCGGCCGGGACCCCGGTGAACCTCTCGCTCGGCGCGAACGCCAAGGCCACCGCCTCCTACCAGGACGGCACCTACCTGGCCGCCAACGCCATCGACGGCAACAGCTCCTCGCGCTGGTCCAGCGACCACAGCAACGACCCGAACGCCTGGCTCCAGGTCGATCTCGGCGCGGAGTACGCGGTCACGACCGCGCGGCTGGACTGGGAGGCGGCGTACGGGAAGGCGTACAAGATCCAGGTCTCGGACGACGGCAGCCACTGGACGGACGCGTACTCCACCACCACCGGCCAGGGCGGCTCCGAGACCGCCACCGTCAACCGCAACGCCCGCTACGTCCGCATGCAAGGCGTCACCCCGGCGACCCAGTACGGCTACTCCCTCTACGAGTTCGCGGTCTACGGCACCCCCGTCACGGGAGCCGCGGGCGGCGCCACCGTCTACGGGGACGCCGACTACGGCGGCCCGTCCGCCGTCCTCGCCCCCGGCAGCTACGACCTCCCCGCCCTCCAGGCCAAGGGCATCGGCAACGACAGCATCTCCTCGATCCGCGTCCCCGCGGGCAGCACCGTGACCGGCTACGCGGACGCGGGCTTCTCCGGCACCGCGTGGACCTTCACCGCCGACACCCCCGACCTCACCGCGACCGGCAACAACGACCTCATCTCGTCCCTGCGCGTCACCTCCGGCAGCTGAGGAGCGAGCCCCCCATGAATCCCCCACTCGCCCACCGAACGGCCGGCGGGAGAAGGCTGCTCGGCGTCGCCGTGACCTTCTTCCTGCTGCTGGCGCTCGCCCTCCAGGCGTCCGTCTCGCACGCCGACTCCCCCGTCAACCTCTCCCGCAACCCGGGCACCCGGGCCGTCGCCTCCTACCAGGACGGCGCCTACACCGCCGCGAACGCCATCGACGGCAGCACCGCCACCCGCTGGTCCAGCGACCACAGCAACGACCCGAACGCCTGGATCTACGTGGACCTGGCGGGCAGTTACGCCGTCACGTCCGTGACCCTCAGCTGGGAGGCGGCCTACGCGAGCGCGTACAAGGTCCAGGTCTCGGACGACTCCGTGCACTGGACGGACGCGTACTCCACCACCAGCGGCCACGGCGGCACCGAGACCGCGGCCGTCAACAAGAGCGCCCGCTACGTCCGGATGCAGGGCGTCACCCCGGCCACCTCGTACGGCTACTCGCTGTGGGAGTTCGCCGTCTACGGCACCGCCACCACCGGCGGCTCCGGCGCCGTGGGCTCGCCGACCGTCGCGCCCTCCACGACCTACCCGGCCAGTTACGACGACTGGCAGGACGGGCTGCTCGCCGGCAACGGCAAGCAGGGCGTCATCGTCTTCGGCAACCCGCGCAACGACACCGTCGTCTTCGACGACAAGGACTTCTTCATGGCGCGGACGGAGGCCCACCCGCACCGCACCTTCAACACCGTCAGCCAGGGCGACATCGACACGATCCGCAACGAGCTGATCGCCGGGCAGTACCAGCAGGCCAACACGCTCGCCGCGAACGTGCAGGGCTACCAGGGCGGCGGCGAGGGCAGCAAGCACCCCGGCTACAAGATGACCATCCAGATGCCCGACGCCGGGGCGATCAGCAACTACGTCCGCTCCACCGACTACAGCGCGGGCGTGGTCAAGGTCAACTGGAGCGACAGCAAGGGCGCGTGGGAGCGGGACTCGTTCGTCTCCCGCACCGACGGCGCCACCGTCCAGTACCAGGCGGCCCCGCCCGGCCAGAAGGAGACGATGACGCTGGGGCTGTCCGTCGACCCGGGCATGCACCTGCTCGACAAGGGCGTCACCTTCACCGACAACTCCACCACCGACTACCTCAACATCCGCGCCAAGTACCCCAGCGGCAGCTACAACGCGGGCTACGAGGGCGTCACCCGCATCGTCACCGACGGCACCCGCAGCATCAACAACGGCCAGGTGACGGTCGCCAACGCCAGCTATGTGCTGCTGCTGTCGCTCACCCAGCGCTACAACGGCACCTACAACGGCGGTGTCCCGGCCGAGCAGGAGTGGAGCCGGAACCTGCTCCAGCAGAAGCTGGCCGGGCTGAGCACCGACTACCCGACACTCCTCAACCGCCACACCAGCGCGCACAGTTCGGTCTTCGGCCGCGTCTCGATCGACTTCGGCGCCACCCCCGCCGACCGCGCCAAGTCCACCGAGCAGCTGCTCGCCGAGCAGAAGTCGTCCGCGACGCCGATCCCCGCCCTCTACGAGCGGATGTTCTACGCCGGGCGCTACCACCTGCTCGGCTCCAGCGGCCCCACCGAGGCCCCCGACCTGCTCGGCAACTGGACGGGCGACAGCAACGTCGGCTGGGACGGCTACTACCACCTCGACGCCAACCTCAACCTGCAGATCTCCAGCGGCAACATCGGCAACATGCCCGAGGCGATGGCCGGTTACTTCTGGCTCAACCAGCAGTGGCAGAAGGACTTCGAGACCAACGCCAAGAAGCTGCTCGGCACCCGCGGCATGCTCACCGGCGGCAACACCCCCAACGGGGAAGGCCTGATCTCCAACATCAACTACGACTACCCCTACCAGTACGTGACCGGCGGGGAGTCCTGGCTGCTGGAACCCTTCTGGGAGTACTACGAGGTCACCGGCGACAAGACCTTCCTCGCCGACAAGTACTACCCGCTGATCCGCGACATGGGCGACTTCTACGAGGACTTCCTCGTCAAGAAGGACGCGAACGGCAAGTACATCTTCGCCGGGTCCATCTCGCCCGAGAACACCCCGCCCGGCGAGACACCGCTCGCCGTCAACTCCGTCTACGACATCTCCGGGGCCAAGTTCGCGCTCAGCACGCTCATCCAGACCGCGAAGACCCTCGGCCGCGACGCCGACAAGATCCCGGTGTGGCAGGAGAAGCTCGACCACCTGCCGCCGTACCTGATCAACAACGACGGCGCGCTCGCCGAATGGGCATGGCCCGACCTGGAGAACAAGAACAACTACCAGCACCGGCACAGCAGCGGCCTCATGCCGGTGTGGCCCTACCGCGAGATCACCCCGGAGTCCAACCCCGCCCAGTTCAAGGCCGCACAGGTCTTCCTGGCGAAGAAGGACCAGGGCGCCTACGAGAACGCCGGGCACGGGCTGCTGCACGGCGCGCTCATCGCCGCCGACCTCGACCAGGCCGACTCCGTCGGCGCCAAGCTGCTGCGCTTCGCCAAGGACGACTACTACTACAGCAGCATGGCCACCTCCCACTACAACGGCCACAACACCTTCGCCACGGACGTCGTCAACTCCGTGCCCACGGTGATGATGGAGATGCTGGCCGCCACCAGCCCCGGCACCCTGGAACTGCTGCCCGCCCTGCCCAAGGGCCTCGACAAGGGCTCCATCTCCGGGATGCTCGGCAAGAGCCAGTTCACGATCGACAACCTGACGTGGGACACCGCCGCGCACACCGCGAAGGTCACGCTCACCTCGAAGATCGACCAGAACCTCACGCTCATCCAGCGCGCGGGCATCACCTCGATCACGGCGACCGGCACGACCGTGCAGAACTCGCCGCTCGGCAGCATCGCCCGGGTACTGCCGCTCCAGGCGGGCAAGCAGGTCACCGTCAACCTCACGATGGCCGCGCCCAGGGCCAACCTGGCGCTGAACAAGCCCGCTTCGGCGTCGTCGCAGTCCAGCGCCGACCAGTCCGCGGCGAAGGCCTTCGACGGCGACCAGGCCACACGGTGGAGCGCCAACCAGGACCCCAACAGCTGGATCCAGGTGGACCTCGGCAGCACGCAGAACCTGTCCGAGGTGGATCTGTCGTGGGAGGCGTCCTACGCCAAGTCCTACACGATCCAGGGCTCCACGGACGGCACGACCTGGCACACCCTTTACAGCCAGCCCGCCTCGGGCGGCGGAACGGAGAAGATCCCCCTCAGCGGACAGGCACGCTACGTCCGCATGCAGGGCAGCCAGCTGTCCGGGCAGTGGGGCTACTCGCTCTACGAGATGCAGGTGTTCGGCTGAACGACGGGGCCCTCCGCGCGTGCGCGGAGGGCCCCCGCAGCTCCCCGTCAGCCCTCGTCCTCCACCAGCAGCCGCGCGTAGACGCCCATCGAGCGCTGGTAGCGCGGCAGATGGGGCGCGAGCGCACCGACCGTGAGCGAGACCGCCTCCCGGGCCCGCCCCACCTCCGTGAGGGACAGGGCGAGAACGCACACGACGGCGTCGTCCAGGTGGTCGCTGGTGCGCTCGCGCTCCTCGGTCAGCAGCGCGACGCTCTCCTCGGCGCGGCCGAGGTTCCGCAGCGAGCTGGCCATCTGGATCACCGCCCGGCGCCGCCGCTCCCCGGGCACACCGCCCGCGAGCGCGGCACGGTAGAGCGGGACCGCCTTGTCGGAGTGCCCGGTGGAGTCCCAGGCCGCGGCCCGCTCGAAGAGCCCCGTGGGATCGCCGTCCGGCAGCTCGGCGACGAGCGCGTCCACCGCCGCCCGGAAGTCCTCCGCCGACGGGTAACCGTCGATCTCCGCCCACAACGCGACGTCCCGCCGCTCCCACTCCTCGGCAGGCGCGGGGGCGGGGCTGCCCGGGTAGTCGTTCATCGCTGCTCACACTCCAGTTCACGGTGTCCGCCGCCCCTCACCGGGCCCGGCGCCGCCATCCTGCGAGCCCGCCCGCACAGCCCACCACTCATTCGGCCCTCGCCGAATCACTTCTTGTACGGTAGGAGCGCCGTCCCCGTCCGCGCGCCGGTTCCCTGCCGCCGCCGCGCGGGGCCCTCCCGGGTCCCCGCCCGACCCGGGCCCACCGCACACCCGAGGAGGTGCCCGCCGTGACCACCCTGCGCTTCGGACCCGACGACCTGCTGCGGTGCCGCTTCGCCTACTCCCCCGCCTTCGAGACGCTCGCCGCCGTACGCGTCGCGACCGGGCCGCAGCCCCCCGGGCACCACGCCCGCTGGCTCGCCGAGACCGCACCCCGCCTCGCCGGACTCGACCTGCGCCCCCTCACCCTCCTCCAGCCGCGCCGCGGCTACACCCCCGACTTCCTCTCCCCCCCGCCCGACACCGGCGTCGACTCCTTCGCCGCCGACCTCGCCCGCATCGCCGCGACCCCGCCCGAGCAGGCCCGCACCGAGATCGCCCGCTCCCTCGCCGACACCCCGGGCGCCGCCCGCACCGCCACCGGCCGACTGCTGCTCGGAGGCGAGCCCGCCGACGTCGTCCGCATGCTCGCGGACACCGTCCGGGCGGCGTGGCAGGCCCTCGTCGAGCCGTACTGGGCCCGGACCCGGGCGCTGCTCCAGGCGGACATCGCCTACCAGAGCGGACGGCTCGCCGCCGGAGGCCTGGACCGGCTCTTCGCCGAACTCCACCCGTCCGTGCGCTGGCACGACGGTGTGCTCACCCGCGAACACGGCGGGTCCGACCACCGCGACCTCGTCGGCGAAGGCCTCGTCCTCGTGCCCAGCGCCTTCAAATGGGACCAGGTCGTGATCGTCCTGGACCCGCCCTGGCAGCCCACCCTCATCTACCCCGCGCGCGGCATCGGCACGCTGTGGCAGCCGCCGGGCACCTCGGCGGACGCGGCCGCCGCGCTCGGCCGCCTCATCGGACGCACCCGCGCGCGCCTCCTGACCGCCCTCACCGAACCCGCCTCCACGGCGTGGCTCGCCCACCACCACGGGGTCGCTGCCGCGACGGTCTCCGAGCATCTCGCCGTCCTCCGCGCGACCGGCCTCGTCACCTCCACCCGCCACCACCACGAGGTCCACTACCGCCGCACCCCCCTGGGCGACACCCTCGCCCAGGGATGAGCGTCGCGCTGCCGCGCGGGGGCACCCGTTTTTCAGGGGCGCGGGGAACGGCGCGCTCAGCCCCCACCGGGGCGCGGGTCGGATACCGACCCAAAGGGTCTCTTCGGTCCGTACCGGACCACCGGCCGGTGGTGGGTTGCTCGCGCAGTTCCCCGCGCCCCTGATGGTTGCCCCGCGCGGCACGCGCAAGCACTCGACGGCACGGCTGCCGCGCAGGGCCCTCGTTTTCAGGGGCGCGGGGAACTGCGCCCCCAGCCCCCACCGGGGGCGCGGGTCGTCACCGGCCCGAAGGGGCAGTTCGGTTCGTTCCGGACCACCGGCCGGTGGGGGCGGGGCGCAGGCCCTCCGCGGGGAGGGGCGGGCTCATAGGAGTGTGATCGTCACCTCGTGGAGGCGGGTGGGGTCGGCGATCACGTCGATGGATGTGATGCGGGCCGGGCCCGTCGCGTCCTCCTCCGTGAAGGAGAAGGCGAGCACCAGGCGCAGCCGCCCCGCGGGGGCCATGACGAGGCCGGGGCGGCCGTCGACGAGGGCGATCTCCGTGAAGGCGACGCGCGCGGCGGCCGCGGAGGCGCCGTGGGCGACGCGGTCGCGGCCCCGGATGTGGACCGGCTCGGGCGTGGGGCCCGCGGCGCGGTCGGCGTGCAGGACGACGTCGGGGTCGAGGACGGCGACGAGGCCTTGCAGGTCGCCGCCGCGGGAGGCGGCGCGGAACGCCTCGACGAGCCGCTGCTGCCCGCCGGTCGCGGGCGGCGGCGTGGACGCGCCGCGGACCCGGCGCCGGGCGCGGCTCGCGAGCTGCCGGGCCGCGGCCGGTGTCCGCTCCGTGAGCGCGCCGATCTCGTCGAAGGGCACGGCGAACATGTCGTGCAGCACGAACGCGACCCGCTCCGGCGGCGTGAGCGTGTCGAGCACGACCATCATGGCCAGGCCGACGGAGTCGGCGAGGACCGCCTCCTCCTCGGGGTCGCGCGCCTCGTCACCGGCCGCCGCGGGCTCCCGCAGCAGCGCGACGTCGAGCGGGTCCTCGCGGTGGGTGGCGCGCGAGCGCAGCACGTTGAGGCAGATCCGGCCGACGACGGTGGTCAGCCACGCGGGCAGGCTGTCGATGCCTTCCGCGCCCGCGCGGCTCAGCCGCAGCCACGCCTCCTGCACGGCGTCGTCGGCTTCCGCGGCGGAGCCGAGCATGCGGTAGGCGACGCCCCGCAGCCGGGGCCGCTCCGCCTCGAACTGCTCGGCCGGCAGGGCGCTTTGGTCCATCGGTCACATTCCCCTTCTGCCGCGGGTCATCACGGTAACCTGCCGCACGGCGGCCCACCGAAGAGGAGTGACGTCCACATGTCGAACACCGAGAAGACCCCCGCGGCCCCGATCCTGCTGACCGGCGGGACCGGCAACCTGGGGCGGCACGTGCTGCCGCTGCTGCGTGAGGCGGGGCGTACCGTGCGCGTCCTGAGCCGGTCGGCGCACGCGTCGGACGACGACGGCGTCGTGTACGTGACCGGCGACCTGTCGCAGGACGGCGACCCGGGGACGGCCGGGGCCCTGGAGGGTGTGGAGACCGTCGTGCACCTCGCGGGCAACCCGAAGGGCGACGAGGTGACGACCGGTCACCTGCTGAAGGCCGCGGTCGCGGCGGGCGGGGTGCGGCACTTCCTGTACATGTCGGTCATCGGCGCGGACCAGGTCCCGTTCGGCTACTTCCGCAGCAAGATCGCGGCGGAGGAGGCGGTCCTCGCCTCGGGGCTGCCGTACACGATCCTGCGGGCCGCGCAGTTCCACGACTTCGCGACGAACATGTTCAAGACGCTGGCGAAGTCGCCGGTCATCCCGCTGCCGGGCATCATGCGCGCGCAGACCGTGGACGTACGCGACTGCGCCGAGCGTGTCGCCGCCCTCGCGCTGGGCGAGCCCGCGGGTCGCGCCCCCGACCTCGCGGGTCCGGCCGTGCACCCGCTGAACGACCTGCTGCGCGACTACCTCAGGGCGACGGGCAAGCGCCGGCTGGTCCTCCCGGCGCCGATGCCGGGCAAGGCGGGCCGCGCCTACCGCGACGGCGTCAACCTCACCCTGGAGGGCGCCGACCTCGGCACCCGCACGTGGGAGGACTTCCTGGCCGAACTGGTGCGCTGAGGCCGCGCGGTCCGGCCCTCGGGCCGCGTCCACGGGGGAGCAGGGCCGGCCGGAGCGCCCGCAGCCGCCAGGGCGCGGCCACGGCCCCGTACCCCGTGACGCGGCCCGGCCGCGACCGCGAAGCGCGCCGCCGACGCCCTGGGCCGACCGTCCGAGGGGGCGCGCACGGCGCCGCCGGGCGCCCCCTGTCCGCGCCGGGAGTGACTCCGCACCACCCCGCCGGGTGATCCTTTCCCATGCCGCTGGCATATGCCGTACGCATGGTCCTACTGTCGGACCACGGCCGGTCGCCGCAGGCGCCCAGCTCCCCCCGGACGGCCGGGCGGCGCGTTCCCACTCCCCCGTCGGGCGCGCCGCCCGGTCCCATCGCGGTGTCCGAAAGCCGCCGGAAAGCGGGCTTCCGCAACGGCAGGGTGGAGGGCATGAGCACTGATGACACACGCACTGACCTGCACGGGCGGATCGAGCCCGGCATCCTCTACTGCGGCACGCCGGTCGTGCTGCTCTCCACCCGCAACGAGGACGGGACGGCGAACCTCGCGCCGATGTCGTCGGCCTTCTGGCTGGGCTGGCGGGGGATGCTGGGGCTCGGGGCGCGGTCCCACACGGCGATGAACCTGCTGCGGGAGCGGGAGTGCGTACTGAACCTGCCGGACGACACGCTCGCCGACGCGGTGGACCGGCTGGCGCTGACCACCGGGCGGAACCCAGTACCGGAGGGCAAGGCGCTGCGCGGATACCGCCACGAGGGCGACAAGTTCGGGCGCGCGGGGCTGACCCCGGTGCCCTCGGAGACGGTCGCGCCGCCGCGGGCCGCGGAGTGCCCGGTCGCGATGGAGGCCGTGGTGGAGGCCGTGCACCCGCTCGCCGAGGACGACCCGGAGCAGCGCGGCGGCATCCTCGTCTTCGAGGTGCGGATCCAGCGGGTGCTGGTGCACGACGCGATCCGCGTCCCCGGCACCGACGACCACATCGACCCCGACCGCTGGCGCCCGCTGATCATGAGCTTCCAGCAGCTGTACGGGCTGGGGCCGCGGCTGCGCGAGTCCACGCTCGCGCGCATCCCGGAGCGGATGTACCGCGGCCCCGACATCGAGCGCTCCCGCCTGGCGGGTGCGGCCGACGCGCTCAGGGGGTGAGCGCGGCGGCCAGCCGGGTCATGCCGTAGGAGAAGGAGCGATCGACGTCGCCGCCGAGGTTGAAGGCGTCGGCCAGCTCCATGCTGATGAAGCCGTGCGCCCACGCGGTGACGGTACGGGCCGCCTCCAGGGAGTGCTCGGGGCCCGCCAGGACCTCGGTGACCTGGAGGACGGGGGCGGCGGCGCGGGCGAGCAGGGCGACGTCGGGGCGGGCGGGCGCCGGGGTGTCGGCGAAGACCAGCCGGTAGGCGGCGGGGCGGGCGTGGGCGAACGCCCGGAAGGCGCGCAGCAGCGCGGCGAGGGTGTCGCGGGGGTCGGCGGCGGGCGGCACGGCCTGGAGGGCGCGTTCCAGGTCGGCGAGCGTGGCCTCGGTGACGAGCCGGACGAGGGCGTCGCGGTTGCGGACGCGCTTGTAGAGGGAGGGCGCGCGGACGCCGACCCGCTCGGCGACGGCCTGCATGGTGAGCCGGTCGAGGCCCTGCGTCTCCAGGATGTCGCGGGCCGCCGCGACGATGGCGTCGAGCGAGGTGCGTTCGGGTGTCGGCATGCGTGCTGCTCCTTCCGGCGGGGCCGCGCCCGTGCGGCCCGCCCGTCGTGTGCTCTCCATCATAGCTATGGACAGTAGCCATGATGGCTATGTATCGTAGCCATCAAGAACGGCTCACGAGGAGACGCACATGAAGCTCGGTCAGCACCTGCACCGCATCGGCAACGACATCGTGGCCGTCTATCTGGTCGTCACCGACGAGGGCGTCACGGTCGTCGACGCCGGGCTGGCCGGCCACTGGGGGGAGCTGACCGCCGAACTGGCCACCCTCGGCCGCACCCCCGACGACATCCGCGGCCTCGTCCTCACCCACGGCGACACCGACCACATCGGCTTCGCCGAGCGCCTGCGCCGCGACCACGGCGTCCCGGTGTACGTGCACGCCGCCGACGCCGCCCGCGCCCGCGGCGAGGTCAAGACCAAGCCGGAATGGGGGCACGCCAAGGTCGGCGCCGCCGCGGGCTTCCTCTGGTACGCGGCCCGCAAGGGCGGCCTGCGCACGACGTACCTGACCGAGGTCACGGAGGTCGCCGACGGCGACGTGCTGGACCTGCCCGGCTCCCCCCGGATCGTCGGCATGCCCGGCCACTCGCCCGGCAGCATCGCCGTCCACGTGCCCCTCGCCGACGCGGTCTTCGTCGGTGACGGCCTGACGACCCGCCACGTCCTCACCGGGCAGCACGGCCCCCAGCCGGCCCCCTTCACCGACGAGCCGGACCAGGCCCTCACCTCCCTCGACCGCCTCGCCGCCCTGGACGCCACCTGGGTCCTCCCGGGCCACGGCACCCCCTGGAACGGCGGCACGCAGGAAGCGGTGCGCCAGGTCCGCTCGGCGGGCCACTGAGGCGAACACCCTCGGGCGCGGGGGCGCCCGCAGCGGCGCCCCGGAGCGTGCCGCGCGGCAGGGGGCGGCCTTGACACGTGGCGGGTGGCCGCAGAGTCTGAGCAGGGCGTGCCCCGGGGCGCATGAGCCGGCGCGGCATCACATCCGGCGCGCGCCAGGGGGGTTCGGGCGGTGCTCGGGGGAAGGCCGCGCGGAGCCGCACCGCGGGCGGGCGGGCCGCCGCGGAGCCGCACAGCCGAGGAGGAGCCGTCATGCGCGGGCCAGACGCGTATCCGACCGTCTCAGGAGTCGCGGCGGCGGCGCGACTGCTCAGCGCACGGCACCCCGACCTGGTCCGGATGCGGCTGGCCGGGGAGTCGCGGACCGGCCGCCCGCTGTGGCTGCTGTCGGTGGGGCACGGGCGGCGGCACGCACTCGTCGTGGCCGGGCCGCACGCGGACGAACAGGCCGGCGGCGGCACCGCGCTGTGGCTCGCCGAACAGGCCGTCGCCGACCGGGAACGCCTCGCCGACGCCGACCTGACCTGGGACCTGCTGCTGTGCCTCGACCCGGACGGCACCGTGCTCAACCAGACCGGACCGGCCGGGCGCCGCCCGCCCGCCGTCCACTTCCGGCACACCTACCGCCCCGCCGCCCGCGACCAGCCGGAATGGGCGAGCACCTTCCGCGCCCCCGGCGACGAACTCCCCGAGACCCACGCGCTCCTGGCCCTCATCGACGAACTGCGGCCCTTCGTGCAGTGCACCCTGCACGGCACGGACGTGGGCGGCGCCCGGGTGCAGCTGACCGGGGAAGTGCCGGGCCTGGCCGAGCCGTTCGGGAAGTACGCGGCCGAGCTGGACGTGCCCGTGCAGACCGGCAGCTACGACGCGCTCTTCTGGGACTGCGCCGGCCCCGGCGTCAACCAGCTTCCGGACGGCCCCGGGCAGGAGCGGCTCGACGGCTCCACCTGGTCGCGCCCGCACCGGCACGGCGGGCTCACCGCCGCCGTCGAGGTGCCGATGTGGGCCACCCGGCGCGTCGCCGACCCGGCGCCGCACCCCGAGCCCACGACCGCCCTGCACGCGCTCGCCGCCCGGCTGCGCAAGGACGGCACCGCGCTCACCGGCAGCCTGGACCGCGCGCTGCCGCTGCTCGGCGACGCGGCCGCCCCCGACGCACCGGACGGCTGCGCCGCGCTGCTGCGCGGCGTCGAACAGGCCGTCGGCGCCTTCGCGGCACTCGCCGCGGACTACGACGCGCTCGCCGCCGACACCCCCGTACCGCTCACCGTGGCGCACCTCGCCGCCCTCGACCTCGCCGCCCGCCGCCTGCCACTGCGCGCCGCCGGAATGCTGCTGCGGCTGCTCGACGCGCAGCCGCTCACCGACCCCGACCCGGCCGCCGAACCCGGCCGGCTGCGCGCCCGGCTCGAACGCCGCCTGGACGCGGGCGCCCGCGAGCTGGTCATGGGCACGGACGCGCGCTGGATCCCGGTCTACGAACAGGTCGAACTCCAGGCCCGCACCGTCCTGGCCACGGTGGACCGGCTGCTGTGACACCCGCGCCGGACGAACCGGAACCCGGCCCCGGACAAGAGCCGCAAACCGTTGCTGCCGGGCGCCTTGACAGCCCCTCGGGTCCGCCGGAATCTGACAGGACGCGGGAGTCACCCGGGGTGAGTGCTCGACTCCCGTGCGCTAGTGCCAGTGAGCACGAGAAAAGGGGGAGCCACCATGACGAAACGCCTCGTCGTACGACGGCTGAACAAGAAGGAAACCACCGGCGCCAGCAACTCCAACGGAACGTGAGCCATCCCACGGTCGACGCGTATCCGGGCGTCGCGGGGGTCGTTGCGGCGGCCTCCGCGTTCGTCCGCTTCCGGCCCGGACTGTGCACGCTGCGCGTCGCGGGCCGCTCCCGCGACGGACGGCCCCTCTACGTCCTCACCGTCGGGCACGACCGGCCGCGGGTCCGCAACATCCTCGTCGTCGCCGGGGCCCACGCCGACGAACGGATCGGCGGCGCGAGCGCCCTGCGGATCGCCGAACGCGTCGCCCGCGACCCGCAGTTGCACGCCGGAGCCGGAGCCGCCTGGCACTTCGTCCTCTGCCTCGACCCCGACGGCGCCCTGCGCACCGAGGACGGCCCCGCCGTCCGCCGCACCCCCGCCGACCACTTCCGGTACGCCTACCGGCCCCCCGCCGACGAGCAGCCCGAATGGGCGCCGTCCATCCGCCCCGCCCACGACCCGCTCCCGGAGTCCGAGGCGCTGCTCGCCCTCATCGACGACCTGCGACCCGCCCTCCAGTGCTCCCTGCACGGCAACGACATCGGCGGCGCCTGGGCACAGGTCACCCGCGAACTGCCCGGCCTGTCCGAAGCACTCGGCAAGATCTGCGCGGAACGCGACGTCCCCGTCCAGACCGGCACGTACGACGCGCTGTACTGGCGGGTGTCAGGACCCGGCGTCTACGCGATGCCCGGCCCCGGCGAACGCAGCCAGTTCGACAGCCTGCCCGAGGACGTCGCCGGCTCCACATGGATACGGCCGCACACGTACGGCGGCATGACCGCCCTCTTCGAAGTGCCCATGTGGGCGAGCGCGGGCATCGCCGACTCCACCCCGCACCCCGACCCCGGACGGGCCCTCACCGCCGCCGCCGCACGGCTGCGCGCCCAGAACCGCACGACCGCCGCACTCCTCGACCGCGCCCGCGCCACCGCTGACGACCCCCAGCTCCTGCGCATCACCGAAAGCCTCGTCACCATGGCCCCGCGGGTCGCCGACGAATGGGAGGCGCTGGAGGCCGCGCCACCCGTCCCCCTGACCCGCGCGCACGTCGCCGCGCTCGACATCGCCGCACGCCGCATGCCCCTGCGCGCCGCGGGCACCCTCCGCCGCCTCACCCCCGCGCGGGGCGCCCTCGCGGAGGAGGCGGACCGGCTCCTCACCACCTGGTCCGCCGACCTCGCCACGGCCCACGCCACCCGGTGGCTCCCGGTCCCGACCCAGGTCGACACCCAGTCCGAATCCGTCCTGGCCACGGCCCGCCTCCTCCTCGGCTGAGCCCGCTTTCCGGCTCCCCGCCGGTGGGGGGTTCCCGCGCCTGGCGGCGCGGGTGTTTCCCACCCCCACCACCCGTGCGAGTAGGACGTCGGCTTTCTGTCCACCTGTGGGTGGCGACCCCCACCGGCAGGCAGCCGCCATCGCTCCTGGAGGGGGACGGTGCGGGGTGCCCCCGCAGGAATGCGCTGTCGGTGGCTCACCAACACGGCAAGAGGCCGAACGCGCATTCCGAGGAGGTGCCCCGTGGCGGCCCCCGCCCCACCCCGCGGCGCGCCGCGAAAGGGGCGCGAGGAACGGCGCGAGCAACCCCCACCGGCAGAAGGTCGCGCGGCGAACCGCAACAAGGCACCCCGGAGCGCCCCCTCAGAGCGCGGCAGCAACCAGCTCCGCGAGCTGCACCGCGTTCAGCGCAGCGCCCTTGCGGAGGTTGTCCCCCGACACGAAGAGCGCGAGCCCGTTCTCGACCGTCTCGTCGACCCGGATCCGGCCGACGTACGACACGTCACCGCCCGCGGCCTGCAGCGGCGTGGGGATCTCCGAGATCTCCACGCCGGGCGCGCCCGCGAGCACCTCGTACGCGCGCTCCACACCGAGCGGCCGCTCGAAGCGGGCGTTCAGCTGGAGCGAGTGCCCGGAGAAGACCGGCACCCGCACGCACGTGCCGGAGACCTTGAGCTCGGGGATCTCCAGGATCTTGCGGGACTCGTTCCGCAGCTTCTGCTCCTCGTCGGTCTCGAAGCTGCCGTCGTCGACGAGGTTTCCGGCGAGCGGGAGGACGTTGAAGGCGATGGGGCGGGCGTACACCGCGGGCTCGGGGAAGGCGACGGCGGAGCCGTCGAACGTGAGCTTGTCCGCGGACTCGACGACCGCGCGGGCCTGCCCGTGCAGCTCGGCGACGCCGGAGAGCCCGGAGCCGGAGACGGCCTGGTAGGTCGTGGCGACCAGCGAGACGAGCCCGGCCTCGGCGTGCAGCGCCTTGAGCACGGGCATCGCGGCCATCGTCGTGCAGTTGGGGTTGGCGATGATGCCCTTGGGGCGGTCGGCGAGGGCGTGCGGGTTGACCTCGGAGACGACGAGCGGGACCTCGGGGTCGCGGCGCCAGGCGGAGGAGTTGTCGATGACGACGGCGCCCTGCGCGGCGACCTTCTCGGCGATGGCGCGGCTGGTGGCGCCGCCCGCGGAGAAGATGACGATGTCGAGGCCGGAGAAGTCAGCGGTGCCGGCGTCCTCGACGGTGACCTCGGTGCCGTTCCAGGGCAGGGTGCGGCCCGCGGAGCGCGCGGACGCGAACAGCCGCAGCTCGTCCACCGGGAACTTCCGCTCGGCCAGCACCTGGCGTACGACTCCGCCGACCTGTCCGGTCGCTCCGACGATTCCGATCCTCATGGCCGCTACTCTCCGCTCTCGGGGGCTGTCGTGGTCTGTGGGGGTGCCCGCCGTTCGAGTATCACCGCAGGCGGTGGCGGGCGGCGAATGGTTTCAGGTGCCGAGACGTCCGGAGGGACGTACCGCGGGCGGCAGCGCGGCCAGCGAGGCCGGGCCCGCGGGCAGCAGCGGCAGCCGTACGTCCGCGGTCGGGATACGGCCCTCCGCGTGCAGGGCGGCCTTGATGACGGTGGGGTTGGGCTCGCGGAAGAGCGCGGCGGCGCGGGCGGCCAGCCGGTGGCCGAGGGCGCGGTCGCCGGTGGCGGCCAGGCGCACCCAGGCGGCGGTGTCCAGGTGGGCCGAGGCGGCGATCACGCCGGTCGCGCCGAGGGCGAGCAGCGCGGGCGCGAAGACGTCGTCCCCGGCGAGGACGTCGAAGCCCGCGGGGCGGTCGCCCAGCAGGTCGACGGTGTCGGCGTCGATGCCGCCGGCCGCGTACTTCACGCCGGTGACGCCGGGGATCGCGGCGAGGGCGCGCAGTGCGCGGGCGGTGAGCGGCTGCCCGGTGCGGTAGGGCACGTGGTAGACGAGCAGCGGCAGCGGGCTGCGTGCGGCGAGCGCGGTGAAGTGCGCGACCACGCCCGCCTCGCCGGGCCGGACGAACGCCGGGACGGTCGCGAGCAGCGCGTCCGGCTCGACCGGCCACGGCCCGAGGTCGCGCCCGCCGCCGACGCCGAGGGCGAAGTACGCGCCCGCCTCGCGGCAGACCCGTCCGACCAGCTCGGCGACGGCGGCGCGCTCGTCCGGCTCCAGGCTCTCCGGCTCCCCCGTGGTGCCGAGCGCGAGGAGACCGGCCGCCCCGTCCGCGAGCAGCCCGCGGGCCAGCGCCTCCAGCGCGTCGAGGGCGACGGCGCCGGAGGCGGTGAAGGGGGTCACGAGGGGGACGTACACGGGCGGGGCTGCGGTCATGCCCCGAGTCTCACCCGGAACAACGTGGTAGGTCCAGTGAAATGTTCTCGGGTACACCGTTAAGCAGATGTGAGATGTCAGAACACCTCGGGGCACCACGGGCGGCGCGCGGTACGGAAGAGCACCTCCGCCGTGGCGGCCGCGCCAGGACGGTGCTCGGCCAGCAGGCCCAGCGTGACCAGCCGCAGCGCGGACTCGTCGCCGAGGTAGAGCCGCCCGAGGTCGGCGACGTCCAGGCTCAGATCGGGCGCGGCACCCGGCGCGGGCGTGCAGCTCGCCGCCCCGTCCGGCGAGGTCTCCAGCCGGAAGGTGCCGCCCGACAGGCCCGCCGTGTCGCGCACCTCCAGCACCAGGTCCGCAGTGAGCGGGGCGTAGCCGCGGGCGCTCAGGGCCACGGGCACGTCCAGCACGCGCAGCCACATGAAGTCCGCGTACGTCTCGACGCTCGCGGCGCGCGGGTCGCCCAGCAGCAGCGGCAGCACGTCGTCCGGCGGGCGGTGGTCCGTGGTGAGCTTCCTGAGCCAGTCCAGGGACAGCACGTGCCGCCACAGGGCCGCCTCCGCGGCGGGCGTCGCGGCGGTCAGGCTCACCACCGTCACGTCCGCGTGCGGCAGCTTGTTCGGCCAGTGCGGGTCGTTGACGCGGTACGCCACGAGGCCGTCCACCTCGCCCGTCGCGGTGTCGCGGTAGGCGGCGAAGAAGGGGGCGCTGTAGCCGCTCGACGGGTAGACCACCGCGCCCGTGTTCTGGTCCCACCAGGCCTTGCTGCGGCTGATCGCGCCCGGCGTCGCGCGCCGCACCCGCTCGTGCAGGGCGGGCCCGACGGCCCGCACCCCGGCGCCGTCCACCAGCTCGACCGTGCCCTGCGCCGGGTCCGGCCCGGCGTAGCGCCGGTCCAGCCCCGCCCGGTGGATGTCCACCTCGAAGTCCGTGACCCAGGTCGCGGGCCCGAAGCCGAAGCGGCCGTAGATCGGGTACTCCGCGGCGACCAGGATCGCCACCGCGTCCCCGCGGTCCTTCGCCGCGGCGAGGTCGGCGGCCATCATCGCGCTGGCCAGCCCGCGCCGCCGGTGCGTCGGTGTGACCGACACGTTGGTGACCGCGTCGGCGCTGACGGTGCCGCCGCCCGGCACGGTCAGCTCACGCGGCATGCTGCGGAAGGTCGCGACGCATCTGCCGCCGTCGAAGGCGCCGCGCGTACGGTCGAGCTCCAGCGTCGCGCGGCGCAGCGGCACCTCTTCCGGGGTGACCTCCACCGCCCGGTGGAACCCGGTGTTCAGTGCGTTCAGCCACTCTGCGACGTCGTCGTCGCCCAACGTACGAATCTCTGTCCCCATCGGTGCACGGTATGCACTCCGTGCAGGGCGCCGCATCCGGTTAAACGCCCGCCGCGATGGGGCTGCCGCCCGGGGAACGATTACGGCGGTCGCCGGACCACCCGCCGGTGGGTGGTTGCTCGCGCAGTTCCCCGCGCCCCTAAAAACGCTCACCCTGCGCGCGCGACCGCCCACCGGCGGACGGTCGCGCAAAGCACCCCCGGGGGCACCCCGGGGCGCAGCCCCGGCTCAGCCGTCGCAGAGGAGATCGTCGATGCGGGCCTCGCCCTCGCGGTAGCGGCGGGTGATCTCGGCCGAGCAGCCGTCGACGGTGTGCTGGAGGCGCTGTCGGCGCCCCGACACCTCCTGCTCGTGGCGCGCCAGGCGCGCCATCGCCTCGTCGAGTTCGGCGTCCGTGCGCGCCTCCAGGTCGGAGAGTTCCACCTCGGCGAGTATCTCCTCGGCGAGGCGCTGCACGCGCGGCGTGAGCGGTGTGCCGAGGGTGACGTGGCGGGCGGAGGTGCGGACCCGGGAGGGGCCGTCCGCGAGGATCTCGGGGAGGCGGTCGAGGACGGGTACGGGCGCGTCCGGGCCGGGCTCCTGCCCGGGGGTCCCGGCGGGGGCGCGTCCGCGCAGTTCGGCCCGCAGGATGTCGATCCGTCCGTGCAGCAGGCGGCGCAGGTAGGACAGGTCGGCCTCCTCGCGCTGGGCTTCGCGGCGCAGGGCGCGCAGCGCGGGCAGGTCGAGGGCGCCCAGGTCGGGCTCGGCGGTGTCGGCGAGCGGGGCACGGGGCGCGGGCGGGCGGGACGGCCCGGGTGCGTCGGCCTTGAGCATGGGGTGGCCCTTCCTGGTGGGCGTGGGCTTCCTGGGCGCCGCCGGCCGGTGTGCGCGGCGGTGCCGGGAGTCTGTCCGGCGTCGGTTGCGGTCATGCGTGTCGTCCCCCGCACGCAGCACACGCGCGGTGCGAACGCCCCGCTGCGGCCGGGGCACGCGCGGTGCGCGGGTGCCCCGGTACGCCAACGGGCCGCCGGGTACGCCGGGTGCGGGTCGTTCCCCGGTACGCGACGGGCTGCCGCGGGCCGGGATTCCTGCCGTCGATGCTGCCACCTGGGCCCGACGCCCCGCAGCGACTCTGCACCCGAACGGACCTCGCAACAGTTGTGCGAAGCCGCTGCCCCGGCGCAGGGAGCGGGTGCCGCGCGCCCCCTCGCGTACGCCCCACCCGCGGCTCGGCGCCCCCGGCGCGCACGTCACAATGGCCGCATGCGTGCGGTGGCCCAGCGGGTGAGCGAGGCGAAGGTCGTGGTCGACGGGCGGACGGTCGGGGCCGTCGCGGGGCCCGGCCTGTGCGTGCTGGTGGGGGTGACGCACGACGACACCAAGGAGAAGGCGGCCCAGCTCGCCCGCAAGCTGTGGACGCTGCGCATCCTCCCGGACGAGACGTCGTGCTCGGACACCGGCGCGCCGCTGCTGGTGATCAGCCAGTTCACGCTGTACGGCGACGCGCGCAAAGGCCGCCGCCCGACGTGGAACGCGGCCGCGCCCGGGGCGGTCGCCGAGCCGCTCGTGGACGCGGTGGTGGCCGAGCTGCGGGCGCTGGGCGCGACCGTGGAGACGGGCGTGTTCGGCGCCGACATGAAGGTGTCGCTCACCAACGACGGACCCTTCACCGTCGTCCTGGAGATGTGAGCGCCCGGGGGCCGCTCAGGGCGCGACGACGGTCTCCTGTGTCGCGGCGGTCTCGTCGGCGACGAGCGTCGCGCCCTCGGGGGTGTTGCGCTTGACGACGGCGAGGGCGATCGGCCCCAGCTCCCAGTGCCGCGCGGACGACGTGACGGTGCCGACGACGCGGCCCTCGCCGCCCTCCTCCGCGACCCGCAGCGGGGTGCCGTGGCCGGGCAGCCGGACCTCGCTGCCGTCCAGGTGCAGGAAGACCAGGCGGCGTGGCGGGCGGCCGAGGTTCTGCACGCGGGCCACCGTCTCCTGGCCGCGGTAGCAGCCCTTGTGCAGGTGGACGGCGGTCTCCAGCCAGCCCAGCTCGTGCGGGATGGTGCGGTGGTCGGTCTCCAGGCCGAGGCGCGGCCGGTGCGCCTCGATGCGCAGCGCCTCGTGGGCGAGCACCCCGGCGGGCGGTCCGGCCTGGGCGGCGAACTCCTCCAGGCTCTCGCGCGGCACGAACACGTCCCGCCCGTACGGCGTCTCGCGCACCGCCCAGTCGTCCGGGACGGGGACGATGGAGCCCGCGGGGAGGTGGACGAGGGCGAAGCGCTCCGTCGCGTCGGCGGTCTCGACCCGGTAGAAGAACTTCATGCTCTCCAGGTACGCGAGCAGGTCGCCCTGCGTGCCGGGCTCGACGTGGATCCACGTCGTCGTGCCGTCGTCGACGAGGTAGAGCGCGTGCTCGATGTGCCCGTTCGGGGAGAGGATGAGCGCCTCGGTGGCCTGTCCGGGCGGGAGCTGCTCGACGTGCTGGGTGAGCAGCAGGTGCAGCCACGGGAGCCGGTCGTCGCCGGTGACGGTGACGACACCGCGGTGCGAGAGGTCCACGAATCCGCGGCCGTCGGCGAGCGCGCGCTGCTCGCGGAAGAGGTCGCCGTAGTGCGCGGCCACGCCTTCGTCGGGGCCTTCCGCCGGAACAGCGCCGGGCAGCGACAGCAAAGGGCTCTTCGTCGTCATGCCGTCAAGACTACGACCCGCCCCGCGCGGACTCCGCGGCGTCCTCCGCCGCCTGCCGGGCCGCGGCCTTGGCCGCGCAGTCCCGGCAGCGGCCGAAGATGGCGAAGTGCTTCATGTCCGTCTCGAAGCCGAAGTGTTCGCGCAGGCCCTCGCCGAGCGGCGCGGCGAGCGAGACGTCGGCCTCGGTGACCACGTCGCAGTCGCGGCACACCAGGTGCATGTGGTCGTGCCGGTCCGCGAGGTGGTAGGTGGGAGCGCCGTGGCCCAGGTGGGCGTGGCTGACCAGGCCCAGCTCCTCCAGCAGCTCCAGGGTGCGGTAGACGGTGGAGATGTTGATCCCCGAGGCGGTCCTGCGCACCTCGCTCAGGATGCCGTCGGGGGTGGCGTGCTCCAGGGTGTCGACCGCTTCCAGCACCAGCTGCCGCTGCGGCGTGAGACGGTAGCCGCGGCGGCGCAGGTCGCTCTTCCAGTCGGTGGTGACCACGGGGCCAGTGTAGGGCGGAGGCACCCGTGCACCGCCGCTCCGGACCCGCGGACAGGGGTGTGACCCCTACCCGGAGCCCGCCGGGACCGCGGCCCGCCGTCACTTGAAGAAGGCGATCCCGTCGTCCGGGAGGTCCTTGAGGTCGGCGGCCCACTCGCGCGGGTCCACGACCTTCTTCAGGTGCGCGGACATGTAGGCGCGCAGCGGGACGGACGGGGTGGCCTTCTCGCCGACCCACATCAGGTCGCTGTTCACATAACCGTAGAGCCGCTTGCCGCCGCTGTACTCCGGGGCGACGGGCAGCCGGGCGACCGCGTCCGTGACCAGGTCGATCTGCGGCTTGCCCTCGGCCAGCTCGCCGGTCCAGATCTCGACGACACCCTCGTCACGGGTGGTCGTGACATCGACCTTGCGGTCGGCGCCGATCCGCCAGTAGCCGGTCTCGCTCTCCAGCGGGCGGGTCTTCTTGCCCTCGGCGTCCAGCACCCAGGTGTGCGAGGTGTACTCCAGGAACGGCCGGCCGTCGTGCCGGAAGACGACCTCCTGCCCGAAGTTGCACTTCTCGGCACCGGGGAAGTCGAACACCCCCGCGCCCTCCCAGCGGCCGAGCAGGAAGGCCAGCGGCACGAGGTCGGGGTGCAGGTCGGACGGGATCTCGATCATGTCAGCGCTGGCCCTGGTAGAGCTTCTTGACCGCGTAGAGCGCGAACGCGGCGACGGCGACGCACACCAGCACGAGCAGGGCGTCGAAGTAGTACTCAATGTGCACGGGACGTGCTCCTCGTGAGGGCATCGGGCAGGGCCGCCGCCAAGTCTAGTGCGCGGCCCCGCGCGGGCGCGGGCAGGCCGTCTGACGTGGGACGCGGCGGGAAGCACCCCGGCCCCCGCGCCGGGCGGGGCGCGGGGGCCGGGGTTCCCGTGGGGACGGGCCGGGGGAAGGGTCAGCCGAGCAGCTGCGCCTGGAGGGCGACGGTCTGCGCGAAGGCCTGCTCCGGGGCGGCGCCGCCCTTGCGGGTCAGCAGCACGACCGCGACGGTGTCGCCCCCGCCCACGGCGGCGTACCGCGTCATCTCGGGGCCGTAGGGCGTCTTCTCGGCGAACGCGTGGACGGCCGTGCCCTGGGGATGGGCGAGGTCGCCCGGCGCGGTGTCCTTCTCGCCCGCGGACACGCCCTGGGGAGGCGTCGTCCCCTGGTTCTGCAGGTAGCGGTCCGCGTAGGCCCGGGAGATGAACTGGAGCAGGTAGACCTGTCCGCGGGTGCCGTCCGGCATCGTCCAGCCGCGGGCCGCGATGTGCCGCAGACCGCCCTCCTTGAGCGCGGCCTCCTGCTGCGGGCCGTCGCCACCCGGGCGCGTCGCGAGGTACGCGGCGGTCGGCAGCCAGCCCTTCGCGCCGGGGAGCGCGGTGTCGTCCACCGCGTCCTCCGGCTCGGGCAGGAGCAGGGCCCGCAGGTCGGCGTAGTGCACGGCCGCGGGGTTGCGCGGGGTGTCGAAGGGGCGCGGCCTGCCGCCCGGCAGTTGCGGCAGCGCGAGCGCGGGGTACGTCCAGCGGCCGTCGTCGGGCGTCCCGAGGCCGGGGATCTTCGTACGCTCCGGGCGCGTCACGGCGTAGGCCGTACCGGCACCGAAGACGGCGAAGACCAGCAGGACGGCGGTCCAGCGCAGCGTCACCCGCGTCCGCGGGCTCATCCTCCGCCGCGGCGCGACGACCGGCACCGGCGGGTAGCCGGGCTGCGGATACTCGGGCCCGGCGGCCGGCGCGTACCCGGGAGGCGGCGGCGCGGTGGGCTGTTCTGCGGCGGGGGTCGCGGAGAGGTCGGACATCAGACGCCCTCCCCCGGTGCCTTGACGCGGTCGAGCTGGCGACGCAGCAGTGCGGGGATCTCGTCCCAGTCCACCGAGCCCTCCCCGACCGCCTGGAACTGCACCATCAGGTCGCCCTCCGTGGCCTGGCAGAACATCATGTCGACGGACGGGTCGTCGTAGGAGTCGTCGTAGGAGTCGTCACCGCTGGAGTCGTCCGAGTCGTCGGGCGCCGTGGGCTGCACGCACACCGCGTGCGGGTAGCCGGGCACCTCCGGGCCCTTGGAGAGGTACTTCGAGTCCGCCGTCAGGCCCCGGAAGGCCTCGGGCTGGGCGCCCGCGGCCGTCTTGTTGCCGACCTGGACGAGCACCATCTGGTACGTCTGCCTGTTGTCCGCGGTGCGGTAGGTGCGCACGGCGGCGCCCTTGACGTGCATCGCGTCGATCTGGGATTCGAGCGCACGGCGCTGCGCGGACGGGAAGCGGGAGCCGGTGTCGCCGCCCATGAGCAGCTTCTTCGCCCCCGCTGCGTCCAGCACGGTGTCGTTGCCGAACTGTTCGAGGTCCGGGCCGGGCCGCATGCCCTGCGGCATCGGCAGCAGCATCTGGCCGAGGTCGCCGACGTGCGTGCCGCCCGCGGTCACCGCGTACGTGCGGGTCGGTTTCGGGGTGGCCGTCGCCGAGGGCTTCGCCAGGGGCGTGCCCTTGCCGTCGCCGTCCCGGGTGAGCGCGTAGCCCCCGCCGGCCGCGGCGACCACCACGAGGACACCGGCCACGAGCAGCGCGGTACGCCGCTTCCTCCGCGCAGGCGGCACCGGCGGCACCGGCGCCCCCCACGCCGGGTGGGCGTACGGCTGCGCGCCCGGGTAGCCGTACGCGGAAGGCGGCGGCGGTACGGCCGCGGGCTGCACGGGAAGCACGTCCGCCGCGGGCTCCTCCGGCGCGGGCACCGCGGGCACCTCCGGCGCGGGCACCGCGGGCTCCTCCGGCGCGGAGGCCGGTTCGGCGGGCGGGGTGGGCTGCGCGGGGCGCGGGGTCTCGTCGCTCACAGCCGCTCCAGCTGCTCGGTGATCACGGTCCGGAGGTCCTTCTCGTGCACCGGGTCCAGCGAGGAGATGTAGACCTCGACGAAGATGTTGCCGACCCGGGCGAAGGCCTGGCCGACGTAGACCCGGATGTCGTCCTCGTCGTAGGGCTCCGCCGAGGCCATGACCGTGCCGTCGACGGTGCCGGGCAGCGGCACGCCGTGCTGCTGGTGGCCGTGGTCGGTCGAGCCGGCGGCGTCGCGGAGCGCCTGCTCGGTGTAGATGCTGGTGTCGTCGCGGTACTGGGTGAGCGTGACGTCGGTGTTGACCGCCTCGTCGTGCCCGGTGTCCCAGGTGGCCTCGACCGCGCGCCGGAAACCGCGTTCGTTGAGGTTCTCGAAGGCGCGGTAGGTGCCGAGCTGGTCGGCCAGCTCGGACTGGGTGAGCCAGCCGCGCTCGCCGTTCTTCGCCCCGGCGGGGGCCGGGACCAGCAGCTTCAGTAGGTTGCCCTCGTAGACCGCGTTGCGGTCGTCGGCGGCCTGGGGCGCGGGCGCGGTGGGCCCGGGGCCCGCGGGCTGGGTCGGGCCCGCGGCGACGAGCGGCGGCAGCGGCGTGGCCGGCCGGCCGCTCTGCACGGCGTAGCCCGCGCCGCCGCCCGCCAGCACGCCGAGCACGAGGGCGGCGGCGAGGACGAGGGTGAGCTTGCGGCGGGCCATCGGCCGGTAGGGCCGCTCGGCGGCCGCGGGCGCCGCGACCGGGGCCTCCGTCGGTTCAGGTGCCGGTTCGGGTGTCGATTCCGGCGCCGGTTCAGGCGTTGGTTCAGGTGCCGGTTCCGGTGTGAGGTGCGGGGCCGGGTCCCCGACGGCTTCGCCGTCGTCGCGGCGCACGTCGCCGCCCACTTCTTCCATGAATGCCCCCCCAGGCATGTGAACGCACACGTGTGCGACCAATCACACACGGACTCGTATTATGTCCAGCCGCCACACCGCATCCCCACCGAATATGCACAGGCTCGACGTGACGTGTGCCACATACACGCGGCGCCTACGCTGGTCGGATGGCGAACAAGCTGGTGATCAAGGTGACGGCGGGCGCGGACGCGCCCGAGCGGTGCTCGCAGGCCTTCACGGTGGCGGCGGTCGCGGTGGCGAGCGGCGTGGAGGTGTCGCTGTGGCTGACGGGCGAGTCGGCCTGGTTCGCGCTGCCGGGAAGGGCCGCGGAGTTCGAACTCCCGCACGCGGCGCTGCTGCCCGACCTGCTCGACGCGGTGATCGGAGCGGGGCAGGTGACCCTGTGCAGCCAGTGCGCCGCCCGCCGCGACATCGGCGAGCGGGACGTCCTGGAGGGTGTCCGCATCGCGGGCGCGCAGGTCTTCGTCAGCGAGATCATGCCGGACGGCGTGCAGGCCCTCGTCTACTGACGTCCGCCGAGGGCGCGAAAAAAACGGGGCCTCGCGGCCCCGGTCTCATCTGCGGTGGTCCTTGCGGCCCCGCCCCTCCAGTTCGTTCCACCACGCGTCCGACTCCGGGTCCCCGGTGTGGGCGGGGTCGCCCCCGCGGCCCTTCGTGTGGGGGGCGTCCGTGTCCTGGCCGTCCTCGTCGCCGTCCTGCTCGTCGAACCACCGCTCGCCGGGGCGGCGCTTGTTGGCGACGATCGCGGCGAAAGGCGGGATCGTCATCGCCACCAGGCACATCACGATCGCCGCGGGCACGGACCACAGGCGCACCACCGCCCACGCCATGACGAACAGCACCACGCAGGTGCCCATCATGGCGAAGTACCAGTGACGGCGGTGTGCGTCCACACCTCAACGGTACGTCCGCCACGCGGATACCGAAACAGAACGGACGGAACGGACCGCGCCCGTACGGGGACACGGCGGAGGGCCGCATCCGCGCGGGATGCGGCCCTCCGCCGTACAGCGACCGTATGCCGGTCACGCCGTCTCAGACGGCGATGGCCACCTCGGACGGGGTGCCCTGCTGGGCCACGACCGTGCGGTCCACCGTCGCGCCGGGAACGAGCGCGCGCAGCGTCCAGGTGCCGGGCGCCGCGAAGAAGCGGAACTGCCCGGTCGCCGAGGTCGGCACCTCGGCGGTGAACTCGCCGCCGCCGTCCAGGAGTCGCACGTACCCGCTGACGGGCTCGCCGTCACGGGTGACGGAGCCCTGGATGATGGTCTCCTTGGCCACGTCGATGCCCGCCAGTTCCGGGCCGCCGGCCTTCGCTCCACACATAACGTTCAGTCCTCGCCTTGTCGCTGGGGGTCGATCGGTTCCGGGGTCAGTTGGCGCCGAGCTCGATCGGCACGCCGACCAGCGAGCCGTACTCGGTCCACGAGCCGTCGTAGTTCTTGACGTTGCCCTGGTCGAGCAGCTCGTGCAGCACGAACCAGGTGAGCGCGGAGCGCTCACCGATGCGGCAGTACGCGATGGTGTCCTTGGCCAGGTCGACGTTCTCGTCCTCGTAGAGCTTCTTCAGCTCGTCGTCGGACTTGAACGTGCCGTCGTCGTTGGCGTTCTTCGACCACGGGATGTTGCGGGCGCTCGGCACGTGGCCGGGGCGCTGCGACTGCTCCTGCGGGAGGTGGGCCGGGGCGAGCAGCTTGCCGGAGAACTCGTCGGGCGAGCGCACGTCGACCAGGTTCAGCGAGCCGATCGCGGCCACGACGTCGTCGCGGAAGGCGCGGATCGCGGTGTTCTGGGCCTTGGCCTTGTACTCGGTCGCGGCGCGCTCGGGCACGGCGGCGACCAGGTCGCGGGAGTCCAGCTCCCACTTCTTGCGGCCGCCGTCGAGCAGCTTGACCGAGTCGTGGCCGTAGAGCTTGAAGTACCAGTAGGCGTAGGAAGCGAACCAGTTGTTGTTGCCGCCGTAGAGGACGACCGTGTCGTCGTTGGCGATGCCCTTGGCGGACAGCAGCGCCTCGAAGCCGGCCTGGTCCACGAAGTCGCGGCGGACCGGGTCCTGGAGGTCCTGCTTCCAGTCGATGCGGACGGCGTTCTTGATGTGGTTCTTGTCGTACGCCGAGGTGTCCTCGTCCACCTCGACGATGACCACCTTCGGGTCGTCGATGTGGGCCTCGACCCAGTCGGCGTCGACCAGGACGTCACTGCGGCTCATGCTGTTCTCCTCCGGGGCAGTGCGGATGGTGCGGTGGCCGCGCGGTACGCGGCGCGCGATGCGGTTGAGGTGCGGGGTGCGGGGGTGCGGTGCGGCCGGCGGCTCCGTGGGCGCGCGGCACGGCGCGGGGCAGGCAGGGGCGCTGACGCCTTGCGGCCGGACGCGCGGTGCGGGAGAGCTGCCGCCCCTCAGGGCATGCGACAGAGCATGGCGGCGACGCGGCACAGATCGACTGCCCGCCGCTTCGTGAGATCCGCCTGTCGCTTCATGGTCCCGATCGTAGGGAAGCGGACCCGCGAGTGTCACCGGCGTGTCACATGACGAGACAAGATTGTCCATATAGTGGAAAACGGGCGGGCGCCGCAGCGCCCGCCCGCCTCCGCGGTGATCGTCCCCGGCCGGGCGGACCCGGCCGGACCCGCCGGTCAGCCCGACACCAGCTCCACGTTCCGCCCCGCGGCCTTGATGTCCATCCCGGTCGCGGTGCCCACCGCCTTGGTCAGCGAGATGCCGGACGGCAGGTGGGTCAGGTTCGTGTCGAAGTCGATCTCGGCGCGGACGGACTTCTCCAGGCCCAGCGCGGTGATCTCCTTGGGCATGCTCTCGGCGTGCAGGGTGATCTTCTGGCCGCTCACCTGCACCCGGCTGAAGACGCTGAGGTCACCGCTGCCCAGGCCGGGCAGCGACGCGGACAGCTTGACCCGCGCGGTGCCGTCGGCGGCCGGCGGGGCCGCGCTCACCTTGACCCCGGGGGGCGCCGACTTCGACAGGTCGTCGTAGCTCACGAAGGCGTCGCCCGTGGCCCGGTCGGCGGTCGCCCTGGAGAAGTTGTCGGTGAGCTTCACCCCGTACAGGTCGGCGGTGAAGGTCGTGATGCGGACGTCCTGGCGGCCGCCGTCCGCGTTGACGTCCTCGGCCTTGATCGAGACGTGCTTGATCTTGCCGAAGAGCGCCTGCGTCAGGAACGGCCGCGGGAAGTGGTCTATCGACAGCTTCGGCTTGTGCTCCAGGCCCTCGGACGTACGGGCCTTCTCCGCGGCCCGGTCCTCCACCACGCGCACCGCGAACCAGTCGGCGGCGTAGAACAGGCCGCCGAGTATCACCACGATGATCAGGATCGTCCGCCATACCCGCCACGAACCCATGCGCCCGCCACACTCCCCACTCGGTCCCGCCCCTGACACTTCCCGCATCGCCTGACGGGCCAGGGGGGTGCCGCGGTTCCCCCCGGCTCCGAACCGTTACCTCAGGTCAGCGCGCGGCCCAGAGCGTAGACGACGGGTGCGGCAGCGGTGAGCGGCAGGGCCACCCCGGCGGTGAAGTGCACGAAGCGCGACGGGAAGTCATAGCTCGCCACCCGCAGCCCGACCAGCGCGCACGCCCCGGCCGCGACCGCGAGCAGCACGCCCTTCCCGGCGCCGAGATCCACCGCCGGGCCGGTCAGCGCGCCCGTCGCCGCGGCCACGGCCAGCGCGGCGCCGAGCGACACCGGCTCGCCGCCCGGCAGCGGCAGGGCCCGCACCAGCGTCGCGGCGGCCACCGCGACCGCGCCCGCGACGACCGGGCCGTGGCCCGCGTCCGACACCTGGGTCGCGAGATAGCCGCAGGCCAGCACGGTGATCAGGGTCGAGGCCGAAGTCGCGGTGAGGGACGACAGGCGCTCGTCGGCGCTGCCGTGGTGGCGCAGTTGCAGCACGAGCACGAGCAGCAGCCACACCCCGAGCGTGCCCAGCACCACGGCGGGCGCGTGGCCGCCGTTCGCGGCGAGCATGCCGACGTCGGCGGTCACCCCCGCGAGGAAGGCCAGCACGATGCCCTGCCGGGCGGGCCACATGCCGTTGAGCCGGAACCACCCGGCGGCCGTGACCGCCTGGAGCAGCACCAGCACGACCGCGAGCCCCGGCTTGCCGACCGCCGCGCCGCCCGCGAGCAGCAGGCCGAGCGCCGCGGTGAGGGCTGCGGGCTGGATGCCGGGCGCGATGATCGGCGAACCGGTCCGCCCGTCCGGCCGCACGGGTGCGGACCCGCCGCGCCGGGAGGCCCGGGGGCCGGGGGCGTCGGAGTCCTCGGCCGGGACCGGGGGCAGTACGGCGGTGTGCTCGGCCGCGTACGGCTCGGCCTCGGCGGGCGCGGTGGCGTACGCGTGCGGGGCCGCCTGCTGGTGGGGGTGCGGGGACTGCGGCTGCCAGGGGGCGCCGGTGTCCACGCCGGTGGCGTCGTAGCCGAGCGGGCCGTGGCCGACGGCGTGCCCGGGGGTGACGTGGTCCGGGCCGTAACCGGGGTCGGCGCCGTAGCCGGGGGCGTGCCCGGCGGCGGGGTCGGGGCCGTAGCCGGAGGTGCCGTAGCCGGCGTCGGTGTAGCCGGGCGTGCCGTAGTCCGGTGCGGTGCCGTAGCCGCCCTCCGCCGGGTAGCCCCCCTCCGGGTAGCCCGCCCGGTCGTCCGGGTACGGGGGCTGCGGGGTCGTCCAGGGGTGGGCGGAGGGCGGGGTGGAGCCCCAGCCGTCGCCCGCGGCGGGTACGCCGTAGGCGGCGCCGTCCGGGCCCGGGGCGTGGGCCGACCAGTCGTCGCCGGGCGGCGGGGCGCCGAAGGGGGTGCCGCCCTGGTCGGTGTGCGGGGGCAGGCCGGTGGGCAGCGGCTCGGGCACGTAGGCGCCGTCCGCGGGGTAGGGGGCGGGGGCGCCGTGGGCCTGCTCGTCGTGGCCGCCGCCCTGCGGGTCGCCCTGGCCGTACCCGTAGCCGTACGGGACGCCGTCGCGGTGGTCGCTCATGCCGAGCCTCCCGCGAAGGGCGGCAGCACCTCGACGGTCGCGCCGTCCGGGAGCGGCACCTCGGCGTGGTCGCGGGTGCCGACGGGGCGGCCGTCGACGAGGAAGGAGCAGCGGCGCAGCACGTGCGCGAAGTCCGGCCGGGCGGCGTGCCGGCGGCGGGCGGCGTCCAGCGCGTCGGCGAGCGTCGCCGCGCGGTAGTCCTCCTCCGCCGTGCCCGCGGCGGCCTTGGCGGCGGCCCAGTAGCGGATCGTGCCCGCTGCCGGGCGAGCGGCCGTGTCGGTTGCGGCCATCGGGGCTCCGTCCCTCATCGTGCGTCGTGGTGCGGGTGTCGCTGGTACGTCACCGCGGTCCCGTGCGGGGTGCGGCGCCGTCCATGATGGCCCTTCGCGCCGCCCGGCGTGCTCACCGGCCGCTCACCGGCCCGCGCCGTGCGCGGTGATCCAGGCGCCGACGCGCCCGAGCAGCGCGGCGTCGGCGGCGTTCTCGGCGTGCCCGAAGCCGCGTTCGATCCACAGCTCGGCGCCGCCCTCGCCGGCCGCGTCGGCGAGCGAGAGCGGGTGGTCGAGCGGGAAGTACGTGTCCCGGTCGCCGTGCACGATCAGCAGCGGCACGGGCGCGATGTACGGCACGGACTCGACGGGCGAGCGCGGCACCGGGTCCCAGTCGCGGGTGTGGATGCGGGTGCCGAGGCCGACCCGCGAGACCAGCCGCCCGGCGGGCCGGGTGATGACCCAGTGCACCCGCCGCATCGGCGCCGTCCCGCGGTAGTACCAGCGGGCGGGCGAACTGACCGACACGACCGCGTCGACCGGCCGCAGCCCGGCGCCGGAGCCCGCCCCGGCGTGCCGCAGCACCACGGAACCGCCCATCGAGAAGCCGACCGTGGCGACCCGCGCGTAGCCCATCCGGCGGGCCCAGCCCACGGCCGCGTCGAGGTCCAGGACCTCCCGGTCGCCGACCGTGGAACGCCCGCCCGAGCCGCCGTGGCCGCGGAAGGAGAAGGTCACGACACCACCCTCGGCGCCCAGTACGCCCGCCGCCCGGCGCACCGCGGGACGCTCCAGGGCGCCGGTGAAACCGTGCGCGACGACCACCGCGAGGTCCTTCGCCCCGCCCGGCGCCGGACGGTGTTCGGCTTCGATCGCGATGCCGTCGGACGTCAACAGAACGGCACGCCGGACACCCGAAGTGAGCGCGGAAACACACAAACGCCGGTCGTCGGCCTCGGCAGCGGTGGTCATGTCGGCTATTCTTCCGTGCAAGAGGACCTGGGCAATGCCGCCCCCGGGTCCTTTCGTGCTTTTTCGCACCAGTCCGACCGACGGGAGATCCGTGTGAGTTCTCTGCTGCTGCTGACGAACGCACTCCAGCCGTCCACCGAGGTGCTGCCCGCGCTCGGGCTGCTGCTGCACAACGTGCGGGTCGCTCCCGCCGAGGGCCCCGCCCTCGTGGACACCCCGGGCGCCGACGTCATCCTCATCGACGGGCGCCGCGACCTGCCGCAGGTCCGCAGCCTGTGCCAGCTGCTGCGCTCGACGGGACCGGGCTGCCCGCTCGTGCTCGTCGTCACCGAGGGCGGCCTGGCCGCGGTGACCGCGGACTGGGGCATCGACGACGTGCTGCTGGACACCGCGGGGCCCGCCGAGGTCGAGGCGCGGCTGCGGCTCGCCATGGGGCGCCAGCAGATCGCCGGGGACGACAGCCCGATGGAGATCCGCAACGGCGACCTGTCGGTCGACGAGGCCACCTACAGCGCCAAGCTCAAGGGCCGGGTCCTGGACCTGACCTTCAAGGAGTTCGAGCTGCTGAAATACCTCGCCCAGCACCCGGGCCGGGTCTTCACCCGCGCCCAGCTGCTCCAGGAGGTGTGGGGCTACGACTACTTCGGCGGCACCCGCACGGTGGACGTGCACGTACGGCGGCTGCGGGCGAAACTCGGCGTCGAGCACGAGTCGTTGATCGGTACGGTGCGCAACGTGGGCTACCGTTTCGTCACCCCGGAGAAGGCGGAGCGGACGGCCGAGGAGCCGTCCGGGACGTCCGAACCGGCGGTCCGGCGCGGGAGTCGTTCGTCCACAGAGCAGACGGTATGACAATCCGTGTGACGAACGGATAGACACGCGTAGACTTCCCGTCGTGCCCAAGGTGACGCGCGACGACGTGGCCAGGCTGGCGGGGACCTCCACCGCGGTCGTCAGCTACGTCATCAACAACGGACCCCGGCCGGTTGCCCCGGCCACCCGCGAGCGCGTGCTCGCGGCCATCAAGCAGCTCGGCTACCGCCCGGACCGTGTGGCCCAGGCGATGGCCAGCCGCCGTACCGACCTGATCGGCCTGATCGTGCCGGACGCGCGCCAGCCCTTCTTCGCGGAGATGGCGCACGCCGTCGAACAGGCCGCCTCCGAGCGCGGCAAGATGGTGCTGGTCGGCAACTCCGACTACCTCGACGAGCGCGAGACGCACTACCTGCGGGCCTTCCTCGGCATGCGGGTCTCCGGGCTGATCCTCATCAGCCAGGGCCTCAGCGACAACGCGGCCACCGAGATCGACGCGTGGGACGCCCGGGTGGTGCTGCTGCACGAGCGGCCCGAGGCGATCGACGACATCGCGGTGCGCACCGACGACATCGGCGGCGCGCAGCTCGCCGTGCGGCACCTGCTGGAGCACGGCCACCCGTACGTGGCGTGCCTGGGCGGCACCGAGGTCACGCCCATGGTCGGCGACCCGGTCACTGACCATGTCGAGGGCTGGCGGCGGGCGATGGAGGAGGCCGGGCGCAGCACCGAGGGCCGGCTCTTCCAGGCCCCCTACAACCGCTACGACGCCTACCAGGTCGCGCTCGGCCTGCTGTCCGGCCCGGACCGGCCGCCGGCGATCTTCTGCGCGACCGACGACCAGGCGCTCGGTGTGCTGCGGGCCGCGCGCGAGCTGCGCATCGAGGTGCCCGAGCAGCTCGCCGTCGCGGGCTTCGACGACGTCAAGGAGGCCGCACTCGCCGACCCGCCGCTGACCACGGTCGCCTCCGACCGGCAGGGCATGGCGCGCGCGGCGGTGGACGCGGTGCTGGACGACTCGCTGCGGGTGCCGGGGGCGCGCCGCGAGCGGCTGCGGCAGTTCCCGTCCCGGCTGGTCGTCCGGCAGTCCTGCGGCTGCCACTGACCCCGGGGATACATGACGGGGGGCGTCCGCGCGGGGCGACCCCGCTCGGCCGGGCGCTCATCTTTATATCGGGCATACGGGGTTCTGTCGGGCTTCTCAGCGTGTGCTCAGCCCGCTCTCATAATCCGGCCGCACAGTCGTAGACATGACCGACGAGAGCAGCCGCAACGGCGACCCCCAGCACCCGCACGACCCGCAGCTTCCGCTCTACTCCGAGTCCCAGGCACCGGACGCCACCCCGTCCGCGCCGCACCCGCAGGGCGCCCCGGCACCGTACGGGCCCCCGGCGCCGGAGAACCCGGTCCTGTCCGGCACGGTCCACCCCGGCGGCCACGCGGGCTTCCCGCCGCCGCCCCCGTACGACCCCTACGCCCAGGCCGCCGCCGGGCACCCCGCCCCGGGCGCGCCCGGCGAGGCGGCGGGACGGCGGCGCCGGGTACGGCGGCCCGTCGCGCTCATGGCGGCCGCGGCCGTCGCCGCCGGGCTGATCGGCGGCGGCGTCGGCGCCTTCATCGGGCACGCCACCGACGACTCCGCGAGCAGCGCGGCGCACGTCAGCGCCACCAGCTCCGCCGCCGTCAACGCCGCCGCGCTGGACGGCACCGTGGCGGGCGTCGTGAAGGCCGTCGACCCCAGCGTCGTCGAGATCACCGCCACCTCCGGCCAGGGCAAGGCGACCGGCTCGGGCGTCATCATCACCACGGACGGTCAGGTCGTCACCAACAACCACGTCGTCGCCGGCGCCCAGCAGATCAGCGTCACGTACGCCTCGGGCAAGTCGGCCACCGCGCGGGTGGTCGGCACCGACGCCAAGAAGGACCTCGCGCTCATCCAGATCCAGGGCGCCTCGAACCTGCCCGCCGCGAGCCTCGGCGACTCCTCCTCGGTGGCCATCGGCGACCAGGTCGTCGCCATCGGCTCCCCCGAAGGCCTCAGCAACACCGTGACCAGCGGCATCGTCTCCGCGCTCAACCGTGAGGTCACCGTGCCGGTCGAGACCGGCCAGAACCAGAACAGCCAGGGCTTCGGCCAGGGCGGCAACGGCGGCCGCGGCGGCGACCAGTGGCCCTTCTCCTTCGGCGGCAACCAGTACAACGGCGACACCGGCAGCTCCACCACGACGTACAAGGCGATCCAGACCGACGCCTCGCTCAACCCCGGCAACTCCGGCGGCGCCCTCATCAACATGTCCGGCCAGATCATCGGCATCAACTCGGCCATGTACTCCGACTCCTCCTCCGACGGCTCCTCCTCGTCGTCGTCGGGCAGCGTCGGCCTGGGCTTCGCGATCCCCGTCAACACCGTCAAGGCCGACCTGCCCACGCTGCGCGCGGGCGGCACCGACAGCACGAGCGGGACGACCGGCACGAGCTGACGCCCGTGGCGGCGTGCGAGGCTGGGGATCCGGCTCCCCGCGAGCCGGCCCCGCCCCCGCACCGCCCTCCCCCCGACCCGGCCCCGTTCCCCTCGCGAGGATGCAGATGAACCCTGGTCCCGGCACCGCCCCCGGTACCGCCGACGCCGGCGAGACCGCCGCCCGCGTCCTGGTCGTCGACGACGAACCCGCCGTCCGCGAGGCACTGCGCCGGAGCCTGGCCTTCGAGGGCTACGACACCGCGCTTGCCGCCGACGGCCTGGCCGCGCTCGACGCCGTCGACACCTACCACCCGGACGCGATCGTGCTGGACGTGCTCATGCCGCGGATGGACGGCCTCACCACCGCCCGGCGGCTGCGCGCGACCGGGGTGACCACGCCCATCCTCATGCTCACCGCCCGCGACACCGTCGGCGACCGGGTCACCGGCCTCGACGCGGGCGCCGACGACTACCTCGTCAAACCCTTCGAGCTGGACGAACTCCTCGCCCGGCTGCGCGCCCTGCTGCGCCGCAGCTCCTACGCCACCGCGGCCGCCGCGGGCGGCGGCGCCGAACAGGCGCTGTCCTTCGCCGACCTGCGGATGGACGTCACGACCCGCGAGGTCACCCGCGGCGGCACCCCCGTCGAGCTGACCCGCACCGAATACACCCTGCTGGAGCTGTTCCTCACGCACCCGCGGCAGGTCCTCACCCGCGAGCAGATCCTCAAGGCCGTCTGGGGCTTCGACTTCGAGCCGTCCTCGAACTCCCTGGACGTCTACGTCATGTACCTGCGCCGCAAGACCGAGGCCGGCGGCATGCCGCGGCTGGTCCACACCGTGCGCGGCGTCGGCTACGTGCTGCGCGCGCCGGACGGCGGTCACGCGTGAGACGGCTCCCCCTGCGCTCGCGGCTGGCCCTGCTGACGGCCGCGGCGGTGGCCGTCGCGGTCGCGGCGGCGGCGTTCGCGTGCTGGTTCATCACACGCGACCAGCTCGTCGCGCAGCTGGACTCCACGCTGACCTCCCAGTTGGAGAACCAGCTCACCCCGCGCGGCGGCAGCGCGTACATCGACTCCATCCTCGCCCGCTGCCAGACCAACGCGCCCAGCAACAGCAACCTGCCGCCCGGCCTGACCAGCGTGCAGATCATCGACTCCCACGGGCAGCGCTGCGTGGGCGCGGGAGCCGTGGCGCTCAAGGTGCAGCACGCCGACGTGCAGGTGGCCGAGGGCACCCGGGACGCCGCGAAGCACAACGCCCGCACCGACAGCGGGCAGCACGTGCGGGCCGTGACGCTGCCGCTGCTCCAGGACAACACCCGGACGAACCTCGCGATCACGGTGTCCCGTCCGCTGGACGAGATCGACCGGACCCTGGACCACCTCGCCTGGCTGCTGCTGGCCGTCGCCGGGATCGGCGTCGTCGGCGCCGCGACCGCGGGGCTGTGGGTCGCGCGGACCGGGCTGCGGCCGGTGGACCGGCTGACCGAGGCCGTCGAGCACGTCGCCGCGACCGAGGACCTGAACGTCCGGCTGCCCGTCGAGGGCGAGGACGAGATCGCCCGGCTCGGGCAGTCCTTCAACGCGATGACCGCGGCGCTCGCCTCCTCGCGGGACCGCCAGCGGCAGCTCATCGCCGACGCCGGGCACGAACTGCGCACCCCGCTGACGTCGCTGCGCACCAACATCGAGCTGCTGGAGCGCAGCGAGGCGACCGGCCGGCCGCTGCCGCCCGAGGACCGCCGGGAGCTGCTCGCGTCCGTCAAGGCGCAGATGACGGAGCTGGCCGCGCTCATCGGCGACCTCCAGGAGCTGAACCGGCCCGACTCCGCCGCCCCCTCCCTCACCGTGGTGCCGCTGCACGAGATCGCCGGGACCGCCCTGCGCCGCGCCCGGCTGCGCGGCCCCGGCCTGACGATCGGCGCGGACCTCGCGCCCTGGTACGTCCGGGGCGAGGCGGCGGCGCTGGAGCGGGCCATCGTCAACCTGCTGGACAACGCGGTGAAGTTCAGCCCGCCGTCGGGCGCGGTCGACGTGGCCCTGCACGAGGGGCGGCTCACCGTGCGCGACCACGGGCCGGGCATCCCGGCGGAGGAGCTGCCGCACGTCTTCGAGCGCTTCTGGCGCTCCCCCACCGCGCGCTCGCTGCCGGGCAGCGGGCTCGGGCTGTCGATCGTGGCCCGCACCGTCCAGCAGGCGGGCGGCACCATCACCCTGGCCCCCGCCGAGGGCGGCGGCACGCTCGCCACCGTCCAGCTCCCCGGCGCCCCCACGGCCCCGCCGGAGACGCTTCCGGACACCTGAGTCGTCTCACCATACGAAATACCCGTCTCACATCCCGGCGGACGGAGAATACTCGGTCGCACCGTCCACATCAGGGAGGTGCGCCGGACATGCGGCGTTGGATCATGCTGGGCCTGGGGACCGCCGCGCAGACCGCGGCCTGCGCCTTCGTCTACGGGGTGCCCTACCTCGCCGACGAGCTGCGCGGACGCGAGGGGCTCACACTCACGCAGGTCGGCGTGCTCGTCGCCTGCCCCACCGTGGGCCTGGTGCTCGCGCTGTACGGGTGGGGCGCCGCCGCCGACCGCTGGGGCGAGCGGGTGGTCATCGCCGCCGGACTCGGCGGAGCCGCCGGGGCACTGGCCGCCGCCGCGTGGGGCGTGCACGGCATGGTCGCCCTCGGGGCGCTGCTGGCGCTCGCCGGGGCCGCCGGGGCGTCCGTCTACTCCGCGAGCGGGCGGCTGGTCATGGGCTGGTTCGGCAAGGAGCAGCGCGGGCTCGCCATGGGCATCCGGCAGACCTCCACGCCCCTGGGCATGGGCGTGGCCGCGCTCGCGATGCCGCCGCTGGCGAGCGGACACGGGCTGACCGGCGCCTTCGGCTTCCTGGCCGTCACGTGCGGGGTCATCGCCGTCCTGATCGCCGTCTTCGCCGCCGACCCGGCCCGCCCGCAGGCCGCCGCCGCCGAACCCGCGCCCAACCCCTACCGCGGGTCCAGCCTGCTGTGGCGCATCCACGGCTCCGCCGCCCTGCTGGTCGTCCCGCAGTTCACCGCCGGTGCCTTCGCGCTGGTGCTGCTGGTGGACGTACGCGGCTGGACACCCGTGCACGCCGGGCAGCTCATCGCCGCCGGACAGGCCCTGGGGGCGCTGTCGCGCATCCTGGTCGGGCGCTGGTCGGACCGGGTCGGCAGCAGGCTGCGGCCCATGCGGCAGCTGGCGCTGGTGACCGGGGCCGTCGTCGGCGCCACCACACTGGGCATCGCCTTCCCCTCGCCGCTCACCCCCGCGCTGCTGGTCGTGTCGATCGCCATCACCTCCAGCACCAACGGGCTGTCCTTCACCTCCACCGCCGAGCACGCCGGGCCCGCGTGGTCCGGCCGCGCACTGGGCGTCCACAACACCGGGCAGAACTTCACCGCCGCCGTCGTACCGCCGCTCATGGCCGCGCTCATCAGCGCCGCCGGCTACTGGCCCGGCTTCGCCCTCGCCGCGGCCGCCACATGCGCCTCCGCCGGGCTGATTCCGGTGGCCCGAGCCGTGCCCGCCGCGGACCGCGCGGACCGGCCCCGTACGATTCCCGCATGAGCGCCCGGCGGATCGACACCCTGACCGAACTGCCCGCCGGCACCGCGCGCGCGGTGCTGGACCTGATCGCGGACGCCGCGACGGCCGACGGCCAGCCCGCGGTGTCCGAACAGGGCCGGCTGCACGTACGCCACCCCGGCCGCCCCGGGGTGCGCCACCTGCTGCTGTGGGCGCCCGAGGGCGACGGCGGACAGGACGTGCTCGCCGGATACGCGCAGATCGAGGACACCGACCCCGTCGAGGCACCCGCCGCGGAATTCCTCGTCCACCCGCGGCACCGGCTGCACGGCCACGGGCGGGCCCTCGGCGAGGCGCTGCTCGGCGCGACCGCCCGGCGGCTGCGGGTCTGGGCGCACGGCGGCCACCCCGCCGCCCGGCACCTGTCCGTCCAGCTCGGCCTCCAGCTCTTCCGCGAGCTGCGGCAGATGCGCAGGTCCCTGGACGCGGAGCTGTCCGGGCTCGCCGCGCCCGTGCTGCCCGAGGGCGTCACCGTCCGCACGTTCCGCCCCGGCGAGGACGACGCGGCATGGCTCGCCGTCAACGCCGCCGCCTTCGCCCACCACCCCGAGCAGGGCTCCCTCACCCAGCGCGACCTCGACGACCGCAAGGCCGAGTCCTGGTTCGACCCCGACGGCTTCTTCCTCGCCTTCCGCGGCGACCGCCTCGTGGGCTTCCACTGGACGAAGGTGCACGCCGACCTGGGCCTCGGCGAGGTGTACGTCGTGGCCGTCGCCCCCGGCGAGCAGGGCGGCGGCCTCGGCCGCGCCCTCACCACGATCGGGCTGCGCCACCTTGCCGCGGACCGCGGCCTCCCCGGCGTCCTCCTCTACGTCGACGCGGACAACACCGCGGCCGTCTCCGTCTACGAACGCCTCGGCTTCACCACGCACGAGGTCGACCTCATGTACCGCACAGAGAGCTAGCCGCTCGGCCCCCGGGGTCCGCTCCGGGCTGCCCCCGGGGGTGCTTTACGCGATCGTCCGCGCGCTGTGGCTGGTCGCGCAGTTCTCCCCCAGAGCTTCGCCTGGGGGTACCCCCACGCGCCCCTGGTTTGCTGCCCTGCGCGGCAGACGCGAGCTCTGGCCTTGCGGGCGAGGGTCCTCGTTTTTCAGGGGCGCGGGGAACTGCGCGACAAGCCACGACGGCGGGAAGATCGCGTAAAGCACCCCCGGGGGCACCCCGGAGCGTCACCCGCCCGGCGTAAGGGGAACGGAGGTCCGAGGGGGTCACCCGCGCGGTGACGGCAACCCCGCCGGAGGCGCTGCGCTTGCCTGACGGCAAGACTCTCGTTACCAGCGGTTCAACCGCAACCGCCAGCATCGCAGGATGCAACCCGCCGCCCCCCACCGGCCGAACTCCCCCGACCTGCCGGAAGGCACCTCCGCACGAGACAATGGAGCGACGGCTGGAGGCCGCCTGACGGGGGGTGTCGGCCGCGCGTACCACGTGCCGGATCCGGAGGAGGGCTCGCACATCATGGCCCAGACGAATCATCCCAGCGTCCCCGTCCAGCCCCAGCCGGGGCAGGGCGAGGACGACACCGACGGCTTCGGCGCCTTCCGCCCCCGGGTCGTACCGGATCTGGAACCCGACCCGGAGGCGAGCGGCATCGCCGGAGAGGGCGAGTTCGGCGAGGCCCTCCCGGAGGGCCGTTTCCTGGACCGCGAGCGCAGCTGGCTCGCGTTCAACGAGCGGGTGCTGGAGCTCGCCGAGGACCCGTCGACCCCGCTGCTGGAGCGGGCGAACTTCCTGGCGATATTCGCGAGCAACCTGGACGAGTTCTTCATGGTCCGCGTCGCGGGCCTCAAGCGCCGGATGGCGACGGGCGTCGCGACCCGCTCCGCGTCCGGCCTCCAGCCCCGGGACGTGCTGGACCTGATCCTCACCCGCTCCCGCGAGCTCATGGCCCGGCACGCCGCCTGCTTCCAGAACGACGTCGCCCCGCAGCTCGCCGACGAGGGCATCCACGTCATCCGCTGGGGCGAGCTGACCGACAAGGAGCAGGCGCGGCTCGCGACGCTCTTCCGGCAGCAGATCTTCCCGGTGCTCACCCCGCTGGCGGTGGACCCGGCGCACCCCTTCCCGTACATCTCCGGCCTGTCGCTGAACCTCGCGGTCGTGGTGCGCAACCCGGTGTCCGGGCACGAGCACTTCGCGCGGGTGAAGGTGCCGCCGATCCTGTCGCGCTTCCTGGAGGCGGGCCCGCAGCGGTACGTGCCGCTGGAGGACGTGATCGCGGCGCATCTGGAAGAGCTGTTCCCGGGCATGGACGTGCTGGACCACCACATGTTCCGCGTCACCAGGAACGAGGACCTGGAGGTCGAGGAGGACGACGCGGAGAACCTGCTCCAGGCGCTGGAGAAGGAACTCATGCGGCGCCGCTTCGGCCCGCCGGTGCGGCTGGAGGTCGAGGAGTCGATCGCGCCGCGCGTGCTGGACCTGCTGGTGCACGAGCTGAAGATGAAGCACACCGAGGTCTACCCGCTGCCCGGCCCGCTGGACCTGACGGGGCTGTTCGCCATAGCCGGGCTGGACCGGCCGGAGCTGAAGTACCCGCGCTTCATCGCGGGCACGCACCGCGACCTCGCGGAGGTCGAGTCGGCGTCCGCGCCGGACATCTTCGCGGCGATGCGCGAGCGCGACATCCTGCTGCACCACCCGTACGACTCCTTCTCGACGTCCGTGCAGGCCTTCCTGGACCAGGCGGCCGCCGACCCGAACGTCCTGGCCATCAAGCAGACGCTGTACCGCACCTCCGGCGACTCACCGATCGTCGACGCGCTCATCGACGCCGCCGAGGCCGGCAAGCAGGTCCTGGTGCTGGTCGAGATCAAGGCCCGCTTCGACGAGCAGGCCAACATCAAATGGGCCAGGAAGCTGGAGGAGGCCGGCTGCCATGTCGTCTACGGGCTGGTCGGCCTCAAGACGCACTGCAAGCTCTCGCTGGTCGTCCGGCAGGAGGGCGACACGCTGCGCCGCTACAGCCACGTCGGCACCGGCAACTACCACCCCAAGACGGCCCGGCTCTACGAGGACCTGGGCCTGCTGACCGCGGACCCGCAGGTCGGGGCGGACCTCTCGCACCTGTTCAACCGGCTGTCCGGCTACTCGCGCCGGGCCACGTACAACCGGCTGCTGGTGGCCCCGCGCAGCCTGCGCGACGGCCTGGTCACCCGCATCATGGCCGAGATCGAGCACCACAAGGCGGGCCACCCGGCCTTCGTCCGGATCAAGGTCAACTCGATCGTCGACGAGGCCGTGATCGACGCGCTCTACCGCGCCTCGCAGGCCGGTGTCCCGGTGGACATCTGGGTCCGCGGCATCTGCGCGGTACGCCCCGGGGTGCCGGGGCTCTCGGAGAACATCCGGGTACGCAGCGTGCTCGGGCGCTTCCTGGAACACTCCCGGGTCTTCGCCTTCGGCAACGGCGGCGAGCCCGAGGTGTGGTTCGGCAGCGCCGACATGATGCACCGCAACCTCGACCGCCGCATCGAGGCGCTCGTCCGGGTCGCCGACCCGGCCCACCGCGCCACCCTGAACCGCCTGCTGGAAACCGGGATGTCCGACACCACGGCGTCCTGGCACCTGGCGGCCGACGGGAACTGGACCCGGCACAGCGCCGACGCCGAAGGGCGCCCGCTGCGCAACGTCCAGGAGATGCTCATCGACGCCCGGAGGCGCCGGCGTGGCCCGTCAGCAGCAACCTGACCGCGTCCCCCCGGCCCCCGCCGCGCCGGACGCCGCCGACCCCGGCCACGGCGGGAGCACCGGTGGGACGGGACCGCAGGCCGCACGGCGCGCGGGCGCACCCGCGGCCGGTGAGTCGGCGACGCATCCGCCGCCCGGACAGGCGGCGGCAGCACCGAGCAGGAACAGGCAACCGCGCCTGCTGTCCGCCCGTGGCGGCAGGGCACCGGCAGACAACGGGGACACGGGGACCAGCACCATCATGAACGCCGAACCGTACGACGTCATGCCGCAGGCCGATGCCACCGCCGGCGAAGTGCTGACCCGCTACCTGCACGAACGCGCCGCGGGCTTCCTGCGCGGGCTCAGCCTGCGCGGCGAGAACGAGGCCGAGGCCGACACGCTGCTGCGCGGCAGCGCCCGGCGGATCGGCGGGGCCCTGCACACCTTCGGGTCGCTCACCGACCCGGCGTGGGCCGAGCCGCTGCGCGCCGAGCTGGCCTGGCTGTCCAGCACGCTCGGCCGCGAGCCGCAGCACGCCGGGCGGCTGGCCCGGCTGCTCGACGCGCTGCGCCGGCTGTCGGTCACCGCACCCGAGGGGCAGGAGCCGGTGCTCGCGGGGGGCTCCGGCGCCACCAGGACCGCCAAGGCCGGGCCGTCCGCGCCACCGGCCGCACCCGCCGCGGGCGCCGGGCCGCTCGCGCTGGGCGCCGCCCGCGCCGGCGCGCTGCTGGAACGCCAGCTCACCCTGGCCCGCACCCGCGCCCACTCGGCGTCCCTGCAGGCCATGGGCTCCAGCCGGTTCCACGCGCTGGCCGACGCCATCGCCGTACTCGTCTCCGAGGTGCCGCTCTCGCCCGCCGCCGCCGGACCCGCGACGAACGTGCTGCCGCAGCTCGCCGGGCAGGCCTACCTGCGGCTCACCGACGCCGTCGGCGCACTGCCGCTGCACCGCGCCGCCCACCCGTACAACGCCGACGCCGTCCAGGCCTCCCTCGGCGCCGAGCTGACCGCCGACCTCCAGGACGCGCCCTGGCACCAGGTCCGCATCCTGCTGCGGCTCAGCCGCTACGCCGCCGAGGTGTCCGGCCCCGAGGACGACGGCACCGACCGGCAGCGGCTCGCCGACGCCGCCCGGCTGCTGGAACGCCACCGCGAGGCCGCCGAGTCCGCCGCGGCCGTCGCCTCCGCGGCCCGCACCCCGCGCATAGCGCCGGCGACCGCGTACGCCCTCGGCGTCCTGCACGCCGACCAGCGGCACGAGGTCGAGGCCGCGCGCTTCGCCTTCTCCCGGCTGTGGCAGCCCTCCCTCCCGGGGGCGCGCCGGGAATGACCACGCCCCCTCCCGGCCAGGACAGCCCCGCCGTACGCGCGGCGGGCACCGTCCTGTGGCGCGCCACGCCGGGCGGCATCGAGATCGCGCTCATCCACCGCCCCCGCTACGACGACTGGAGCCTGCCCAAGGGCAAGCTCAAACGCGGGGAGGGCTACGCGGCGGCCGCACTGCGCGAGACCCGCGAGGAGACCGGCCTCGACTGCGAACTCGGCGCCGCGCTGCCCGCCCGGCACTACCTCGTCGCCGGGCGCCCCAAGGAGGTCCGCTACTGGGCGGCCCGCGCGGCGGACGCGGGCGGCTTCGCCGCGAACGCGGAGGTGGACGCGATGGTGTGGCTCCCCCCGGCGGCCGCCCGCCACCGCCTCACCCACGACCGGGACCGCCCGCTCATCGATGCGCTGCTGCTGGCGCTGGCCTCCCCGAGAGCTGACCTCCCCCCACGGGGCGAGCACCCCTAGCCCGCGCCGCCGGGCACCCGTTTGTGCCTTTAGGGGCGCGGGGAACTGCGCGAGCAACCCACCACCGGCCGGTGGTCCGGATCGGACCGAAGAGGCCCCTTGGGTCGGTATCCGACCCGCGCCCCGGTGGGGGCGGGCCGCGCAGTTCCCCGCGCCCCTAAAAAAACGAGGGCCCGGCGCGGCGGCGCAAAAACGGGTGCTCGGCGCGGCAGCGAGGGGCACAAAGGGGCATCACCGGGCTGACGGGTGAGGTTCACCCGGCGTTCACTCGCCCCCGCAGGTCGCTTCACCTGATCTGCCTAATTTCGGCCTTACCGGCGGCCATCGGCCGCCAACGCGGAAACACCAACCCTCTGCTTCGCCGTGCACCGGCGGGCTCTCGGAAGGAACACACGAAGGTGAAGCTTCAGCGTAAGAGCGGGCTGCGGGCCCTGACCGTCGGCGCGGTCGCGATTACCGGTGCGCTGGTCCTGTCCGCCTGCGGCTCGGACGACAACAGCGACAGCAGCAGCTCGGACACGTCGACCTCGGCGGCCAGCACCACCGGCGGCTCGGGCGGTGACGCCAACGCGCTGGGCATCACCTGCGCCACCGGCCAGATCAAGGCTTCCGGCTCCAGCGCCCAGCAGAACGCGATCGAGGCCTGGGTCAAGGACTACCAGCAGTCCTGCAAGGGCTCGACGATCAACTACAAGACGTCGTCGTCCGGCGAGGGCATCGTCGACTTCAACCAGGGCACGGACGCCTTCGCGGGCTCCGACTCGCCGCTGAAGCCCGAAGAGGTCGACGCGTCGAAGAAGGTCTGCACCGGCGGCCAGGGCATCAACATCCCGATGGTCGGCGGCCCGATCGCCATCGGTTACAACCTGCCCGGCGTGGACAACCTGGTCCTGGACGGCTCGACCCTGGCGAAGATCTTCAACGGCAAGGTCACCACCTGGAACGACCAGGCCATCGCCAAGCTCAACCCGGGCGCCAAGCTCCCGAGCACCAAGATCCAGTCGGTGCACCGCCAGGACGACTCCGGCACCACGGACAACCTGACCAAGTTCCTCAAGGGCTCCGCCCCCGCCGACTGGCCGTACGAGCACGCCAAGGCGTGGGCCGCCAAGGGTGGCCAGGCCGCTCCGCAGTCCTCCGGTGTCGCCGCGCTGGTGAAGCAGACCGAGGGTTCGATCGGTTACTTCGAGCTGTCCTACGCGACCGCGAACAGCATCCCGACCGTCAAGATCAACACCGGCGCCCCGCAGCCGGTCGAGGCCACCACGGCCAACGCCTCCGCGGGCATCGGTGCCGCGAAGGTCGTCGGCACGGGCTCCGACCTGGCCCTGGACCTGAGCGCCGCGTACACGACCAAGGAGCCGAACGCCTACCCGATCGTCCTGGTCACGTACGAGATCGCCTGCGACAAGGGCAACAAGGCGGACACGCTCTCGCTGACCAAGTCCTTCCTGAACTACATCGCCAGCGAGCAGGGCCAGCAGAAGCTGTCCGCCGCCGGCTACGCCCCGCTCCCGACGGAGATCGCGACCAAGGTGCGCACCACCATCGGTTCGCTCTCCTGACCTCACGCGACGGGTCCCGCGGCCCTGAGGTCGCGGGGCCCGTCGCGTATCCGGTGCACCGCCGCCGGGGGACGCCCAGCGCCTCCCCCACCCAGACCGGAGAAACGATCACATGACAACCACCGCTCCACCCCCCACCAAACCCGAGCCACACCGGGCCAGCGGGCCCGTGACCCGGCCCGGTGACCGGATCTTCGCGGGGCTCGCCCGCGGATCCGGCATCCTGCTCCTCGTGGTGATGGCCGCGATAGCCATCTTCCTCACCACCCGCGCGGTCCACGCGATCTCCAAGGACCACGGAAACTTCCTCACCACCTTCGAGTGGACGCCGAGCCTGAACCCGCCGGTCTTCGGTATCGCGGTCCTGGCCTACGGCACGATCGTCAGCGCGGTCATCGCGATGCTCATCGCGGTGCCGATCGCGCTCGGCATCGCCCTGTTCATCACGCACTACGCGCCGCGCAGGCTCGGCGGCCCGATCGCCTTCGTGATCGACCTGCTCGCCGCCGTGCCCAGCATCATCTACGGCCTGTGGGGCGCCCTCTTCCTGGTGCCGCACCTGCGCGGGCTCAACCTCTGGCTGGACGACTACCTCGGCTGGACGGTCGTCTTCGACAAGCAGGACCCCAACTCGGCGGCCCGCTCGCTGTTCACCGTGGGCGTCCTGCTGGCGGTCATGGTGCTGCCGATCATCACCAACGTCAGCCGTGAAGTGATCAACCAGGTGCCCAAGATGCACGAGGAGGCGGCGCTCGCGCTCGGCGCGACCCGCTGGGAGGTCATCCGGCTGTCGGTCCTGCCCTTCGCGCGCTCCGGCATCATCAGCGCCTCCATGCTGGGCCTGGGCCGCGCGCTCGGCGAGACCATGGCGGTCGCGACCGTGCTGTCCGCCTCGCCCGAGCTGTCGGCGCACATCCTCGACCCGGTCGGCGGCACCTTCTCGCAGAACATCGTGTCGAAGTTCGGCGAGGCCGACGACTTCGGCCGGGACGCGCTGATCGCCTCCGGTCTGGTGCTGTTCCTCATCACCCTGCTGGTCAACGGTGCCGCGCGGATCATCATCCAGCGGCGCAAGGAGTACTCGGGGGCCAACGCATGACCGACGCGACCATCGACGAGGCGCCCGCCGCCCGTCCCGCCCCCGTCCGCCTGTCCACCCGGCACCTGCCCCGCTGGACCCCGCTGGCCATCGCCGCGGGCGCCATCGCGATCGGCTGCGGCATCGGCGCCGGCGCCGGGCTGAGCAGCCACATCCAGTGGGGTCTGATCGCCCTGCTGCTGTTCGTCCTGGGCTCCTACGTCATCACCGCCCAGGTCGAGGGCCGCCGCCAGGCCAAGGACCGGGTGGCCACCAGCCTGGTGTGGTCCAGCTTCGTGCTGGCCGTCATCCCGCTGTACTCCCTGGTGGAGACCACGATCGCCAAGGGAGCCGGCGTCATCGACGGCACCTTCCTGACCCACTCCATGAACAACGTGCTGACCATCCAGCCCGGCGGCGGCGTCTACCACGCCATCATCGGCACCCTGGAGCAGGTCGGCATCGCGACTGTGATCGCGGCCCCCATCGGCCTGCTGACCGCCGTCTACCTGGTGGAGTACGGCAAGGGCGCGCTCGCGAAGTGGGTGACCTTCTTCGTCGACGTCATGACCGGTGTCCCGTCGATCGTGGCCGGTCTGTTCATCCTGTCGATCTGGTTCGTGCTGCTGGACAAGGCACCGGCGAACGGCTTCGCGGGCTCCCTCGCGCTGGCGATCCTGATGCTGCCGGTCGTGGTCCGCTCGACCGAGGAGATGCTCAAGCTCGTCCCGAACGAGCTGCGCGAGGCCTCGCTCGCGCTCGGCGTGCCCAAGTGGCGCACGATCGTCAAGGTCGTCGTGCCGACGTCGATCGGCGGTATCACCACCGGTGTGATGCTGGCCGTCGCCCGTATCGCCGGTGAGAGCGCCCCGATCGCGCTGCTGGTGTTCGGCAGCAACCTGATCAACACCGACCCGTTCCACGACCCGCAGTCGTCGCTGCCGTACTACATCTACCAGCAGTACAAGAACGGCAACGACCCGAGCTACCAGCGGGCCTGGGGGGCCGCCCTGGTGCTCATCGCGTTCGTGATGATCCTGAACCTCGTCGCGCGGGCCGTCGCCCGCTGGAAAGCGCCGAAGGCCGGTCGCTGACGCGGCCATGCAACCAGTCAGCCAGACCGTCCCAGAAGAGAAGTGATCCAAGCCATGGCCAAGCGCATCGACGTCAGCGGCCTGTCCGCGTACTACTCCGCCCACAAGGCGATCGACGACATCTCCATGACCATCGAGCCCGGCTCGGTGACGGCCTTCATCGGCCCCTCCGGCTGCGGCAAGTCCACCTTCCTGCGCACCCTCAACCGCATGCACGAGGTCACCCCCGGCGGCCGGGTCGAGGGCAAGGTGCTGCTGGACGACGAGAACCTGTACGGCTCGGGCGTCGACCCGGTCACCGTCCGGCGCACCGTCGGCATGGTCTTCCAGCGCCCCAACCCGTTCCCCACCATGTCGATCTACGACAACGTGGCGGCGGGCCTCCGGCTCAACGGCATCCGCAGGAAGGGCGAGCTGGACACCATCGTCGAGCGCTCCCTCAAGGGCGCCAACCTGTGGAACGAGGTCAAGGACCGGCTGAACAAGCCCGGCTCGGGCCTGTCCGGCGGCCAGCAGCAGCGGCTGTGCATCGCCCGCGCCATCGCGGTCGAGCCCGAGGTGCTGCTGATGGACGAGCCCTGCTCGGCCCTCGACCCGATCTCCACCCTCGCCATCGAGGACCTGATCGGCGAGCTCAAGAACCGTTTCACCATCGTCATCGTGACGCACAACATGCAGCAGGCCGCGCGCGTCTCCGACCGCACCGCCTTCTTCAACCTGGCGGCCGTCGGCCAGCCCGGCAAGCTCATCGAGATCGACGAGACCGAGCGGATCTTCTCCAACCCGTCAGTGCAGGCCACCGAGGACTACATCTCGGGCCGCTTCGGGTGATCAAGACCGCCGTGCGGTGCTGCATGGCGGTGCCACCGCAAGGCGCAGGCCCCGCTCCCCGGAAGGGGGGCGGGGCCTGATCCGTGCCGCGGGCCGGGCACCGTGCGTCAGCCGAAGACCAGCGCGACGACCCAGTAGCACCCGGCGGCGACGAGCGCCGCGGCCGGCATCGTGATGAACCAGCCCGCGACGATGTTCTTGGCCACGCCCCAGCGCACCGCCTTGACCCGGCGGGTCGCGCCGACACCCATGATCGACGAGGTGATGACGTGTGTCGTGGAGATCGGCGCCTGGAAGATGTACGAGGTCGCGTAGAGGATCGACGCCGAGGTCGTCTCGGCCGCGAAGCCCTGCGGCGGGTCCAGGTCGATGATCCGGCGGCCCAGCGTGCGCATGATGCGCCAGCCGCCCGCGTACGTGCCCAGCGACATCATCGCCGCGCACACCAGCTTGACCCAGATGGGAATGCCGAAGCCCTTGCCCGGGTCGTGGATCACCAGCGCCAGCACCACGACGCCCATGGTCTTCTGCGCGTCCTGCAGGCCGTGGCCGAGGGCCATTCCGGCGGCCGACACCGTCTGCGCGATCCGGAAGCCGCGCTTGGCCTTGTGCGGGTTGGCGCGCCGGAAGAACCACAGGATCGCCAGCATCACCAGATAGCCCAGCACCAGACCGACCGCGGGCGACACGAACATCGGGATGACGACCTTGTCGACCACTCCCGACCAGTGCACCGCGATGCCCCCGGCGAGCGCCGCGCCCACCAGACCGCCGAACAGCGCATGGCTGGAACTCGACGGCAGACCGAAATACCACGTGACCAGATTCCACACGATCGCCCCGGCGAGCGCGGCGAACAGGATGCCCATCCCGGAGCGGCCCTCGGGGGTGTCGATCAGGCCCTTGCTGACCGTCTTGGCGACGCCGCTGCCCAGGAAGGCGCCCGCCAGGTTCATCACCGCGGCCATCGCCAGCGCCGCCCTGGGGGTCAGCGCCCGGGTCGACACGGAGGTGGCGATGGCGTTCGCGGAGTCGTGGAAGCCGTTGGTGTACGTGAAGAAGAGCGCCACCGCGATGGTGACGACCAGCACGAAGGTGTCCACGTGGGTCAGGACTCCTTGACCGCGATGGTCTCCACGGTGTTGGCCACGTGCTCGAACGCGTCCGCCGCCTCTTCCAGGACGTCCACGATCTGCTTGAGCTTGAGCACCTCGATGGCCTCGTACTTGCCGTTGAAGAGCTGTGCGAGCAGCTTGCGGTGGATCTGGTCGGCCTGGTTCTCCAGCCGGTTGACCTCGATCCAGTACTCGGTGAGGTTGGACATCGTGCGCAGGTTGGGCATCGCCTCCGCGGTCAGCTCCGCGGCCCTCGCCAGCACCTCGATCTGCTGCTCGACGCCCTTCGGCAGCTCCTCCACGTTGTAGAGGACGACCAGGTCAACGGCTTCCTCCATGTAGTCCATGATGTCGTCCAGCGAGCCGGCGAGAGTGTAGATGTCCTCCCGGTCGAAGGGCGTGATGAACGAGGAGTTCAGCTGGTGGAAGATCGCGTGGGTCGCGTCGTCCCCCGCGTGCTCCGCCGCCCGCATGCGCTCGGCGATCTCGACGCGGGTGGCCGAATCGGCTCCCAGCAGTTCCATGAGGAGCTTCGAACCGGTGACGATGTTGTCCGCGGAGGCGGCGAACATGTCGTAGAAGCTCGTCTCCCTGGGGGTCAGACGAAAGCGCACGTGGGTTCCTCGGGATACATGGGAGTCGTCTCATTGATGCTAGGCGCAACATCCGGCCACAGCTAACCGGCGCATCCAGTGTCGCCCATGGGACACAGTCCCCCGGACGGGGGATGCCTCGCACACGATATCGATTCGGTAAGATATACCCTCTAGGGGTATAAGGGGACAGAGAGGGCGGATGGCGGGATGACGGACGCGACGACGGAACGGGCGGCGGTGACGGAACCGGTGGCGGAACCAGCGGCTTCGGCAGCAGACGAGATTGTGGCGCCGCAGGGCCCGCATGGCTATAGCCATGACAAAGAGTCGCACCTGAAGCGGCTGCGCCGCATCGAGGGCCAGATCCGCGGACTCCAGCGGATGGTCGAGCAGGACGTCTACTGCATCGACATCCTCACCCAGGTGTCCGCCAGCACGAAGGGGCTCCAGTCCTTCGCCCTCCAGCTCCTGGAGGAGCACCTGCGGCACTGCGTCGCCGCCGCGGCGGTCGGCGGCGGACCGGAGATCGACGAGAAGGTCGCCGAGGCGACGGCGGCGATAGCGCGGCTGCTCCGCACCTAGCCGCCCTCAGCCGCACTCGGCCGCCCGCTACGGGCGGTGGACGCCCAGGACCTCGTCGATCCGGGCGAAGCTCAGCCGGTCCTCGACGGCGGTGGACGCGGCGATCATCAGCTCGCAGGTCAGCTCGATCTCGGCGAGAGCCACCGGATCGTCCTGGAGCGTAGCGCCGGGCGACGGCACCATTCCCCCTCCTCGCCGGGTGTGCGTCCTTTTGCGGCCGCGCATGCCTGCGGCCGCACATGCGGCCGTCCTCCAGCGTAGGGACACTCCTTGCCCCGCCGCATGGCACGTAATGACCATTTCCGGGGGCGCGCCGGGGTGCCTGCCGCGGTGACCCGCACGACCTCCCGCCGGTGGGTGGCTCCGCCGGGGGTGCCCTCTGCGCGGGGGGTCGGCGTTTTGGGGGCGCGGGGAACTGCGCGACAAGCCCACCACCGGGGGAAGGCCGCGCAAAGGACCCCCGGGGCAGCCCGGGGCGCGACCGCCGGGTCAGCCGGACGCCGGGTCAGCCGGACGCCGGGTCAGCCGGACGCGGGGGGAGAAACGATCTTGCCGGTCCAGATGTCCGCCGCCGGCGGAAGCCCCAGGGGCGGGACGGCCGCGCCGAACCCGGAGTACGTGGTCGTGGAGACGACCTCCACCGTGTGCCGGGCCGGCCCGTACGCGTACCGCAGCGTCACCCGGGCCGGCCGGCCCCCCGCGTCGACCCACACCTCGAAGGGCACCCGCCCCACCGCGAAGCCCTTCGCGGCGGCGGACAGCGCGACCGGCGGCCGGGGCCCGTACGCGCGCGCCGCCCGCGCGATGTCGAGGGTCCCGGTCAGGCGCCGTACGGGCACCCCGTCGAGCGTCCGCTCCCCCGCGAGCCGCGCGGTGAGCACCCCGCGGAGCAACTGCGCCGCGGCGAGCGGGTCGGTGGCGCCGCCGGTGACGAGATCGCCGTCGGGCAGCGCGGCGACATCGACACGTACCCACTTGTCCGCGGGCACACCCGCGCCCCGGTTCTTCATGTAGAGCGCGCCCGGCGTGAGCAGCTCGGTGACCGGCGCGTGCTCCTGCGCCCCGGCCGCGTCGCGCGGCAGGACGAGGGTGAGCGTGCCCCGCGCCTGCGCGTAGTCGTACCGGCCGCTGCCGGTGACGGTGACCCAGGTGCCGCCGCTGGCCATCCGCAGGGACGTGCCGACGAGCGAGCCGCCCGCCCGTACCAGCGTGCCCGCGGCGCCCCGGACCAGCGCCGCGGGGTCGGCGGCGGGGGCCGGGGCGGCCCGGCCGGTGTCGCCGTGGGCGGCGCCGCAGCCGGCCGGCAGCACCGTCGCGCACCAGGCCACGGCCACCGCGGTCACCGTCCGCAGCGCCGTGGACTTCGCCGCCGTCATCCCTCAACCATCCCCGTCGTCGCCTCGGCCCCTTCTCCGTAACGACGGTCGGAAGGGGCCCGTCACGCCCGTTACCGTGGTGGGGTGCCGCAGCTTCGTACCCACGACGAGACACATGCCGCCGAGGGCCACCGGACGTCGGTCACCGAGCGCGGCTCGTTCGCCACCGCGCGCTGCACGTGCGGCTGGCACGGCCCCGCCCGCAGGTCGCGCGACCGGGCCCGGCGCGACGCCCGGGAGCACACCGACGGCTGATCGCGTACCGCCCGCCGCCGACCGCAACCGGCGCCCGCCCGGTCACGTCTAGGACTGTGCAGACAGCCCTTGATCAGTTCCGGTCGCCGGCGACCCCGGCGGGATGCGGCGGTGAATCGCGTGAACGACCCGGTCCCCGGCTCCCGGCAACTGCGGCGGCGTAGCGCGCTCGCGGCCGGCGGCGCCCTCGCCGCGGCCTGGCTCAGCGGCTGCGGTCCCTCCGACGACGACGGCAAGGCGAGCGGCAGCACGGGCACCGGCACCCCGTCCGCGACCCCCGCCACCCCCACGTCCACGCCCGCCACCCCGTCCGCGAGCGTCCGCCCGCCGTCCGCCGCGGACTGGTCCGCGCTCGGCTCGGCCCTCCAGGGCACCCTGGTGCTCCCCAAGGACAGCGCCTACGCGACCGACCGGCGGCTGTACAACACCCGCTTCGACAACCTGCGCCCGGCGGCGATCGCGTACGTCACCGGCACCGACGACATCGCCCGCTGCCTGGACTTCGCCCACCGCACCGGCACGACCCCGGCGATCCGCAGCGGCGGCCACTCGTACGCGGGCTACTCCTCCGGCGACGGGCGGCTCGTCGTCGACGTCTCGCGGCTGAAGTCCGTCCGGCTGGACGGCACGGTCGCGACCGCCGCCGCGGGCGCCAAGCTCATCGACGTCTACGACACGCTCGGGCGGCAGGGCCGGACCGTCCCGGCCGGCTCCTGCCCCACCGTCGGCGTGTCCGGTCTCGCACTCGGCGGCGGTCACGGCGTCATGAGCCGCTCCATGGGCCTGACGTGCGACAACCTGATCGGCGCGACCCTGGTGACCGCGGACGGCACCGTCCACGAGATCTCCGAGGACAGCGAGCCCGACGTGCTGTGGGCGCTGCGCGGCGGCGGCTGCGGCAACTTCGGCGTCGTCACCTCGCTGCGCTTCACCACCCACCCCGCGCCCGCGGTCGTCACCGGGTACCTGACCTGGCCGTGGAGCCGGGCCGCCGACGTGGTGGCCGGCTGGCAGGGCTGGGGCCCGGACCAGCCCGACCACATATGGTCGGCGCTGCACCTGGACTGCGCGCCCGGCGGCTCCCCCACGGTGTCCGTGCCGATGCTCTCCAGCGGCTCGCGCGCCGACCTCGCCGCCGCGGCCGACAAGCTCGCCTCGGCCGTGGGCGCGGACGCCTCCTCCGTCTCGCTGCACCCGCACAGCTACCACGACGCGATGTTCTCCTACGCGGGCTGCGGCTCCTGGTCCGCCGCCCAGTGCCAGCTGGCCCCCGCGGGGCGGCTCGGGCGCGACACGTACACCGCGCGTTCCGACTTCTACGACACCGACCTGTCCGCGGCCGGGATCAGCGCGCTGCTCTCGCAGGTCCAGCGGCTGGCCGGAACGAAGGGCGGCGGGGCGGGCAGCGTCGCCCTGACCGCGCTGGGCGGCGCCGTCAACCGGGTGGACCCGACGGCGACCGCCTTCAGCCACCGCCGCTCGCGCTTCCTCGCCCAGTACCTGGCCTCCGGCGCTCTGTCGACGACCGGCTGGCTGAACACGACGCACGACGCGATGCGCCGCTACGCCTCGGGCGCGGCCTACCAGAACTACACCGACCCGGCCCTCACCGACTGGCGCACCGCCTACTACGGGCCGAACGCCGACCGGCTGTCCGCCCTCAAGCGCCGCCTGGACCCGGACCGGCTCTTCGACTTCCCGCAGGCGGTGTGAGACCGCCCCTGCGGGAGGGCGACGGGGCGGATCCCGGGCCGGAGGCGGCCGGAAAGCGCCTTGACGCCGGGTCAGGGCGGGGTCAGGCGGCGAGGTCCTTGTCGTCCGCACGGTGCCGGTGGTGGTGCGCGGCGGCCGCCCGCGTCCGGCGGTGCGGCTCGCGGCGCGGCGCCACCACCAGGAACCGGGCCCGCGTCCCGGCCACCCGCCGGGTCAGCGCGGTGAGGCCGACGAGCGCGAGGGGCGCCGGCAGCAGCACGGTCGCGGCCCCGAGGGCGAAGCCGCCGATGACGTCGGTCGGGTAGTGCGTGCCCAGGTAGACCCGGGTGAAGCCCTCGGCGAGCGCGACCACGAGGGCGACCGCCCCCGCCTTGCGGCTCACCATGAACAGCCCGACCGCGACCGCCGCGGCCAGCGCGGTGTGGTCGCTCACGAAGGACGTACCGTGGTGGCCGGAGACGAGCACGTCGATGCCGTCGTGGTCGGCGTACGGCCCGGGGCGCCGGACCAGCGCGCGCACGGGGAAGTCCAGCAGCACCGCGAGGCCCGCGGCCAGGACCGCCCACAGCACGCCGGCGACCGCGGCCGGGGCGTCGGCCGACCGCCGGGCCACCCGCCACCAGCACCACCCGGCGAGCAGCAGCGCCAGCGCCACCAGCCCGTACTCGCCGGCGAACGCCACGGCCCGGTCCACACCGTGCGGGGCCTGCTTGGCGAGGTCGTTGATCGATCGGAGCAGGGAGACGTCGGGGTTCGCGCTGTCGTTGGCGCCCTGTGCCATGGCGGTGGTGCCCCTCTAACAACTAGCAACTGACCGTGTCTCAGCGGCACGGCACGTCTGCAACCCCCGTCGCTTGCGTACCAGGCCATTGTCGCCCGTACAACGCCCGGCACTGTACGTAGCGTTCCGGTCTTCGCCAGAAGATCACCATGCTGTTATGCAAGGGTGACCGCACGGGCCGTTTGACGGCCGACCGTAGGCCAGAGGGTGACGCTCAGATGAGGAGCGGGCGAACCCACGGGCCGCGGCGGCAGCCCCGTCCACCCGCCGGACACTCTGCGTCAGGAGCCGTCAGGAACCGTCGGGAGCCGCCAGCAGCTGTCCGTAGCCGTCAGCAGCCTTCAGGAGCCGGGGGCGCCGTCCGGGGGTCAGGACGTGGCGGCCGCAGGCAGCGCCCGCGCGCCGTCCTGGGTGACCCGGGTCGCGCCGATGTAATCGGCTCCGTCGATCGGGTCGAACCGGATGAGCGCGCCGGTGTGCGGGGCGTTGATCATATGGCCGCCGCCGACGTAGATCCCCACGTGGTGGATGGTGCGCGGGTCGCTCAGGTTGGTGGCGAAGAAGACCAGGTCGCCCGGCAGCAGCTCGTCCCGCGCCGGGTGCGGCCCGGCGTTCCACTGGTCGGCGGCCACCCGCGGCAGCGTGATGCCCACCGACGCGTACGCGGCCTGCGTGAGCCCGGAGCAGTCGAACCGCCCGTCCTGCGCCGCCGTCCCCTCACCGCCCCACAGATAGGGGGTGCCGAGGCGCTGCTGCGCGAAGTAGATCGCCCCCGCCGCCTGCTGCGACGGCGCGACCGCCCCGATCGGCGCGGCGAAGCTCTTCTCCAGCGTGCGGATGCGCTTGACGTAGTTCTGCGTCTCCGCGTACGGCGGCACCCCGCCGGCCTTGATGACGGCGTAGGCGCCCGCGTTGTACGCCGCGAGCATGTTGTCGGTGACGTCGCCCGGCACGTTCTTCACGTACGACGCCAGGTCGCAGTCGTACTGCGCGGCCGACGGGATCGCGTCCTGCGGGTCCCACACGTCGGCCTTGCCGTCGCCGTTGCCGTCGATGCCGTGGGTGGCCCAGGTGCCGGGGATGAACTGGGCGATGCCCTGGGCGTTCGCCCCGCTCTGGGCGCGCGGGTTCCAGCCGCTCTCCTGATAGAGCTGGGCGGCCAGCAGCGCCGGGTTGAGCGCCGGGCACAGATCGCCCCAGTCGCGCACCAGCGACTGGTAGACGTCCGGCACCGCGCCCTTGGCCAGGCCCACCGCGTTCGTCCCGCGGCTCGCCAGGCCCGCGGCCGCCGAGAAGGTGCCCACGACCAGCAGGGCCAGGAAGGAGAAGAACAGGCCGGCACCGATGCCGAAGCCCATCCAGAGCTTACGCCCCATCAGTCTCCCCTCCCCTTCCGCCGGTCACCGGCCTCCGGCCTCCGGCCCCTCGCCGGACCCCTTCTGTCAGCTCGTCAGATCGTCGCCCCGTCATCTTCTCGGACGTCCGCCGCCGCACCACGCGGGAACGTGCGTTCCCCTCGTTGCCCAGCGGTTATGCTCGTGATACACAGAGTAGTCAAGCATGTCCCATCGAACACCGGTCCGTCCACCAGTCTGACGGCTCCGGGCCGGATCACACGGACGATCCGCCGAGAAAGTTGCCGAGCGACGCGCAACAGCGGAAACGTCCGTCAAGATAGATGCTGGCCCCTTGCGCCCCGGCAGGGGAGCCAACTGACAGAGCGGGGTGGTGAGTTACATGTTCGTGGCAGCCCCCAAGGGCGATATCAACACCATCATCGGCGGCATCGCGCCCGACTGGGGACCCTTCGGGTCACTGGGCCAGGAAGCCCGTGTGATGATCGAGGTGGTCATGGCGGTGGCGATCCTGCTGTGCCTGGCCATGGCGATCTGGGGTGCGGCCAAGCAGCGGATCGGTGCGACGGCGCTGCGCGACACCTTCAGCGCCGAGCAGGGCAAGGGACTGATCATCGCCGGACTGACCGGCGTGTTCATCATCGGCTCGCTCGGCACGCTGTTCACCATCGTCTACGGCATGGCCGTGTAGCCCGCTCACGCGCCCGGCCCCGCAGCGCCGGATCCGGGCCCCGTTCCGTTCTCGCCTCCTTCCTCCCGCCGGTTCCTCCCGCCTCTCCCGTCCGATCCGAGCAACGTCCCGCGGAGCCCGTCCCGGCTCCACTTCCCACCCGAGGCTGCGTGCTGATGCCCACTCGACCAAGCAGCGGAGCCGTCCGCCCGAACCGTGGCATCCGCACGCCCGCAACGCTCCGAGGGGCGGTCGCGCGATGAGCCTCGGCCAGGACGGACCCCCGACCAGGACCCGGCTGCCGGAAGGCCACTCCGCGCACGGCGGCACCCGCCGCCCGCAGCCGCGGCGCGCGCTGGTCACCGTCGTCGGCATCGTCGTGCTGCTGATCGCCGCGCTCGCCTTCGCCAACCGCGGCGACCACCCGTCCGCCGCGCACGACAACGCGGACGGCAGCGGCGGCACCCCGGGCAGTTCCACGAGTGGCTCCACGGGCAGCTCCACGGGCACCGCGACCGGCAGCCACGGCGCCAAGACCGCGCCCACCGACCCGACCGGGCAGCAGCCCGTCCAGGGCAAGAGCGCCGCCGGCATCCCGGCCGGCTTCGCCCACACCGACCAGGGCGCCCAGTCCGCGGCGGCCAACTACGCGGTCGCGCTCGGCTCCGCCGACATGTTCAACGCCACCCGGCGGCACGCCATCGTCACCGCCATCTACGACCCGTCCGTCAGCGCCACCTTCCAGCACGACCTGGACAGCGCCTACTCCGGCGACGCCCTCAAGAACCTCGGCCTCGACGCCGACGGCACCGCCCCGGACGGCCTCACCTTCGTCTCCCGCACCATCCCGATCGGCACCAAGGTCACCGCGGGCGGCGCCGCCGGCTCCGGCACCACGACCGTCGAGGTCTGGTGCACCGACCTCGTCGGCCTCGCCGGCACGGGCTCCACCAAGCCGGTCAGCACCGCCTGGTTCACCATCACCGAGCAGCTGGTCTGGTCGGGCGGCGACTGGAAGCTCCGTTCCTCCTCCCAGAAGGACGGCCCCGCCCCCGTCGCCGCCGACAACCAGGCCGCCTCCGCCGACGAAATCGCCGGCGCGGTCCGGGACTACGGAGGGTTCACGTATGCCAGGTAGCCGCCTCCTGCGCCGGTCCCTCGTGACCGCCGCCGTCCTCGCACTGAGCCTCGGCCCCGTCTCCGCGGCCCTGGCCGACACGCCGACGCCGGGGGCGACGGCGACAGCAACGGCGACGGCCACGGCCACGCCGACTGCAGCCCCGACGAACAACGCCTGCGACGGCCTCATCGGCGCGGCCAAGGACTATTGCACCAAGGGCGACACCGGCACCCCCGCCAAGGGCACCAACCCCACCGACTCCCTCGACCCCCTCTCCTCCCTCGCCAAGGGCTGCGGCAACGCCGCCGGGTGGACGATCGACAAGCTGTCGGCCGCGGTGACGAAGACGACCGCGGTCGACTTCACCAACACCTCCTTCCTCCGCCAGTACGCCGTCGTCTTCGCCGCGTCCACGATCCTGACGCTCATCCTGTGGCTGCTCGCGGTGGCCAAGCGGGCGGTGCGCGGGGTGCCGATGACGGAGGCGCTGACCGAGGCGGTCGGCTTCCTGTGGCTGACGGTGCTGGCGTCCGCGTTCACGCCGCTGATCCTCTACACCGTGGTGTCGGCGACCGACGCCGTCACGGATGTGATGTCGTCGGGCACGAAGTCCGACACCGACGTCTTCTTCGGCTCCTTCTCCGCCGCCCTCACCAAGGGCACGGACATCGGCGGCGGTCCGATCATGCTGATCGTGGTGTCGATGGTGTCGGTGCTGGCGGCGGGTGTGCTGTGGCTGGAGCTGGTGATCCGGGCGGCGCTGCTGTACGTGGGCGCGATGCTGGGCACCGCGGTGTACGCGGGGCTGGTGGACAAGAACATGTGGCACCACGTCAGGCGCTGGGCGGGGGTGATGATCGCGGTCATCCTGGTCAAGCCGGTGATCGTGATCGTGCTGGGCCTGGCGGGCGCGCTGTCCTCGTCGGACAACGGGCCGGACTCGTTCTCGGCCGTGGTGTCGGGTCTGGCGATCATCCTGCTGGCGATCTTCGCGAGCTTCATGATCTACCGCTTCGTGCCGGGCTTCGGCGACGACGTGGTCAACCTGCGCAACAGCCGCAAGGCGAGCGGCCAGAGCCAGGCGGCCGCGGTGATCTCGTCGCCGGCCGCGCTCGTCAAGCAGGGCATCAAGACGCACAGCGCCCGTGGCGGCCCGCAGGAGCAGGCCCAGGGCGGTGGCCCGCAGCCGTCGAACCCGGTGGCGGGCGGCATCGCGGCGCACAGCGCGCGCGGCGGCGGCCAGGGCGGTGGTGGCGCGACGCCACCCCGCCCGGGTGGCGGGGGCGGCGGCTTGGGGGCGCCTTTCCGGGCGAACCGGGGAACGGACAACGGCACTTCGCAGGGAGGTGATCGCGGGTGACGACCCAGTCCTTCACCCAGCCGCGGCGCACGTATCTGATCGGCAAGGCGCGGCCCAACGCGATCGTGGGCAAGAACCGCGAGACCGGTGAGATCGTGCTGATCGTGCTCGGCGCGGGGCTCGGCATGCTCAACGGGCTGCTGGTGCCGTTCCTGCTGCTGCGCATCGTCGGCCTGATCGGGTGGCCGGTGCTGGCGCTGGCCGCGGTCTTCCTGCCGTACCGCAGGCGGACGTTCTACCGCTGGTTCGAGATCAACCGCACCTACCGCCGTACGCTGCGGGTCGCGCCGACGTACCGGTCGTCGGTGCAGGAGGCGGGCACGGCGCTGGACGGGCGGGAGGTCGAGGTGGGGCCGCCGCCGGGGATCGGGCGGATCAGCTGGCTCGCGGCGCCGTTCGGGCCGGACGAGATCGCGGTGCTGCTGCACGTGGACCGGCGGACTGTGACGGCGGCGATCGAGATCGAGGGTCCGGGCGTGGGCCTGCGGGACAGCGAGGACCAGGAGGCCCTGGTCGAGCGGTTCGGCACGCTGCTGAAGCATGTGGCCAACGGCGACGGCTTCGTCACCCGGCTGCAGATGCTGGCCCGTACGCTGCCCGCCGATCCGGACGCGCACGCCAAGGACGTGGCCCAGCGCGGCGACCCGGAGGCCGAGCGGTGGCTCAAGGACTCCTACGACCAGCTCCAGTCGATGGTGTCGACGTCCTCCGAGCAGCACCGCGCCTACCTGGTGGCGTGCATGCACTTCACCCGTGAACTGGCGGCCGAGGGCAACGCGCTGGCGCGGGCGTCGAGCGGGCGCGGCCGCAAGGTCGACAAGGACGCGGGGCTCGCGGCGGTCATGGCGCGCGAGCTCAACGACATCTGTGCGCGGCTGGCGGAGGCCGACATCCGGGTGCGGCAGCCGCTGGGCCAGGCCCGGCTGGCGTCGCTCATCCACTCGATGTACGACCCGGACCACCCCATCGACCACATCCAGGCGATGACCCGGCGCAACGCGTGGCCGGCCGAACTGGACGCGACCGAGCCGACGTTCCTCCAGGCCAAGACGCGCGAGTCGACGACGCGGGCGCCCTGGCACCACTCCACGGCGTGGGTCAAGGAGTGGCCGATGACCCCGGTGGGCGTCAACTTCCTGGCGCCGCTGCTGGTCCACACCCCGGACGTGATCCGTACGGTCGCGGTGACGATGGATCTGGAGCCGACCGATGTCGCGATCGAGCGGATGCTGACGGAGAAGACCAACGACGACGCCGAGGCGAGCCGCGCCGCGAAGATGAACCGCACCGTGGACCCGCGCGACATCGCGCACCACGGCCGGATCGACCAGCGCGGCGAGGACCTGGCGAGCGGTGCGGCCGGGGTGAACCTGGTGGGCTACCTCACGGTGTCCTCGCGCTCCCCGGAAGCGCTGGCGCGCGACAAGCGCACCATTCGCGCTTCCGCCGGTAAGTCGTATTTGAAGCTTGAGTGGTGCGATCGTGAGCACCACCGGGCATTCGTCAATACGTTGCCGTTCGCCACCGGCATCCGCCGCTAGTCGCCGTCCTGAGGAGGCCGTCGCCATGCCCATGCTGGACCCGCTCGCGGCGCTCACCGAGGCGTTCACCAGCTTCCTGTTCGGCCGTGTCGAGACCACCCGGCTGCCGGTGCGCACCTCGACGGGGCAGGCGCAGGCGGTCTACCTGCCGACGGCGGCGCCGGGCCTGGGCGACTCCGGGGTGATCATCGGCCGCGAGGTCTACTCGGGCAAGGGCTACATCTACGACCCCTTCCAGCTCTACGGCCAGCAGCTGCCCGCGCCGCACTGGCTGGTGCTGGGCGAGTCCGGCAACGGCAAGTCGGCGCTGGAGAAGACGTACGTGCTGCGCCAGCTGCGCTTCCGGGACCGCCAGGTGGTCGTGCTGGACGCGCAGGGCGAGGACGGCGTCGGCGAGTGGAACCTCATCGCGCAGGCGATGGGCCTGACCCCGATCCGGCTGGACCCGATGGCGGCGCTGGACGGCGGCATCAAGCTCAACCCGCTGGACCCGGCGATCACCGTGACCGGCCAGCTGGCGCTGCTGCGCACCATCATCGAGGTCGCGATGGGCCGCGGGCTGGACGAGCGCTCGGGCTTCGCGCTGAAGGTCGCGCACGCCTACGTGGCCGACACGGTGACGGACCGCCAGCCCATCCTGACCGACATCGTCGAGCGGCTGCGGCACCCGATGCCGGAGTCCGCCGAGGCGATGAACGTCGACCTGGACGACGTACGGGCCTGGGGCCTGGACGTGGCGCTGGTGCTCGACCGGCTGGTGGACGGCGACCTGCGCGGCATGTTCGACGGGCCGACGAGCGCGGGCATCGACCTGGATTCGCCGCTCATCGTCTTCGACCTCTCGCACATCGACCGCAACTCGATCGCGATGCCGATCCTGATGGCGATCGTCGGCGTGTGGCTGGAGCACACGTGGATCAGGCCCGACCGGAAGAAACGCATCTTCCTGGTCGAGGAGGCCTGGCACATCATCAACTCCCCCTTCGTGGCGCAGCTCTTCCAGCGGCTGCTGAAGTTCGGCCGCCGCCTCGGCCTGTCCTTCGTCGCCGTCGTGCACCACCTGTCGGACGTCGTGGACGGGGCCGCCGCCAAGGAGGCCGCGGCGATCCTGAAGATGGCCTCGACCCGCACGATCTACGCCCAGAAGGCGGACGAGGCGCGCGCGACGGGACGAGTGCTGGGGCTGCCACGCTGGGCGGTCGAGATCATCCCGACACTGACGCCGGGCATCGCGGTGTGGGACGTCAACGGCAACGTACAGGTCGTCAAACACCTGATCACCGAGGCCGAACGCCCCCTGGTCTTCACCGACCGCGCCATGACCCAGTCCTCCTCGGAGCACGCCGCCGACATGGCGGAGGCGGAAGCCGAGGCCGAGGCACGGGCGGAGGCGCACGCCGCCGCCCAGGTCGCCCTCGCCAAGCAAATGGCCGACGACGCGGTGGCGTGAGGCGGGGGCATGGCGGCGCAGAAGCGGGAGCAGAACGGCGGCGGCCTGCCGGACGGGCTGGTCGTCGGCATCATCGCGTTCCTGCTGGGCGTCACGCTGCTGGTGTGGACGGCCACCGGTATCGCGGGGCTGCTGGCGCACGGCTCGTGGCCCGCGGGGCTGCACTTCACCCGCACCCCGCGGGCGATGCGGGCGCTGGTCGGCCAACCGCACGACATCCCCGCCGCGTGGCCGGACGCCGAAGCGGGCGGGCTCTCGGGCCCGGGGCTGTTCTGGGGCATCTTCATCGGGCAGTTCATGGTGCTGTTCACGGTCGCGGTGTGGACGATGAACGTGACGGCCCAACTGCGCGGCAAGGGCCGCCGCCCCGTCCCCAGGCCGGTACCCGTGGCCGCCGCCGCCGAGCCGGGGCCCGCGCCCGAGCCGGTCGCAGGCCCGGCGGAGGCCCCGGCGGACGTGCCCGCGCCGCGCCGCCGCGGCCGCGC
>NZ_JBSGHL010000043.1:0-74574 GCF_053604375.1 Streptomyces sp. NPDC004031 | reverse complement strand
GCGGCCTCCCGTCCGGGAGGCCGCGCCGCGCGCGTACGTCGCCCCGCGGTGACCGGCCGTCAGTCGGCCGCCGCCGGTGTGCGGGACGGCAGCCGCAGGGCCAGCACCAGCGCGAGCGCGGCGGCCACGAAGACGACGGCGAGGGCGAAGGCGGCGTCCACGCCGTGGATGAACGGGTCCTGCCGGTGGTGGCGGGAGACCGTGCCGAAGACGGTGACCAGCACCGACAGGCCGAGGCTCGCACCGACCTGCTGCATCGTCTGGAGCAGCCCGGAGGCCGACCCCGCGTCCGCGGGCGCGACACCGGACAGGATGACGGTGTTGAGCGGCATCATGGTGAGGCCGATGCCGAAGCCCATGAGGATCATCGTCGGCAGCACCCCGCGCGCGTAGCCGTCGGACGCGCCGAGCCGCGTGCTCCAGACCGCGCCGGCCAGCGAGACGCACAGGCCGACGGTCGCGACCACGCGCGGGCTGCGCCCGGCGGCCAGCGCCCGGGGGACGATCCGCGCGGCGACCAGCAGCGGCAGGGACAGCGCCAGGAAGGCCAGGCCGGTCCTGATCGGGCTGTAGTGCAGGTAGATCTGCAGGTACTGGGTGGAGAAGTAGAAGATGCTGCCCATCGCGGCGGGCAGCAGCATCATCACCGCGTACGCCAGCGGCCGGTTGCGGTCGTGGAACAGCCGCAGCACCACCAGCGGGTGCTCCACCCGGGTCTCGTTGACGAGGAAGGCGGCCAGCAGGGCGGCCGCGGTCACGAAGGTGGCCAGCGCCCGGGAGTCGCCCCAGGAGGTCTCGCCGACGCGGATGAAGGCGTAGACGAGCGAGGCGGTACCGAGGGTGCCGGTGAGTGCGCCCGCGATGTCGAAGCGGCCGCCGCGGTGCCGGGCGGTTTCGGGGACGCAGCGCGGGCCGAGCAGCACGATGGCCGCGCCTATGGGGATGTTGATGAAGAAGACCCAGCGCCACGAGCCCCAGCTGGTGAGCATGCCGCCCAGGGTGAGGCCGATCGTGGTGGCGCCGCCCGCGACGGCCGAGAAGACGCTGAGCGCGCGGATGCGCTCGGGACCCTCGCGGAAGGTGGTGGCGATCAGGGCGAGGGTGCTGGGCGCGGCGAGCGCCGCCGCGGCGCCCTGGAGGCCGCGGGCGACGAGCAGCGTGGCGGCGTCGTTGGCGACACCGCCGAGCACCGAGGCGAGGGTGAAGGCGGCGACGCCCCACACCAGCGCCCGGCGGCGGCCGATGAGGTCGCCGACGCGGCTGCCGAGCAGCAGCAGGCCGCCGAAGGCGAGGGCGTAGACGTTCAGCACCCAGGACATGCCGGTGGGCGAGAAGCCGAGACCGGAGCCGATACGGGGCAGCGCGACGTTCACCACGGTGAGGTCGAGCATGAGCACCAGCTGGGTTCCGACGATGACGGTGAGGGCGAGGTACGGGTGCGCCTCGGCGGGGGCCGGGGCACGGCCGGCCGTCTCCTGGTCGCGCAGGACGGGCGTGGACATGGCTGTTGGGCCTCCAGCGGAGAGGTCGGGCAGCAGAAACGGAGGTTGCCTCCGAAAAATATACGGAGGGAACCTCCGGATCTACAATCGGTTTCGGGAATCCGCTTCCGCGCGGCTTCCCGGGACGAGCTCACCGGGACCGGAAGGCAGGACCGCATGCGGGCGGACGCGCAACGCAACTACGACCGGCTGCTGGAGGAGGCACGGCAGGCGTTCGTCGTGCACGGCACGGACGTGGCGCTGGAGGACATCGCGCGGCACGCCGGCGTCGGCATCGGCACCCTCTACCGGCACTTCCCCGACCGGTCGGCCCTGGTGAACGCGGTCTTCGTCAGCGAACTGGACGCGCTCGCCGGACGCGCGCAGGAACTGCTGGAGCAGCAGGAGCCGCTGCCCGCCCTGCTGGCATGGCTGAAGGCGGTGGCGGTGCACGCCACCGCCTACCGCGGGCTGTCCGTACGGATCGCCGCCGACACCGACGGGCGCATGCGGCAGTGCAAGGTGCGGCTGCACGAGGTCGGCAACAGCCTGCTGTCGCGCGCGCAGGCCGCGGGCGACGTGCGGTCCGACATCGCGATGAGCGACCTGCTCAAGCTCACCACCGGGCTCATCACGATCGCCGAGCAGAACCCGGAGGACAAGGGCACCTTCGACCGCCTGATGGACCTCACGGTGCGCGGCATCGTGACCCCCGGCGACTGACCCGAAGGCCCCCGGCGCGCGGCCGGGGGCCCTCCCGGCTCAGTGCGGCCGCAGGTCCGCGAGCCGCGGTACGGCCGGCGGCCGCAGCCCGTGCGGGCGGCGCGGCGCCGGTACGGGCTCGCGCGCGGCCGGCTCCGGCACCGCCCCCGGCGACGGGGCGACGGCGAGCTGCACCCCGCGGTCGGCCAGCGCCTGCAGCTCGGTGGCGGCGCGCTCCTCGCCGGGCGGCGGCTCGTCCGTGACCAGGTGGGTGATCATGTCGGTGGGCACCGTCTGGAACATGGTGTCGGCGCCGAGCTTGGTGTGGTCGGCCAGCACGACGACCTCGGCGGCCGCCTGCACGAGCGCCCGGTCCACGCTGGCGGCCAGCATGTTGGACGTCGAGAGGCCGCGCTCGGCCGTCAGGCCCGCGCCGGACAGGAACGCCCGGGAGACCCGCAGCCCTTGCAGGGACTGCTCCGCGCCGCTGCCGACCAGCCCGTAGTTGGAGCCGCGCAGCGTGCCGCCGGTCATGACGACCTCGACCCGGTTGGCGTGCGCGAGCGCCTGGGCGACCAGCAGCGAGTTGGTCACCACGGTGAGCCCCGGCACCCGGGCGAGCCGCCGGGCCAGCTCCTGCGTGGTGGTGCCCGCGCCGACGACGATGGCCTCGCCCTCGTCCACGAGCGAGGCCGCGAGATCGGCGATGGCCGTCTTCTCCGCGGTCGCGAGATGGGATTTCTGCGGGAAGCCGGACTCGCGGGTGAATCCCCCCGGCAGCACCGCACCGCCGTGCCGGCGGTCGAGTAGTCCTTCGGCCTCCAGTGCCCGCACATCACGGCGCACGGTCACTTCGGAGGTCTGGACGACACGGGCGAGTTCACGGAGCGACACCGCTCCGTTGGCCCGCACCATTTCCAGGATCAATTGGCGACGTTCTGCAGCGAACACGAAACCGACAGTAACCCCATCGATCGCTGCTTTCAGCGTTTTGCACCAGTACAGCGAAGTTCCGCGCGAAACAGACCGCGAAGTGCTACAGACCGACCGTACGTTCGCTAATTCCCGCGGTTGTGCAGCTGCCGCGCGACCTCCGCGACCGAGCCGGACAGCGACGGGTAGACGGTGAAGGCGTTCGCGATCTGCTCGACCGTCAGGTTGTTGTCCACCGCGAGCGAGATCGGGTGGATCAGCTCGCTCGCCTTGGGCGCGACCACCACACCGCCGACCACGATGCCCGTGCCCGGACGGCAGAAGATCTTCACGAAGCCGTCCCGGATGCCCTGCATCTTCGCCCGCGGGTTGCGCAGCAGCGGCAGCTTCACCAGCCGGGCGTCGATCCGCCCGGAGTCCACGTCCGCCTGCGTGTAGCCGACGGTCGCGATCTCCGGGTCGGTGAAGACGTTCGACGACACGGTCTTCAGGTTCAGCGGCGCCACCGCGTCGCCGAGGAAGTGGTACATCGCGATCCGGCCCTGCATCGCCGCGACCGACGCGAGCGCGAAGACACCCGTCACGTCACCGGCCGCGTACACGCCCGAGGCGCTCGTGCGCGACACCTTGTCCGTCCACACGTGGCCGTACTCGGTGAGCTTGACGCCCGCCTCCTCCAGGCCCATCCCGGCGGTGTTCGGGATCGCGCCGACCGCCATCAGGCAGTGCGTGCCGGTGATGACGCGGCCGTCGGTCAGCGTCGCCTCGACACCGTCGCCCACCCGCTTCACCGACTGCGCGCGCGAACGCGACATCACGTTCATGCCGCGGCGCCGGAAGACGTCCTCCAGCACCGCCGCCGCGTCCGGGTCCTCGCCGGGCAGCACCCGGTCCCGCGAGGAGACCAGCGTCACCTTCGAGCCCAGCGCCTGGTAGGCGCCCGCGAACTCCGCGCCGGTCACACCCGAACCCACCACGATCAGCTCGCGCGGCAGCTCGTCCAGGTCGTAGACCTGCGTCCAGTTCAGGATGCGCTCGCCGTCCGGCATCGCGTCGGGCAGCTCGCGCGGCCGCGCGCCGGTCGCGATCAGCACGGCCTCGGCCGTCAGCCGCTGCTCGGTGCCGTCGGCGGCCGTCACGACGACCGTCCGGGTGCCCTCGGCCGTCTGGGGGCCCTCCAGCCGCCCGCGCCCGCGCATCACCTTCGCGCCCGCACGCGTCACGGACGCGGTGATGTCGTGCGACTGCGCGAGCGCGAGCCGCTTGACCCGGCGGTTGACCTTGCCCAGGTCCACGCCCACCACCCGCGCCGACCGCGCCTCGGGCGGGGTGTCGTCCGCCACGATGATGCCCAGCTCCTCGTAGGAGCTGTCGAAGGTCGTCATGACCTCTGCGGTGGCGATCAGGGTCTTCGACGGTACGCAGTCGGTCAGCACCGACGCACCGCCCAGGCCGTCGCAGTCGACGACCGTCACCTCCGCGCCGAGCTGCGCCGCCACCAGCGCCGCCTCGTAGCCGCCGGGTCCGCCACCGATGATCACGATCCTTGTCACGTACCCCATTGTCCCGCACGCGCCAAGAAGCGACCGCGCGGGGCACGCACGTTCGCCCGGACGCCGGGCGGCGCCCCCGGGGGAGGGGCGGAAGTCCGTCCTTACGCCGCCCCGATGCCGCTCCCGTACCCTCGACGTCATGTCGCTCTACGCCGCCTACGCAGGCAACCTCGACGCGCGGCTGATGACCCGCCGCGCACCGCACTCCCCGCTGCGCGGCACGGGCTGGCTGACCGGCTGGCGCCTCACCTTCGGCGGCGAGCAGATGGGCTGGGAGGGCGCGCTCGCCACGCTCGTCGAGGACCCCACGCACCAGGTCTTCGTCGGCCTCTACGACATCGCGCCGATCGACGAGGAATCCCTCGACCGGTGGGAGGGCGTCCCCCTCGGCATGTACCGCCGCACGACCGTCCGCGTCCACACGCTCGACGGGGACGTGCCGGCGTGGCTGTACGTCCTCGACGACTACGAAGGGGGGCTGCCGTCGGCGCGGTATCTCGGTGAGATCGCTGACGCGGCGGAGTCGGCGGGGGCGCCTCATGACTATGTGATGGAGCTTCGTAAGCGTCCTTGCTGACGCTCCGGGGGTGCTTGTTGCGGTTCGCCGCGCGACCTTCTGCCGGTGGGTGGTTGCTCGCGCAGTTCCTCGCGCCCCTTACGCGGCGCGCCGTCGCTGGGTCGGGTGCCGCCACGGGGCACCTCCTCGGAATGCGCCTTCACCCTCCTACGTAGGGGCTGAGCCCCTCCCAGCGCATTCCTGCGGGGGCACCCCGCACCGTCCCCCTCCAGGCCGGTTCAGCGGCTGCCTGCCGGTGGGGGTGAGAGTTCTCGTTTTTCAGGGGCGCGGGCAACTGCGCGGCCAGCCCCCACCGGCGGAAGATCGCGCCGCCCCGCGCAAGGGGCAGGGACGGGGCGAGGCCGGCGAACAGCGGGGAGCGTCTACGCGCGTAGGCTCAAACAGGCTACGCTCTGCGCGTGAACGCTTCCGTGAATCCCGAGCCCTACGCCGCGGCCGACGACGCCGCCGCCCGCCTGCGCGAGCTGACCCGCGCGCAGACGCACGACGTCGCCCTGGTCCTGGGGTCGGGCTGGGTGCCCGCGGCGGACGCCCTGGGGGCGCCCGACGTGGAGCTGGCGGTCACCGATCTGCCGGGGTTCCCGGCGCCCGCGGTGGCGGGTCATGCGGGCCAGGTGCGTTCGGTGCGGGTCGGCGGCGTGCGCGCCCTCGTGTTCCTGGGGCGTACGCATCTGTACGAGGGCCGGGGCGTGGCGAGCGTCGTGCACGGGGTGCGGACGGCGGTGGCCGCGGGGGTGAAGACCGTGGTGCTGACGAACGGCTGCGGGGGCCTTCGGCCCGGGTACCGGCCGGGCCAGCCCGTGCTGATCAGCGACCACATCAACATGACCGCGGTGTCCCCCATCGCGGGTGCGAACTTCGTGGACCTCACGGACCTGTACTCGCCGCGGCTGCGCGCGCTGTGCAAGGAGATAGACCCGACGCTGGACGAGGGCGTGTACGTCCAGCTGCCCGGCCCGCACTACGAGACGCCCGCCGAGATCGGCATGGTCCGGGCGATCGGCGGGGACCTGGTGGGCATGTCCACCACGCTGGAGGCGATCGCGGCCCGCGAGGCGGGCGCGGAGGTGCTGGGCGTGTCGCTGGTCACGAACCTGGCCGCGGGGATGACGGGCGAGCCGCTCAACCACGAGGAGGTGCTCGCGGCGGGCCGCGAGTCGGCCACCCGGATGGGCACGCTGCTCGCGGACCTGCTCGCCCGCCTCTGACACCGAACGAAGGGAACCGGCTCCCATGACCGACCTGCTCGCCCGCGCCCGCGCGTGGGCCGCGGAGGATCCCGACCCCGAGACCCGGGCGGAGCTGACCGCGCTGATCGCCGCGGGCGAGTCCGCGGAGCTGGCCGACCGTTTCGACGGGACGCTGGAGTTCGGGACGGCGGGGCTGCGCGGGGCGCTGGGCGCGGGGTCGAACCGGATGAACCGCGCGGTCGTGATCCGGGCGGCCGCGGGGCTCGCGGCGTATCTGGGTCCCGGCGGCTCGGTCGTGGTGGGTTACGACGCCCGCCACAAGTCCGCGGACTTCGCACGGGACACGGCCGCGGTGATGACGGGCGCGGGTCTGCGCGCGTATCTGCTGCCGCGTCCGCTGCCGACGCCGGTGCTGGCCTTCGCGATCCGTGAACTGGGCGTCGCCGCCGGGGTGATGGTGACGGCGAGCCACAACCCGCCGCAGGACAACGGCTACAAGGTGTATCTGGGCGACGGCTCGCAGATCGTGCCGCCCGCGGACGCGGAGATCGCGGCCCGGATCGCGGCGGTGGGGCCGCTGGCGTCCGTGCCGCTGGCCGCGGAGGGCTGGGAGGTGCTCGGCGAGGACGTCCTGGCCGCGTATCTGGAGCGCGCGACGGGTGTGCTCGCACCGGGCGGCCCGCGCGAACTGTCCACCGTCTACACGCCGTTGCACGGGGTGGGGCTGGAGACGCTGACCGCCGCCTTCGCCCGCGCGGGCTTCCCCGCGCCCGTGCCGGTCGCCGAACAGGCCGCGCCCGACCCGGATTTCCCGACCGTCGCCTTCCCCAACCCGGAGGAACCGGGTGCGATGGATCTGGCCTTCAAGACCGCGCGGGACGCCTCGCCCGACCTGGTCGTCGCCAACGACCCGGACGCCGACCGCTGCGCCGCCGCCGTCCCCGACCCCGCGGCGGAAGCGGGCTGGCGCATGCTGCGCGGTGACGAGCTGGGCGCGCTGCTCGCCGCCCATCTCGTCCGGCGCGGCGCCGCCGAACCCGGGCAGGACGTCTTCGCGGCGAGCATCGTGTCCTCCTCGCTGCTGTCGAAGATCGCCGCCCGCGCAGGCCTGGGCTACGAGGACACGCTCACCGGCTTCAAGTGGATCGCCCGCGTCCCGGGGCTGCGGTACGGGTACGAGGAGGCGCTCGGCTACTGCGTGGATCCGGCCGGGGTCAGGGACAAGGACGGGGTGACCGCGGCGCTGCTGCTCGCGGAGATGGCCGCGCAGGCCCGGCAGGAGGGCCGCACCCTCGCGGACGAGCTGGACGGGCTGGCCCTCGTGCACGGGCTGCACGCCACCGACCAGCTCTCCGTGCGCGTGGACGACCTGGGCCTGATCACCGCCGCGATGGCCCGGCTGCGGGCGCACCCGCCCACCGAGCTGGCGGGCCTGACCGTCGCCTCCGCGGAGGATCTGCGCGAGGGGGCGGACGGCCTGCCGCCCACGGACGGCCTGCGCTACCGCCTGACCGGTGAGGGTGTCTCCTCGGCCCGTGTCGTCGTCCGCCCCAGCGGCACGGAACCCAAGGTCAAGTGCTATCTGGAGGTCGTCCTCCCGCCCACCGCCGACCTTCCCCCGGCCCGCGCCCGCGCGGCCGCCCTCCTGGAGGCGCTCAAGGCCGCCCTCGCCTCGGCGGCGGGCCTGTAGGCCGTCCCGGGACGGTACCGGTGGCCACGCCCGGGACACCGGGCGTGGCCTGGATCACCCCGTGTTCCGGTGCGGCGGGCGACCGGCGACAATGAATATGCCAAACGCCGAAGGGGGCCGCTGCGGCCCCCAGGGACGGGGTGCCTCAGCGCGCGAAATCGCCGAGCCAACGGAGGGCACACCCGTATGCGCGTCATCGAGCCGCTGTACGCAGAGATCCTGCGCCGCAACCAGGGCGAGACCGAGTTCCACCAAGCCGTGCGCGAGGTCCTGGAGACCCTCGACCCGGTGCTGGAGCAGCGGCCGGAGTTCATGGACGCGCGGATCGTGGAGCGGATCGCCGAGCCCGAGCGGCAGCTGATCTTCCGGGTGCCGTGGTCGGACGACCAGGGCCGGGTGCACGTCAACCGCGGTTTCCGGGTCGAGTTCAGCAGTGTCCTCGGGCCGTACAAGGGCGGGCTGCGCTTCCATCCCTCGGTGAACCTCGGGATCGTGAAGTTCCTGGGCTTCGAGCAGATCTTCAAGAACGCGCTCACCGGCATGCCCATCGGCGGCGGCAAGGGCGGCTCGGACTTCGACCCGAAGGGCCGCTCGGACGCCGAGGTGATGCGCTTCTGCCAGTCGTTCATGACCGAGCTGCACCGCCACCTCGGCGAGTACACCGATGTGCCGGCGGGCGACATCGGCGTGGGCGGCCGGGAGATCGGCTACCTGTTCGGCCAGTACAAGCGGATCACCAACCGCTTCGAGTCGGGCGTCCTGACCGGCAAGGGGCTGGGCTGGGGCGGTTCGCAGGCGCGGACCGAGGCGACGGGCTACGGCTGTGTGATCTTCACCGAGGAGATGCTGCGCAGCCGCGGTGAGTCGCTGGACGGGCGGCGCGTGGCCGTGTCGGGTTCGGGCAATGTCGCGATCTACGCGATCGAGAAGGCCCAGCAGCTCGGCGCGACCGTCGTGACGTGCTCGGACTCCTCCGGCTACGTCGTGGACGAGAAGGGCATCGACCTCGCCCTGCTCAAGGAGATCAAGGAGGTCGGCCGGGGCCGGGTCGCGGAGTACGCGCAGCGGCGCGGTGCGCACGTGTCGTACGCGGACGGCACGGGCCTGTGGAACGTCCCCTGCGATGTGGCGCTGCCCTGCGCCACGCAGAACGAGCTGCACGAGACCGACGCGCTGGCCCTGGTCCGCAACGGTGTGCAGGCGGTCGCGGAGGGCGCGAACATGCCCACCACACCGGAGGCCGTGCGGGTCTTCCAGGAGGCGGGGGTCGCCTTCGCGCCGGGCAAGGCGGCGAACGCCGGCGGTGTGGCCACCAGCGCCCTGGAGATGCAGCAGAACGCCTCCCGCGACTCGTGGACGTTCGCGCACACCGAGGAGCGGCTGGCGGAGATCATGCGCCACATCCACGAGTCCTGCTACACCACCGCGGAGCGCTACGGCAGCCCCGGCAACTACGTGGTCGGCGCCAACATCGCGGGCTTCGAACTGGTCGCGGACGCGATGCTGGCCCAGGGCCTGATCTGACCGCGCACCGGCCGACCGGGCCGCCCCGCGCGGGGCGGCCCGGTCAGTCGCGTTGGAGGTAGCTGAAGCCGGTGTCGGGGCCGACGCAGGTCTGGAGGGTGAGGTCGCCCCAGTACAGGCCGCTGTCGGGGCCGCCCTGGCCGGGTGTGATGTAGGTCGCGTAGACGTGGTAGGACAGCGTGCCCTGCGGTGTGTCGAGGGTCACGCGGGTGCCGACCGGGAGCGGCGCGAGGATCGCGTAGCCGCAGAAGTCGTGGCCGACGATGACGGTCGTGCGCATCGCGGTGCCGTCGGCCTGCGCGGGGTCGGGACCGGCGAAGAGCACCGCGGAGGTGCAGCGGTCGATCGTGGCCTGGTCGCCGCGGACGACCGAGCGGGACCACTTCCCGATGTGCAGCACCGTCGTGCCCGGCGGGTACACCGGCCCGGTCTGCTTCGCCGCGGGCGCGGCCGTGCGGACCGGCGGCCTGGGCGGGGCGGTGCGCGGCGGTGGCGGGGCCGCGGGGGCGGTGTGACGTGCCGGGCCGGTCGTGGACGACACGGTGGCGGGCGGGGCGGACGGGGTGGGCGCGGGCCGGGCGGTGCCGGCCGGGGGCGCCGGAAGGGCGTGCGGCAGCGGCCGGTTGGCGTCCCGGGACGTCGTGGTGGCCGCCGCGGGGGTGGGGGCGGCGGCGGGCCGGGCGGGGTCGGCCGCCGGACGACCGCACGCGGCGAGCACCGCGGCGGCCACCAGCGCGCCCGCGGGCAGGAGCGTGCGCGAGCTTCCCACCGGGCTCAGCCGAAACGGCCGTTGACGTAGTCGGACGTGCGCTCGTCCTGCGGGCTGTTGAACATCGTGTCGGTGGGCCCGTGCTCCACGATGACGCCGGGCGTGCCCTGTTCGGCGAGGAAGAAGGCGCAGGAGTGCGACACGCGCGCGGCCTGCTGCATGTTGTGGGTGACGATGACGATCGTGACCTCGTCGGACAGCTCGCCGATGGTCTGCTCGATCCGCCGGGTCGAGGTCGGGTCGAGCGCCGAGCACGGCTCGTCCATCAGCAGCACCCGGGGCCGTACCGCGAGCGAGCGGGCGATGCACAGGCGCTGCTGCTGCCCGCCGGACAGGGCCCCGCCGGGCTGCCGCAGCCGGTCGGCGACCTCGCGCCACAGCCCGGCCTTCATCAGGCACTCCTCGACCAGGTCGTCCCGTTCGCGGCGGCCCGCCTTGATGCCGTTCATCTTCAGCCCGGCCAGCACGTTGTCGTAGATGCTCATCGCCGGGAAGGGGTTGGGCTTCTGGAAGACCATGCCGATCTCCCGCCGTGCCTGGGTGATGCGCCGCCCGCGGTCGTAGATGTCCTGCCCGTCCAGCAGCACCTGCCCGGCCAGTGACGCGGTGCCGATGAGTTCGTGCATGCGGTTGAGGATCCGCAGGAAGGTGGACTTGCCGCAGCCGGACGGGCCGATGAGCGCGGTGACCCGCTGCGCGGGCATGGTGAGCGACACCCGGTCGAGCACCTTGTGGTCGCCGAACCACGCGGAGATGTCGCGGGCGTCGAGGGTGGCGGGGCGGGCCGCGGCCGGGCGGGCGTGCGGTGTCGGGGAGGCCGGTACGGGCGGGAGCTGGACGGTCTCGTCGGTGGTGGACATGCGGTGGTTCTCCTCGGAGTTGCGCGGGGCGGTGCGCGGGCGGTCGGACGCGGGCGGCGCGCGGGTCAGAGCAGGTTGGGGAGCAGCTCGGTGGCCGCGCCGGACAGCGCGACGACGATCGCGGCGAGCACCGGCACGCCCGCGATCCAGGTCTGCCAGCGCCCCCAGCGGCGGAAGGCCCAGGTGACGGCGACGACGGCGACGAGCAGCGCCTGGAGCCACAGCATCACCGGCAGCCATGCCGACGGGTCGCCCTCCAGCGGGCGTTCGGCGGTGGGGATCTGCCCGCCGGCCGCGGGGCCGGGCTGCACGTCGCTGACCAGGTCGGCGTCCACCCGCAGCACGCCGTGCGGGGTGTAGAGCCCGCCGGTGGAGGTGACGAGGGTGAGCCGCCCCTGCCCGGTGTGCAGCACCACGGGGGCGGGGTCGCCGGCCCGGCGCACCCCGGTCACGCGGTACTGCTGCTGGCCCTGCCCGGTGGTGACGGTGATGCGGTCGCCGGGCCGCAGCTCGTCGAGGTGGTGGAAGGGGCTGCCGTAGCCCCACTGCCGCCCCAGGACGGTGCTGGTGCCGGGCTGGCCGGGCATCGGGGTGTTGCGCAGGTGTCCGGGCCCTTTGGTGAGCACCCCGGACGTGGTGCCCTGGAAGACGACCTCGCGCAGCCCGATCGACGGGATGTGCAGCACGGCGACCGGCGAACCGGCGGCGAGCGGCTTGCCGTTGACGTCACGCGGTCCCACCGGGGCGGTGCCGTTGGCCAGTTCGCCGCGCAGCCGGTCGAACCCGGCCTGCTGGGCGTGGGCGTGCTCGACGTGCCCGAGCACGGTGAGGTGCGCGGCGAAGCCCAGCAGCAGCGCGGCCAGCAGCGTGAGGGCGGCGCCGGGGATCATGAAGCGGGCGTCGGGTCGGGCGGGCCCCGGCGGTGGTGCGGCCGGCTCCTCCGGCGGCGCGGCCGCGGGCTGCGACGGTGTCAGTACGGCCACGGAGGGCTCCTTAGGCGGTTCGGGGGTGCCGGGCGGCGGACGGCGCGGACGCGGTCCGCCGCCCGGCGGAAAGAAGGGTCAGTCGCGCGTTCGGCTGCCGAAGGTCAGCAGCTTCCCGTCGCGCCGGACGCGGTGGACCATGAGGCCGCCCGCGGTGACCATGAGCAGCGAGAGCACGCTGTAGGTGAGCGCGCCCCCCGCCCCGGTCGCCGCCAGCGGGCCCAGGTTGGAGCCGCCGGACGTGCCGCCGGAGTCGCCGGCGCCCGCGGTGTTCCCGGTGCCCGCGGTGTCCCCGCTGCCGGCCGTGTTCCCGGCGGTGTCACCCGCGGTGTCGCCGGAGGTGTCCCCGGCGCCGCTGGTGTCACCGCTGCCGGAGGTGTCGCCCGAGCCACTGGTGTCGCCGTTGCCGCCGGAGTCGCCCGAGCAGTCGGTCTTCGCCCCGGTCTTGAAGGCGAAGCTCTGCTTGACGCCGCTGGTGGCGCCGGTGAAGTCCAGCGTGTGGCAGCCGTCCGCGAGGGAGGTGGGGATGGTCACGGTGAGGCTGTTGACCGACCCCTCGGCGTCCGCGGTGGCGTCGGGCAGCGCGGAGGAGCCGTCGTCCAGCGTGAGGTGGACGGCCTCGCCGGGGTTCCCGTCACGGGCGTTCAGGAAGCCGGTCAGGGTCGCGGTGATCTTCTGACCGCCCGTGAGCAGGGGGGTGTCCTCAAGGTCGTTGTTGTCCTTGTCGAGCACGGTGATGCTGGGCTCGGCGAGGACGTTGTAGCTCACGGCGGGCGAGGTGCTGCCCGCGTACTTGGTGGGGTCGGTGGGCTTGAAGACCGCCGTGTAGCTGTAGACGCTCGTGGCGACGCCCGGGATCGAGACGCTCGCCGTGCCGTTCGACACCGCCTGTGTCCCGCCGTCGACCGGGGTGGGACCGCTGAAGAACTGGACGCTGCCGACCGCGTCGCTCGGCGTCACCGTGGCCTTGAGGGTGAACGGCTGGTCGGTCACCGAGTAGTTCGCCGGGGAGATCGCGAGGGCGACCGACGTGGTGGCCGGCGGGGCGACCTGCTTGACCGCCCAGTCGTGCCCGGTGATGTCGATCAGCGCGGTGAAGGTCGAGCCGTCGGCGGAGGCGCCGGTGCTCGACTCGCAGATGACGTTGAGCGGGTACGTCCCGTCGGTCATCGTCACACCGCTGTTGCCGAACGCGTCGGCGATGCTGTTGATGTACGTGGTCGGTCCCGGGTCGGTCGGGACGGTCACGGTGACGTCGGTACCGCTGTAGGGCGCGCCGTCCGTCAGGCCGTAGACGATGTCGCTGGTGCCGCCCGAGAGCGCCACGCCGATCTCCAGGGAGTCCTGGTAGCCCGTGGGGCAGCCGGAGGGCAGCGTCAGCGAGGTGAGCGGCGGGTTGTCGTCGACGGAGCCGCTGCCGGGCGTCAGGGTCACCGTCCCGGAGTCGTCGGCGCCCGCCGACCCCGCCGTGGTGAGGACCAGGGCGCCGCTGCCCAGGACGAGTGCCAGCACGCTCAGCAGTGCCGCGTGCATTCTTCGTTTCATATCTCCTTGTCCCCTTAACGGTGACGGTCGGTGGTGCCGGTCGTGCCGGTGGTGCGGCCTTACGCGCACTGCCCTGCCACCTGGGAGGTGGCAGGGTCTGTGTGCGTCCACGCAGGTCAGCGGGGCATCCCGCGGACCGTCGCGGCTACTTTGTGGTGAAGCCGAAGGTGATCTTGACCTTCGAGGTCTCGCCGGAGAGCACGAGCTGGTGCGAGCCGGCGGAGATGCAGTCCGGGACGGTGACCGTGTAGGACGTCACCGCGCCGGACCCGTTGGAGGTGGTCGCCGGGAGGCCGACCGGCAGGATCCCGAGCAGCGCCTTGGTGATCGACGCGTCGACGGTCTCGCCGGCGGAGGGCTGGAAGCCGGTGGCCGACACGGTGATCTGCTGGCCGGCGGTCAGCCGCGGGTTGCTCCCCAGGACGGTGCCCGCCGCGTCCGTGACGGTGATGCCCGGGGCGGCGAGGAAGGCGTAGTCCGCCAGCCCGTAGGCCTGGGCGTACGTCAGCTGGTCGGCGGGCAGGAAGACGGCGTCGTAGTGCCGGACGGCGGGCAGCGTGTTGGTCGGCACGGTGACGCCGGCGACACCGTTCACCACGGTCACCGGGGTGCCGATCGGGTTGGCACCGCCGTCCGCGGAGAAGCGCACGGTGCCGGCGACGGCCGGGCTGACGGTCGCGGTGAGCGTGAAGGTCTGGCCGACCTGGACGTGCCGGAGCGGGCTGGCCGCCAGCTTGATCTTGGTGGCGACCGGGGCCTGCCGGCTGTCGACCTGCCAGGTGTCACCGGTCACGTCGATGAAGCCGGTGGAGGTGGGCCGGTCCGGGTGGTTCGCCGGGTCGGCGCTCCCGCACACCACGTGGATCGGGTAGGTGCCGTCCACGAGCGGGGCGTTGACGTTGCTGAACGCGTCGGCGATCGAGTTCACGTACGTGCTGCCGGTCGAGTCGGCCGGCTCCTGGGTGGTGGCCGGGGCCGCGGAGAAGGGCGCCCCGTCCGTCAGGTTGAACGCGATACCGGACTCGCTCCCGTCGCGCGCGACCAGGAAGACGCTCAGGTTGTCCTGGTAGCCCGCCGGGCAGGCCTTGCTGACCGAGACCTGGGTGAACGGCGAGCCGTCGGTGATGCTGTCGCTCCTGGGGGTGAGCGTCACGGTCGCGCCGCGGGCGGCGGTCGCGGCGCTCGCGCTGCCGGCTCCGGGCGCGAGGACGCCCAGGCCCCCTATGGCCAGTCCCAGAGCGCCGACGAGCACGCCGTGCAGTCTTCGGTTCATCGTGTGATTCCCCCTGAGAATCAGTGAGTGGGTGTCCGGTGGCGGGTGGTGCGGCCGGGCACCCCGCACGGGGTGCCCGGCCTGGCGGACTTCCGTCCGCCGGTGGTGGTGCGGGGGTGCGGGCTCAGCCCCGGAGCCCGCGCGGGTCGGTCAGGAGTTGCCGGTCAGCGTGGTGTCGCCGCAGTGGGTCAGCAGACCGAAGCCGTAGAGCTGGATGGTCGCGGTGTTGGTGCAGACCTTGGAGGTCGCACCGACGAACGCCAGCGCGATGTCGGTCTCGGTCAGCCGGGTCGTCTTGATGACGTTGTAGACGTCGCGGTTGATCGGGAACGCGGTGTTCAGCACGGCCGGGCTGCCCGTGGTCGGCGACGCGGAGTCCACCGACTCCAGGACGGCGCCGTTGCGGCGGTCGCGCACCTTCGTGGTGGTGCTGTTGGACTGCGCGATCCACTGCGCGATGGAGAACGGCACGATGTCCTCGGCGCCGTCCGCGGCGACGGTGCGCTGCAGGCCGCTGCCGTCGTGCTCCTCGACCTGCGCACCGTTCTTGGCGTGGTCGCTGACGCAGGACGGCAGGTTGACCGGGTCGAAGCCCAGCTTCTGCGCCCAGAACTTGCGGGTGCCCGAGCCGGTCTGCGGGACCAGCGGGTGCACGGTGACGGGGTTGCCGCTCGCGTCGTTGATCGTCGGGAACTGACCGGCCGGCAGCGGGTTGCCGCTGGCGTCCAGGCAGTTGTAGACGCGCTTGAGGTCCGAGTTCGTGGGCGCGAAGGTCACGTTGGTCTTCAGCGTGCTGCCGGTCTTGACCGCCAGCGTCACCGCGTCCTCGGCGAACGGAACCCAGGTGAGGTTGGTGCCGGCCACCGACACGCCGCTGGAGGAGCGGGCGAAGTCGATGTTGCCCGCGCCGGAGGCGATGTCCGCGTTCAGCGCGGCGATGCCCTCGCCCGAGCCGTTCGGCCGGGTGATGCCGCCACCGGTCGGGCAGGTGCGGCCGGTACGCAGCACGATGCACTCGTGCGCCGCACCCGTGGTCGGGTTGACCGCGTCGTAGGACGCGATCAGCAGGTGCGCCGGGCTGTTGTTGGGGTCGACGATCTTGCCGCTGAGGCCGTTCAGGACGTCCTGCGTGGTGTCCGAACCCACACCGTTCAGCTCGCGGAACTCGGTGGGGTCGGCCTGCGCCGTACCCGCGACCATCACTGCGGCGAGAGTCGTGGCACCGGCGACGACAGCCGCCCGCTTGGCGAATTTCACGATCACTGTACTTTCCTCCGTGATTATGCGGATGGAATTGCTGACGTGACCTGCCCGAAGGGTTTCCGGATTCCCTCCGGAACGGCCCGGTCCGTCGACCGGCCGTGAAATATCCTGCCCATGAACAAAGCCCCGGTCAATCAAATTGACACCACTGACAAAGTGAACGAAAGGAATTCCGGACTACCCCAGAATTTCCTTCTTGGGGGCGCGCAAGTCCGCGGCCGGGCGCCGTGGACGGAAAAGCGACCCGCCCCCGCCGCGGACCGCTCCCGCGCGCATCAGAAGGGGGCCCGCGAGGGATCCCGCGACACCCGCGACCAGGACGATCAGCAGCACCCAGCGGACGGCGCCGAGCAGCAGGCCCGGCGTGGTGCCGCCGGTCTCCGCGACGTTGTGGGACGGCGGGGACGCGCTCGGGCCGCCGGTCCCGCCGCTGACGGCGGCCGGGGCCGAGGTGGACGGGGAGGCGCCGCCGGCCGCGGAGCCCGCCGGGGCGCCGGGCGCGGAGCCCGTGGCCCCCGCCGACGAGGAGCCGGTCGAGCCTGCGGCGCCGCCGGTCGTCCCGGTGTCCCCGCTGCCCGCACCGGAGTCGCCGGTGGGCGGCACGCCCGCCACCAGCCGGCCCGCGGCGGTGAGCGCCTGGGCGCGCATCGCCGTGGTCAGGGGCGCGTAGCCGGGGGGCAGCAGCCCGTTGCCGATGCCCGGCGCCTGTCCGGCGCCGGCCGCGTACCGCATCAGGTTGGCGTAGTCGGCGCGGGAGACGGAGTCGAGGCCGGTGGAGGCGGCGGCGTAGGTGACGGAGGTGAGCGGGTAGGCGCCCGCCGTCTTCCGGCCCGGGTCCTGGTCCAGCACACCCGGTACCGCGCCGTCCTTCATCCCCGCCACCGCCTTGCCCAGCGAGTCGGTGGTCGGTGCCACGAACTGGCCGTCGGCGTTGAGGAGTTCGGCGGTGCCGAGGCGGTACGCGGCGGCGGTCGCCGCGTCGGTCAGCCCCAGCATGAAGTAGCTGCCGGGGAGCTGGACGTTCGGGTAGAAGCTCACCGGAATGGAATTGGTGTTCACGCCCATGGAGCCCTTGTTGTTCGCGGACTGCACACGGACGGCGTCATCCTGGAGGTCGTTTCCGTAAGGGTTGACGGTCACCGCGCTGAGCGAAAGGTTCGGGTTCTCCGGGATGGGCACCCACTTCGTCGAGTCCGGTTTCGGGAACTCGCTGAGGGATGTCGTGTCCGGCTGGTTCTCCAGGAAATTCGGGTTGATCTTCATGCCCCACTGGTCCGGCTTGCCCTGGAGGAACGCCTTGGCGTCCCGGTCGGAGTTCAGCCAGCGCCACAGCATGGCGGCGTAGTCGCTCTCCCCCTGCGGCACCTGGAAGCCGGCCCGGCAGCCGTTGAGCACGGAGCCCTGGAATCCGGGGTTGAGCGCCTTGAACTCCGGGTCGTCGTCCACCTTCTGGGGGTTCTTGTCCGTCAGCCTGCCCCGGACGACCTGGCTGTTCGGCCCCGGGATGTCGCACTGGTAGGACTCCGTGAGCATCTTCGCGACGAGCCGCGCGTTGAGCCGCACTCGCGGCACCTGCCGGGAGGACGCTCTCGCCTGGACGTTGAAGGCGATGACGAGTCCGGAGACGGCGACGGGCGCGTGCACGACCGGTGGGCTGCCCGGTGGCGGGACCACCGGGTCCTCGACGAAGCCCAGTTGCCCGTCCGCACCGCCCGCGAGCACCTGCTGCCGGACGAACGACCGCTGGTTCTTGGAGAAGTCGAAGGTGATCTTCTCGCTCGTGCACAGCGAGGGCTGCCAGGACTCCATCGCCTGACGGATCATGTCCGAGCCGACGGTGGGCTGTTCCTTCTGGCCGAGCGTGCAGTAGACCCCGATGGGCTTGAAGTCGAGACGGAAGACGATGCGCTGATCCCAGTTGCTCTGGGACAGCGGCGACGTGCGCAGTCCCGCCGAGGTCCGCGGGACGGTGCCGTCCGGCTCGTGCTCACCGCGCGGTACGACGACGAGCCAGCACGGGGCGGGCTGGGCCCCGGCGGCGGAGCTGCCGCACCCGAGGTAGTCCGCCTCGGTCGTCGTCTTCAGCCGGAAGATCGACTCGCCCGTGCCGTCGGGCCCGGTGGGGACGGCCGCCTGGGCGTTGGTGGTGAGGGGGGAGAAGTACTCGCCCACGTCCTTCGTGGTCTTGCCCGTGACCGCCCGGAACGGCAGGACCTGCCCCGAGGGGGTTGCGGGGACCGTCTCCTTGGGGTCGTCCAGTCCGTCGCTGGAGGAGTCGTAGGCGATGTTGCGCCCCACCGCGACGAACCCCTCGGCGTTGGGGGCGTTCCCCCACTCGCACTGGTCCCGGTCGGGACCGTCGGGCGAGTCTCCCCAGCACTGCATGACCTGGAGGAAGTCGAAGCCGAACTGGCTCTGGCCGGGGGTGGTCGGCTCCCCGCCCGTCCAGGAGACCTTCACGCCCTGCGTGTCCAGGTCCTCGGTCTGGTCGACGGTCACCTTGAGGCCGGAGAAGTCGTCGTACGGCCCCTTCGTACCGGTTTTGGTGACCGCGGAGTCACCGGAGCCTGCGGCCGCGCTGGCCCGTCCGCCCGCCGGGGCGGGGAGCAGGACCAGGCCGACCGCGGCGAGCAGCGCGGTGAGCAGTCCGCCGGTGCGGACGAGCAGCGTGCGGCGCCGCCCGGTGGTGTCATGCGCGCTCATCACGCCTCCCCTTCCCGGTGATCCGGCGGGCGATGGTGGGCGGGGCCAGGACGACGAGCAGGAGCAGCAGCGCCGACAGGCCCATCAGCCAGGTCCGCAGGCCCCCGAAGGGCTCGGAGCCGACGGTGACCTCGGAGGCGGTGACGTCCTGGTCGCCGCCGGTCGTGCCGGTGGAGTCGCCGCTGGCCAGGCCCGTGTCGGGGTCGACCGCGCCGCCGGAGGAGCCGCCCGCGCCGGAGGAGCCGGCCGTGGCGCCCGCGCCGGCGGTGCCGCCGGACGCGCCGCCGTTGGTCGCGCCGCTTCCGGCGGTGGCGCCGCCGTTGGTGGTGCCGGTGCCGTTCCCGGTGCCGCCGGAGCTGCCGTTGCCGCTGCTGCCGCTGATGGGCTTCAGCGGGGTCTTCTGGTTGCTCGCGCCCGCGGTGCCGTCAGTGCACTGGTCGTTGCCGTCCTTGTCGCACGGCTTGGGGAAGGGCGCGTTCTTGACCAGGGTGTTGGTGCCGTCGGTGGAGAAGGTCGGGTTGTGGCAGCCCTTGAGGTCGATGGTCTGGGCCACCGCCCCGGGGACCTTCCTGAGCTGGTCGAAGCCCGCCTGCACGAGGTTGATCGGCAGCGCGGAGTAGCCCAGCGGGTCGGCCTGGGCCTGGCCCTGGCACAGGAAGTAGTAGCCGAAGGCGGCGAGCGTCTTGCCCTTGGCCTCGGTGAGCGGCGATTCCAGCTTGGTCGGCAGGATGATGTAGCTGTAGCTGGACAGCGGGTACGTGCGCGGGTCGCGGAAGGTGTAGACGTCGTCCAGGATCTGCGTCAGGTATTCCGAGGAGCCCTTGTTGGTGTTGATACGGGCCTTGGTCAGCGCGACCGCCACGTTGGAGGCGGTCGGCTCGGTGTAGTAGCCGGCCGCGTTCTCGACCTTCGCGACGGGGAAGCCGCTGGTGAGCGCGTACGAGTATTCGTCGTAGCCGATGGCGCCCTCGGAGTAGTCCTGCCGGATGTAGCCGGACACGCCGAGCGAGCCCTGCTGGGCGATGAAGCCCGTGCCGGGGATCACCGGGAAGTCGGAGGTCTCACCGCAGGGCGTCGGCTTGCCGGCCCGCTTGCAGTAGTCGTTCCACAGCGAGCCCTGCTGCTTGGACATCCAGAGCGTGAACTGGGCGGTGGAGCCCGAGCCCTCGGCGCGGACCACCGGGATGATCTTGCGGCTGGGCAGCGTCAGACGGGGGTTGTCGTGGCGGATCTGCGGGTCGTTCCAGTTCTTGATGGCGCCCGTGAAGATCTTGGCGACGGTGTTGCCGCTCAGCCGCAGGTTGGTGACCCGCTTGCCGCCGATCTTGAGGTTGTACATGAAGGCCGTACCGCCCGCGACGATCGGCATGTACGCGTAGCCGCGTTTCGGCGGAGCCTCCCGCACCCCGAACTCGGTGGTGCCGTAGGGGATCTCGGAGACGCCGAAGTCGGTCACCCCGTCCTTGAACTGCTGGCGGCCCTGCGTGGACGCGTTGTCGTTGTAGCTGACCGTCATGCCGTACTTGTGGACGCTCGCGATCCACTGCTGGATGGCGTTCGCGCTCCATGTCGAGCCCGAGCCGCTGATGCTGGCGTAGGTGTCCGCGTGCGCCGCGGGCTGGCCGAGGGCCAGCAGGGTGCACAGCATCAGGGCGAGGGCCGAGGCCGCCGCCCGTAGTCTCTTCACGATCCGTCAACTCCCTGTGCGGGGTCCTGCTCTGGGCTGGGGGAAGGGGCGGGTGCCGGACCTGCGGGAGCAGGTGCGGGGCCGCGGAGCGCCGCCCGCTCGGCGAACCGCTTCTGGTCGCGGCGGGAGGCGAGCACCCGGCGGTGGGTGGCGCGCCGGGTCAGCTCGCCGGGACCGCGGCCGCCGATCACCCGGGCGATCACGAAGAGGACGAGCACCAGGACCAGCAGCGCGGCCGCGGTGCCGAACCCGCGCGAGATCATGGCCGGTTGGGGGGACTTGACGAACTCGAAGGTGGCCAGCGGCAGCGACACCATCGGCCCGCTGAACGGGTTGAGGTTGGTCACCGCGGTGACGCCCGCGGTCAGCAGCACCGGCGAGGTCTCCCCCACCCCGCGCGCGGTGCCGAGGATGACGGCGGTGGTGAGACCGGACCGCGCGGTGGGCAGCACCACGTGCCACACCGTGCGCCAGCGCGGCGAGCCGAGCGCGTACGACGCCTCCCGCAGGGTGCCGGGCACGAGCCGGATCACCACGTCGGCGGCGCGGATGACGATGGGCAGCATCATCACGGAGATGGCCAGCGACGCCGCCAGGCCGGACAGCGGCACGCCCAGCGCGAGGATCACGGTGGCGTAGATGAACAGGCCGGCGACGATCGACGGCAGCGCGGTCATCGCCTCGACGACCGTGCGCACGAACCGCGCGTAGCGTCCGGGCACCTCGTTGAGGAAGACCGCGCACAGCAGGCCCGCGGGGACGGTCAGGGTCAGCGCGATGGCGATCTGGATCAGGGTGCCGACCATCGCGTGCCGCATACCGCCGGTCGAGAGCGGTTCGAGCGGACCGGCCTTCGTCATGTCCTGCGTGTAGAAGTTCAGGTGCGGGAAGGCCTTGCGGCCGTTCCACAGCGTGTAGACCACGACGAACGCCAGGGCGGTCAGCAGCAGCACCGCCAGGCTGTGCACGATCACCGAGGCGATCCGGTCGCGGACGGCCGGCCCGTCCTCGTCGAAGGACACCAGCAGCGCGTACAGCAGCAGGAAGAGCGCGTACGCGACGACGACGAAGCCGAGGCCGCCGGAGAAGGGCGCAAGGCGGGTGAAGAACAGCCAGGTCAGCGAGAGCGAGGCCGCCGCGGCGCCGGTCACCGCGTAGAGGTCGGTGACGCGGACGGTGCTGGTGGAGCGGCGGCGCTCGGCGGCCGGGGGCCGCTCGCCGCGGGTGGGCAGGGTCGTGGCGCCCGCGGGGCGCGCGTCCGGACCGGGCGGGGACGCGGCGGGGGCGCCCGCCCCCGCCGCGTTCATGGCGTCCGTGGTCATACCGAAGGAACTCCTTGCTCCGCCGATTGCTCGGCTACTCGGCGGTGGCGCCGGAACGGCTGCGGGCGACGATCGTGGAGGCCACGAAGTTGACGACGAGCGTCATGAGGAAGAGCGCGAGGCCCGCGGCCATCAGCGCCGACATCCCGAAGGTGCTGGCCTCCCCGTAGCGCAGGGCGATCAGCGTGGAGACGGAACTGGTGCCGGCCTGGAGGATGTGCGGCTGGATCACGAAGACCGGCGAGATGACCATGTAGACGCCGATGGTCTCGCCCAGCGCCCGGCCCAGGCCCAGCATCGTGCCGCCGATCATGCCGCCCTTGCCGTACGGCAGCACGACCGAGCGGATCATGCCCCAGCGGGTGGCGCCCAGCGCGTAGGCGCCCTCGCGCTCACCGACCGGGGCCTGCGAGAACACCTCGCGGATGATGGAGCAGACGATCGGGGTGACCATCATCGCGACCACGATGCCCGCGATGAAGGTCGAGGCGGTGTAGACGGTCGCGGTGGCCAGCGGGTCGTGCGGATCGGCGTTGGTCACCTTGAACAGCGGGATCCAGCCGAAGTACGTCGCGAGCCAGCGGGCCAGCCCGACGACCTTGCCCTGGAGGAAGAACAGCCCCCACAGGCCGTAGATGACCGAAGGAACCGCGGCCATCAGGTCGATGGTGCTGACGAGTGTGCGGCGCAGCCGGTGCGGGGCGTACTCGGAGATGTAGAGCGCGGTGCCGATCGCCAGCGGCACCGCGATGACCACCGCGACCCCCGCGATCAGCAGGGTGCCGACGATGACCGCCGCGACACCGAAGTTGCGGGCGTCCGGCTCCCAGGCGGCGGTGGTCAGGAAGTGCCACTTGGCCACCTTCAGCGCCTGCCACGCCCGGAACGTCAGGAAGCCGCCGACCAGCAGCATCACGGCCAGCACCAGGCCGCCGCCGCCGCGGGCCACGCCGCGGAACAGCTGGTCGGGCAGCCCCGAGCCGGCGTACAGCCGGCGCGGTCGGTCGCCGGCCGCCTCGGGTCCGAGGTCGGGGGCGGCACCCGCGGTTCGTGCCCGTGTTCGCATTGTCACGGGTTGACGCTCTTGGCAGGCGATGGCCGGGCCGACACGCCAAAGTGAACTGGGGCACCCGTAGGGGCAACTTCCGTTCACCTGAAGGTCCGCACGGGAACGTCACCACCCGCCCGCACCCGACCCGTCGGCCCGCCCGCGCACCCCTCGGCCGGGGTGCAGAACCCCAGCCCACGGGGGCATGATTGCAGTGCGTGACCGTTCGTGAACAAGGGGCAACTTCACGGTGAAGGATGCCGCGGGCCCGCTGTGATGCAGGCCTTAACTATCACTTGACCCATACATTGCCCGTGCTGCACGACTCTCGCGCGGGGCGTGGGAGCGGCTTCGTGGCGCGGCATCGGTGCCGCGCCACGTCTGTCAGGGTGGGGTGGGGCAATGACAGGGGACATCGGGGGTGCCGGGACCCGGGGGGCGGGTACGCGGTGCCAGGTCGACATCAACGAGGACGGCTGGTTCTCGTGGCGGTTGACCGCCAACAACGGCCGGGTCATCGCGCTGGGCGCACAGGCGTACCCGGCCGACGACGAGTGCAAGGCCGCCTTCGAGACGCTGTGCGCGCGCCCGGAGGGGCTGGCCGGGGGGGTGCAGCACGCCGCCGAGTCCAACGGCTGGGTGTGGCGGCTGCGCGGTCCGGACGGGCAGGTGCAGGCGGTCTCGGCGCGCGCCTACGAGCGGCACTCGACGTGCCAGTCGGCGTACGAGCGCTTCCGCGTGCTGCTGCTGGGCCTCGGCGCCGCCGAGGCCGTCCCGTGGGGGGATTCCGCGTGACGCGGCTCAGCTGATGGCGGACAGCACGATCAGCACCACCAGGCCCGCGAGAGCCGGGGCGAGGACCTCCCAGCACCAGCGGACCTGCGGGGCCGACTCGGGGGCCGCCGGACCGGCCGCGCTCTCGCGGGCCTCGGCCAGCTCGCGCAGCTCGCTGAGCGCCTGGTCCGACCACGCCCGGATCGTCGGGTCGGCGCCGGGGACCGGGGTGGGGCGGCGGCCGTAGGGCGGCCGGCCCCCGGGGCGGCCGGGGGTGAACGCGTCGTCGCCCGCGGCCTTCGCCCGCGCGTCCTGCCGCGCCGCCCGCTTGCGGGCGCGCAGCGAGACCGGGATCGCCCAGAGCTGGTACTTCTTGCCGCCGGCCAGCAGCTCGGTGCTGTACGACGAGCGCACGCCGTCCACCCCGGTCCACGGCACGGTGACGGTACGGAAGGGGTTGCGCACCCGGATCCGCTCGGAGTTCGCGAAGACGGCCGGGCGCAGGGTGAGGGCGATGATGATCGGCAGGGCGAGCAGCAGTCCGGCGATGGCGAACCACGGGGTGTGGCCCTTGCCGTGGACGATGGCGTCGCCGCCGAGCCAGCAGGCGACGACCAGCAGCCCGACCCCGCCGATCATCCCGGCCATGGAGCGGTAGGCCCGGTCGGCGTACGCGGGCTGTTCCGGGCCGCCGCCGTCCGGCGGGCTCGGGCGGTCGGACCTGGGACTCGTCATAAGGACCGATTGTGCCCGACGCCCACTGCCCGCCGGGCCACGACCCGGTTGCGTTCCCGTCTCGACCGGTGGCGCACCCGGGCCCGGCGGTCCGCGGCCGTCTCCGTCAGACCGCGAGCCGGCGGACCGTCGTCAGCCCGCCGGCCAGCAGGATCACCGCCACCGCGGCCAGAACGGCGGGGAAGAGCGCGGTGACGGTGAAGAAATGGGCGACCCGGGTCCAGCCGTGCACCCAGGTGACGACCGCGGCGGCGAGGGTGAGCAGCACGCCCTGCGCACCGGCGAAGGAGACCGTGCCGATGAGCCCGGCGCGCCGGAAGACCAGGCCGTACCACATGCCGTAGGCGAAGAGCATGACGAAGGCGGCCGCGGCGCCGAGCCAGGTCTGCCACCAGGAGCCGTCGAGGACGCCGGGGACCCGGAAGTAGGCCATGTTCATGCCCCATCCGTCGGTCGCGCGCTCGGCGGCCTGGCCGATCGCGACGGCGGCGCCGAAGCACACCGCGAGCGCGACGGCCAGCAGCGTGGCGCCCAGGAAGTACGTACGGCGGCTGACGCCGAGCGCGAGGCCGAACGGCAGGGACTGGGCGACGGTCTGGATGCCGATCCCGAAGACGACCAGGAAGACCGCGGCCAGCCCGCCCACCCAGCGGTGGCTGGCGTGGCCCGCGGGGGTGAGCCGGAGGATCACGACGTCCAGGACGAAGGCGAAGGCGGCCCACGCCCACGGCAGGACGAGGTACGTGAAGCGGTCCAGCAGCAGATAGCGGACGACGGTCAGGACGGGCGACAGGCCCGGCACGGACACCCCGGGCATGGTGGCGGACACGCTGGTGGACCAGGTCGTGGGCATGGTCAGACCGTCCCTGCGGAGGAGAGGGTGGCGCGGCTGCCGCTGTCGGCGGCGTGCATCGCGAGCTGCTGGAGGGTGAGGGGGCGCAGGTCGAGCCGCAGATGCTCGGCGAGCTGGCGGTCGCGCTCGTCCAGGCGGCCGGCCATGACGGCGGTCGTCCGCCCGGCCAGCGCGCGGCGGCTGAGCGTGGTGCGGTCGGCGACGAAGCGCTCGACGCCGGGGGTCGGGCCGGTCACGGTGACGGCGTTGCCCCGCAGGTCGTCGGTGAGGGCGTCCAGGACGAGCCGCCCGTGGTCGAGGACGAGGACGCGTTCCAGCAGGTCGGCGACCTCGTCGATGAGGTGGGTGGACAGCACGATGCAGCGCGGGTGGGCGGTGTAGTCGGCCAGCAGGTGCCGGTAGAACATGTCCCGCACCACCGCGTCGAGCCCGGCCACCGGCTCGTCGAAGAGCGTCACCTCGGCGTGCGCGGCCAGGCCCAGGATGATGCCGAGGGCCGCGCGCATACCGCGGGAGAGCTTCTTGACGCTGCGGTCCGGCGGCAGCTCGTACGCCTCCAGCAGCTCGGCGGCCAGCTCCGCGTCCCACCGCGGGTGGAAGAGCGCACCGGCCGCGAGCGCCTGGCGGACCTTCAGGTCGGGGTACGTCTGGTCCTCGCGGATGAGGGTCATCCGGCGCAGCACGGCGTCGTTCTCGACCGGGTCGGCGCCCAGGACGCGGACGGTCCCGGCGGAGACGAAGTCCTGTCCGGCCAGCGACCGCAGCAGCGTGGTCTTGCCCGCCCCGTTACGGCCGAGCAGCCCGACGATGCAGGGGCCGTGGACGTCGGCGGTGACACCGGACAGCGCCTCGTGGCCGCCCGCGCCGCCGAACCGCCGGGTGACACCGGCGAGCGAGATGACGGCGGGGCCGGTCACCGCGGGCTCCCCGCGGTGAGGCCGACCGCGCCCCGCTCGTCGCGCACCAGCGCGAGCAGCTCCGGCTCGTCGAGCCCGAGCCGCGCGGCCTCGACGACCAGCGGCCGCACGAACCGGTCGGCGAACTCCCGGCGGCGCGCGGTGAGCAGCCGCTCGCGCGCGCCCTTCGCGACGAACATCCCCACCCCGCGCCGTTTCTCCGCGAGCCCGTCCTCGACGAGCGAGGTCAGCGCGCGGGCGGCGGTCGCCGGGTTGACCCGGTGGAAGGCGGCGAGCTCGTTGGTGGACGGGATCCGCTCGTCCTCCCCGAGGCCGCCGTCGGCGATCTGGTCCGCGAGGTCGGCGGCGATCTGGGCGAAGAGCGGCCCGCCGGTGTCCGGAGCTGGTGCCATGAGCTGGGCTCCCTGGGGTGCGTTGGTTTGTTGGTTCACTAACATACCACCGCACCGGTGAAGTAGTCCCCTAGTGGGCCAGCCCTCTGTCACGCAGCCGCCCGAGCACCGCGTCCGCGGTCTCCTCCGCGGTGAGCCCGCCGGAGTCGAGGACGTTCTCCTCGTACGGGCCGAGGTCGGCGAAGCCGTCGTAGATCCCGCCGAGGACCTCCCGGTCGGTGAGCGGATGCCCCGGGCGCGTCGTCCCCCGCCCGAGCGCGGTCTCCCGGTCGGGCCGCAGCACCACGTACTCCAGCCCGACCCCCGCCGCCTCGGCCGCCTCCCGGTAGGCGCCCAGGAACCACGGCCCGATCACCCCGTCGACGACGACGTGGTAGCCCCCCGCCGCGTACCCGGCCGCCGCCCGCGCGATGACCCCGGTGACCACCTCGTTCTGCCGCTCCGCCCCCGGCAGATAGGGCGCCACGAACCCCTGCGCGATCGCCGCGTAGAAATCGTCCGTGTGCAGATGCACGGCGGGCGACAGCCTGCTCCCGGCCAGAATCCGCGCGACCGTGCTCTTCCCCGCCCCGGAGGGCCCGCTCACCACGATGATCTCCATCCCCCCACCGTAGGGCGGCCCCCCAACGCGCGGCGCTCCACGGAGGGATGCGCCCCCAGGCGAAGCCCGGGGGGGGGAGAGAGAGAACGGAGCGACAAGCCCTCGACGGCGAGAAGGTCCCGCCGCGGGCGGCAAGCCCCTCCCCGGAGGGAACCCCGCACGGCGGGACGCTCCCGCCACGGCCCCCCACCCCCCCCGGGGGGTAGCCGCACCGCTACGCGCGTAGATATGCTGGGCTGGTGACCATGCCCAAAGTTCTCCCCTCCCACGCCCCCGGCGCACCCGCCCGCCTCGCCGGCATGGCGGACGTCACCGCCTCGGACGCCGCCCTGCGAAGGTTCCTGCACGGGCTGCCCGGCGTCGACGCCGTCGGTCTGGAGGCCCGCGCCGCGGGCCTCGGCACGCGGTCGATCAAGACGACCGCGAAGGCGTACGCCATCGACCTGGCCATATCGATGATCGACCTCACGACGCTGGAGGGCGCCGACACCCCCGGCAAGGTGCGGGCGCTGTGCGCGAAGGGCCGCCGCCCCGACCCCACCGACGCGAGCACCCCGCACGTCGCGGCGATCTGCGTCTACCCGGACATGGCGGCCGTCGCCCGCGACGCGCTGGGCGCGGATTCCGGTATCGCGGTCGCGTCCGTCGCGACGGCCTTCCCGGCGGGCCGCACCAGCCTGCCGGTCAAGCTCGCGGACACCGCGGACGCGGTCGCCGCCGGAGCCGACGAGATCGACATGGTCATCGATCGCGGCGCCTTCCTGGCCGGGCGCTACCTCCAGGTGTTCGAGGAGATCCGCGCGGTCAAGCAGGCCTGCGCGCGGCCCGACAAGACGTCCGCCCATCTCAAGGTGATCTTCGAGAACGGCGAGCTGGCGACGTACGACAACATCCGCCGCTGCTCGTGGCTGGCGATGCTGGCCGGTGCGGACTTCATCAAGACCTCCACCGGCAAGGTCGCCGTCAACGCGACACCGCCGAACACGCTGCTGATGCTGGAGGCGGTGCGCGACTTCCGCGACGCGGTCGGCGTGCAGGTCGGGGTGAAGCCCGCGGGCGGCATCCGGACGTCCAAGGACGCGATCAAGTACCTGGTCATGGTCAACGAGACGCTCGGCGACGACTGGCTCTCCCCGCAGTGGTTCCGCTTCGGCGCCTCCAGCCTGCTCAACGATCTGCTGATGCAGCGGCAGAAGCTCAGGACCGGCCGCTACTCCGGCCCCGACTACGTCACGGTGGACTGATCGCGATGACCGACAACCTCTTCCCGTACGCCCCCGCGCCCGAGTCGCGCGCGATCGTCGATCTGGCCCCGTCCTACGGCCTGTTCATCGACGGAGAGTTCGCCGAGGCCGCCGACGGGCGGGTCTTCAAGTCCGTCTCGCCGTCGAGCGAGGAGGTGCTCGCCGAGGTCGCCCGCGCGGGCGAGGCGGACGTGGACCGCGCCGTCGCCGCCGCGCGCAAGGCCTTCCCGGCGTGGAGCGCGCTGCCGGGCGCCGAGCGCGGCAAGTACCTCTTCCGGATCGCGCGCATCCTCCAGGAGCGCTCGCGCGAGCTGGCCGTCCTCGAATCGCTCGACAACGGCAAGCCGATCCGCGAGACCCGGGACGTCGATCTCCCGCTGGTGGCGGCGCACTTCTTCTACTACGCCGGGTGGGCGGACAAGCTCGCGTACGCCGGTTTCGGCCCGGACCCGCGGCCGCTGGGCGTCGCGGGCCAGGTCATCCCGTGGAACTTCCCGCTGCTGATGCTGGCCTGGAAGATCGCCCCGGCGCTCGCCACCGGCAACACGGTGGTGCTCAAGCCCGCGGAGACCACGCCGCTGTCGGCGCTGTTCTTCGCCGACATCTGCCGCCAGGCCGGGCTGCCGCGCGGTGTCGTCAACATCCTTCCCGGGTACGGCGACGCGGGTGCCGCGCTCGTCGCGCACGAGGGCATCGACAAGGTCGCCTTCACCGGTTCGACGGAGGTCGGCCGGGCGATCGCCCGCGGGGTCGCGGGCACCCGCAAGAAGGTCACGCTCGAACTCGGCGGCAAGGCCGCCAACATCGTCTTCGACGACGCCCCGATCGACCAGGCCGTCGAGGGCATCGTCAACGGCATCTTCTTCAACCAGGGCCATGTGTGCTGCGCGGGCTCGCGCCTGCTGGTGCAGGAGTCCGTGCAGGACGAGCTGCTGGACGCGCTGAAGCGGCGGATGGCGCAGCTGCGGGTCGGCGATCCGCTGGACAAGAACACCGACATCGGCGCGATCAACTCCGCCGAGCAGCTCGCCCGGATCACCGCGCTGGCCGAGGCGGGCGAGGAGGAGGGCGCCGAACGCTGGGCGCCCGCGTGCGAACTGCCCTCGTCCGGCTACTGGTTCGCCCCGACGCTCTTCACGGGCGTGACGCAGGCGCACCGTATCGCCCGCGAGGAGATCTTCGGCCCGGTGCTGTCCGTGCTGACCTTCCGCACCCCGGCGGAGGCGGTCGAGAAGGCCAACAACACGCCGTACGGGCTGTCCGCGGGCATCTGGACGGAGAAGGGTTCGCGCATCCTGTCGATGGCGAACAAGCTGCGGGCCGGGGTGGTGTGGGCGAACACCTTCAACAAGTTCGACCCGACGTCGCCGTTCGGCGGTTACAAGGAGTCCGGCTACGGACGCGAAGGTGGCCGGCACGGCCTGGAGGGATACCTCGATGTCTGACGAAACCAGGCGGCTCACCGTCTTCAAGACCTACAAGCTGTACGTGGGCGGCAAGTTCCCGCGTTCCGAGAGCGGCCGGGTGTACGAGGTGGCGGACTCCAAGAGCGGCGGGTGGCTGGCCAACGCGCCGCTCGCGTCCCGCAAGGACGCGCGGGACGCGGTCGTCGCGGCGCGCAAGGCGGTGCCCGGCTGGTCGGGCGCGACGGCGTACAACCGGGGCCAGGTCCTCTACCGCGTCGCGGAGATGCTGGAGGGGCGGCGCGAGCAGTTCGTGCGCGAGGTCGGCGAGGCGGAGGGGCTGTCGAAGTCCCGGGCCGCGGCGGCGGTGGACGCGGCGGTCGACCGCTGGGTCTGGTACGCGGGCTGGACCGACAAGATCGCCCAGGTCGCCGGCGGCGCCAACCCGGTCGCGGGCCCCTTCTTCAACCTCTCCACGCCCGAACCGACGGGTGTGGTCGCGGTGCTGGCCCCGCAGGACTCCTCGCTGCTCGGCCTGGTCTCCGTGCTGGCCCCGGTCATCGCGACCGGGAACACCGCGGTGGTCGTGGCCTCCGAGCGGGCGCCGCTCCCGGCGCTGAGCTTCGGTGAGGTCCTGGCCTCCTCCGACGTCCCCTCCGGCGTGGTGAACGTCCTGTCCGGCCGCACCGCCGAACTGTCCGCGCCGCTGGCCGCGCACGGGGACGTCAATGCCCTGGACCTGACCGGGGCCTCCCCGGAGCTGGCCACGGAGCTGGAGATCTCCGCGGCCGACACCCTCAAGCGTGTCCGCCGCCCGTCCCCCGAGGACTGGACGGCGGACCCGGGCACGTCCCGTCTGACGGCCTGGCTGGAGACGAAGACGGTCTGGCACCCGATCGGCGTCTGAGACGCCTGCGGGCAGCCCCGGACCTTCCTCCTCGCCGTGCCGTCAGTGCGGCAGCAGCCCGGTCGCCGGGCCGACGAGGGGGAGGGTGCCCAGGGAGCCGCCGTGGGTGACGGGGTCGGTGAGCGCGGTCGTCGAGACGGGCTTGAAGTCGGCGACCTGTGAGCCGAGTCCGTTGTCCAGCGGATCGACCCCGGTGTTGGACAGCGGGTCGAGGGTGAGGTTGCGCACGGGGGCGACCGCCGGGCCCAGGGCCGCCGTCACCGCCGAGGTCGGCAGGGCGTCCAGCTCGGAGGCGACGTCGGGGACACCGGCGGCCGCCGGGGCGGCGGCGACCGCGGCGGTGGCCGGGGCGATGACCGCGGCGGCGGCGGTCATGGTGAGCGCGAGGGCGGTACGCAGTGAGGGCATCGGGACACCTGGGCCTTGCTCGGGGAGGTACGTCGTTGCGTGCTCAGCGTAGCCGATCGGGTGCGGAGGGTGTCCTGTCGCCTGTGGACAGGACTGCGGGGCGCCGTCCACCTGCGGTGTCGCCGGGTGGACGCGGACCGTAGTTATGGGACCGGGCGGGAGCGTACCGGCGGGCATGCCGGACAATGGTTTGCCGTGAGTTCATTTCCCGCCCGTGTGATCCTGCTGGCCGGGCCGTCCGGCTCGGGTAAGACCACACTCGCCGCGCGTTCCGGGGTGCCCGTGCTCGGGCTCGACCACTTCTACAAGGACGAGGACGACCCGACGCTGCCGCGGCTGCCCGGCGGCGCGGGCGACTGGGACGCGCCCGCGTCCTGGAACGCCGACGCGGCGGTGGCCGCGATCACCGCGCTGTGCACGCGCGGCGTCGCGGACACACCGGTCTACGACATCGCCACCAGTTCGGCGACCGGCGTCACCCGGCTCGACCTCGACGGCTCGCCGGTCTTCGTCGCCGAGGGCATCTTCGCCGCCGAGATCGTCGGCCGGGTCCGCGAACTCGGCCTGCCCGTCGATGCGGTGTGCCTGCGCGGCCGTCCCTCGACGACGGCCTGGCACCGCTTCGTCCGCGACATCCGCGAGGGCCGCAAGTCGGTCCCCTTCCTGCTGCGCAGGGGCTGGCACCTCTACCGCACCGAGCGCGCGATCGTCGCCCGCCAGCTCGCGCTGGGCTGCGTCCCCTGCGACTTCACCGGGGCCCTGGCCCGCATCCTCGCCCCCGAGGCGGTGACGACCGCGCAGGCCGCATGAGCCCCACCAGGGGGCGGACCGTCAGCCCTTGCGCAGCGTCAGCGCGCCGTTCGACGTCGAGAGGTCCAGGCGGTAGGTGGCCGAGGGGTCGTCGGCGATGTCCACCTTCTTGTCGGCGTTGGACGTCTTCGCCGAGACCTTGTAGGCGGCGGGCGCCGCGGTCACGGTGACGCGGGCGTTGGAGGTGTGGACGCGGACGTCCTGCGGGGTCGGCGTCGTCACGGTGACCGCGCCGTTCGACGACTGCGCGTCCACACCGCCCTTGGTGCCCGTGACGTTCACCGCGCCGTTGGACGTGCGCACCTTCACCGCGCCGGAGGCGCCCGCGACGGTGATCTTCCCGTTGCTGGAGTGCACGTCGGCGGTGCCCACGTTCGTGAGCGTGATCGCCCCGTTGGAGGTGCCGCCCGCGACCGCCAGCCCGGCGGGCACGGTGACGACGTAGTCGGCGCCGCAGTTGTGCCCGCAGCCGGACAGCCACAGCACGCCCTTGTCCACGTGCGAGGTCGCGCCCGGCTTGTCCCCGCGGTAGTGCACCTCGCGGTGCACGGACACCGACCCGGCCGTTCCCGAACCCTCCACCTTCACCGAGCCGTTGCTGTCGTCGAGGTGGATCGCGGTGATCTTCTCCGTCACCTTGGTGTCGTCCGTCGCCGTCTTCGACCGCACCGCGTCGCACGCCGCCAGCCCGCCGACGGTGAGCGCGGCCACTGCCGCGCCGGTGAGGATGCGCTGGTGTACGCGTGCCATGAGTTCTCCCCGTGAAGGACCTGCCGACTGATCGGATGCCCCGATCGTAGGCAGCCCCCACCTCCGCTTTCGCTGGGGAGAACCCCCCGAAAACTCCCCCGGCCCGCCCCCCGGGTGCACGACCGGGCCCGTCAGCCGCGCCACCTCACGACGGCCTCGCCCGCGACTGAGCCGACACCCGCGGCGGCGCGGTCAGTGCGCCGCGCCCAGCTCCGCCTCCTCGGCGCGCGACTCCTCCTCGGCCTCCCTGACGTGCTCCTCCACCCGGGCGGCGGGGAGCCGGACGCGGAGGGCGAGCAGGTACACGATCGCGGCGAGCGCCAGGTTGACCACGAAGCCCCAGCCGAGGCCGATCCAGCCGCGCCCGCCGTCGTAGTCGCCCGCCCAGCTCGCCAGGGCGAGGCCGCCGAGCCACGGCAGCGACCAGGTGGCGCCCGCGCGCAGGTCGAGCTTCGGGGCACGGTCGCCGCCGGTGACTTCGAGGACGGCCAGCAGCACGAACCCGATGCCGATGGTGGCGAAGAGCTTCCAGTTGGTGTTCCAGCCGGCCCAGTAGACGATCAGGTTCGACGAGTACAGGCCGAGGAACGGGATGATGTCGCCGCCCGGAACGCGGAAGACCCGCGGGCGGTCAGGCAGTTGACGGCGCATCGCGGCCAGCACCAGCGGGCCGGACCCGAAGGACAGCACGGTCGCCGAGGTGATGAAGCCGACCAGCTGCTGCCAGCTGGGGAAGGGCAGGAAGACGATCAGGCCGATCACGAACGTCACGACCAGGCTCACCAGCGGCGCCCCGCGCGACGTGGTGCGCGCCAGCGCCTCCGGGGCGTTGCGGTTGCGGCCCATCGCGTAGGAGATGCGCGCGGTCACGGTCGTGTAGATCAGCCCGGTGTCGGCCGGTGAGATCACCGCGTCCACGTACAGCAGGTACGCCAGCCAGCCCAGGCCGATGGCGCTGGAGATCGCGGCGAGCGGCCCGAAGTCGTCGGTGAACTGCAGGTTCAGCCAGCCGTGCGACGCGGCGAGGTCGTGCCCGGGGACGGCGCCGAGGAAGGCGGCCTCCAGCGCTATGTAGATCACCGCGGTGACGGCCACCGACCCGATGACGGCGAAGGGCACGTTGCGCTTGGGGTTGTCCGTCTCACCGGCCAGCTCGATCGCCTGCCGGAAGCCGAGGAAGGAGAAGGTGATCCCCGCGGTGGAGATGGCGGTGAAGACGCCCTTGCCGCCGCCGGGCGCGAAGCCGCCGTACTCGTGGGCGTGGAAGTTGTGCCCGTGGAAGGACGTGACCAGGAACGCCACCACCACCAGCAGGATGATGCCGAGCTTCCACCACACCAGGACGTTGTTGACCCGGGCGAACCAGCGGATGCCGAAGTAGTTCAGCGCCACGAAGAAAGCCATGGCCACCACCGCGACCGCGTATCCGAGACCGGTCAGGGTGTGGGTGTCGGTGCTCGGGTGCGCGACCGTGAAGTCCGCCCACTTCGTCGCGTACTGCAACGCGCCCTCGACCTCGATGGGCGCGACCGTCGCGGCGGCGATCCAGGTGATCCAGCCCATCGTGTAGCTCGCGAAGGACCCGAACGACAGGTGCGGGAAGCGCACCACACCGCCCGACAGGGGGAACATCGTGCCCAGCTCGGCGAAGCACAGCCCGATGAGCAGGATCATCACGGCGGCGAGCGCCCACGAGAACACCGAGGCCGGTCCCGCCTCCCGGGCCGCGTTCAGCGCGCCGAACAGCCACCCGGAGCCGATGATCGACCCCACGCACGCGAAGAGCAGGCTCACCCGCCCCAGATCCCGCCGCAGCGTCGGCTTCCCCGGCGACTCCGCCGCGCCCCGCGGTTGTGCGGATGTCTCACTCATACGACCACCTTGCCTTCGCGCCCCAGCGGCCCCGGGACCGCTCACCTGCCCCAGATCCCCCGCACTCCCTACGAAGGCGGCCTGCCCGGGGTTGGCCCGGACATGCCTCACCGGCACACGACCGGCACTTCCGGCACGCGCACGATCTTCACAGGGGCGATGCCCGGCGTTTACGGTCCACCGTGGCGATCACCCCTGATCGCCCACACGTGTGACCCGTTCACGGGAGGGACCTCCATGACAACAACGCCACCGCGCCGCCGTACGGCACGGCGTCTTGCCGTACCACTGACGGCCGCCGCCATCGCCCTCGGCGTCGCCACCGCGACCGCCACACCGGCCGCGGCCAGCAACAGCTACAACGGCCACCTCTACATCGAGGGCTCCGGCACCCCGGGCGACGACCTCAACGACGAGGGCGCCGTCAACACGACCACCAACACGGTGTCCACCGTGACCTGCTTCTGGCAGAACATCCTCTACGTCGACAACTACCTGCCCATCACGGGCATCGACGGCTCCTTCGGCCCGCAGACCAAGGCCGCCACGATCAAGTGGCAGAACGACCACGGCCTGACCGGGGACGGCTCCGCGGGCAAGGCCACGTTCGCCGCGGCCCAGGCCAAGTTCAACAAGAACTTCCACTGGGAGACCACGACCAACGGGATGTACTGGATCGGCATCCGCCAGGCGGACCAGGGCAGCGCCGACCTGGAGATCTCCCGCCCCTTCGACGGCGGCACCTGGTCCTTCGTCAACAGGCGCACCGGCAAGACGGTGAACACGGCATACAACATCAACCTCTGCTGACCCCTCAGGCCCGCCGGGACTGCCGCCCCTCCCTCCCAACCACACGCCGGCAGCCCTCGGCGGGCCCCCGCGCCCCCACCCACCGTGGACGGCCCGCGGACCACAACAGCCGGTGGCACGCGCGCGTGCGCGCCTACGTCGAGGCGGGCATGCGGATCGGCAGAACCGGACGGAACGCAGATCAACCGTGAGGTCGTCGAGGGCGACATCGAGCCCTACCGGCGGTGGAAACGCATCGCCACCGAGGCGGCCGTCCCGTTCGCCGACTACGTGAAAGCCCACGGTGACACTGGACCCTGAAGAGCTGGGCAGGTCCAAGAAGGACTTGGCGGAGACCCTCAGAGCGCCGCGGAAGCGGGCCGGCCTCACCGGGGACCGGCTCGCCCGTCGTTGCGCCATGAGCCAGAGCAAAATCTCCAAACTGGAGACCGGCAGGATCACGCCGAGCCTCACCGACGTCGAGGCCGTCCTCACGGCGCTCCACGCCTCACCGGCTGAGATCGCCGAGGCCATCGCCCTCGCCCGCATGGCGAACACCGAATGGCAGGACAAGCGTTCGTCCTGGCGTCGAGGTCTGGAAAAGCGGCAGAACGAATTGGCGTCACTCGAATCCGCAGCCACCGAGTTGCGGTACTTTCTGCCCGCGATGATCACGGGCCTGCTTGCCACACGGAAGTACATCCGCGCCAGTCTCGCCCACTCCCCGGGCGACAACGCGAGGACGGTCGCAAAGAAGACCGAACGCCAGGCGGTTCTCAACGACAGGTCGAAATCCTCCACCTTCCTCCTCACGGAGCAGGCCGTACGGTGGGCGATCGTGCCGCCGCCCGCCATGGCCGCACAGATCGCACGCCTGGTGTCGCTGTCCCGCCGCCCGAACCTCCGTATCGGAGTTCTTCCCCACACCACACAGCCGGTACGTGGACCGCTGAACACCTTCACGGTGTACGACAGCCGACTGGCGACGGTCGAGCCCTTCACCGGACGTATCGTCTTCCAAGACCCCCGGGATGTCGCACAGCACCTGGAGATATTCGCCGCATACGAACAGGCCGCCTCGTTCGGCGACGACCCCCGGCCACATCGGCGCCCTCATCGGGCGGGCCGTCGCCCAGGGCTGACCCGCTCGGCCGGCGGTAGGCCGGGACTCAGGAAGCGCCCTTGCGCAACGACGCGATGAGGTGGTCGAGGTTCCCCCGCGCCGTGTGTGTGCGGATCGGGTCGATGTAGTCGCGTGACTCGATGATCTGACCGTCCCGCACACGCATGACGAAGATGCAGGGCACCTTGGCCGTGGAGTCGTCCGGCAACGTGAACTCGTAAGCGAACTCGGCGACGATCACTTCAGGGTCGGCGGTCTCGTGGACGAGGACATCGACGACACTCCTCTTCGGCAAGGACTCCCGAGCTTCCGGAGGCACCGCGAAGTGCTCCAGGAGCGCCTGCCGGCTCGTCAACGGCTCGGACTCGGGCGTCGCCATCGGATGCCGGACATCGGTGACCTCGCCATACAGATGAGGCAATTCGCTCGATTTCCCGTCGGCGACCCCGTGGACAAGCCGGAGAAACACCTCGCGCGGACTCAGACTCACAAGACCCCCCACGTCATACGCACAGACAGCTGACGACCATTATCGCCTGATGCGGGCCCCTACCGCGGACTGTCTCGACGAACAGCAGCTCGCCCGTTCGACGCCGTTCGTGGCACGGGACGCCTGCATGCGAGCTTTGCCCGGGAAGTGCTTCTTCAACGGCAACGGGCGGGAATCTCCGTGGATCTCGGCGTCGCGGGAAACAGGGCCGCTGGTGAAAGGCCGGGGCTAGGATCCACCGCGGGAACGCGGGATCACGCCGGACGATCAGCGGAAGGTGATGCAATTTGCGCGCGGAAAACGAGGGCGGCGGAGCATCCGCCATACGTCGTCGCACTCTCCTCAGAACGGGTACGGGTATCGCGGCCGCCGTCGCGGGGGGCGGGCTGTCGCTCTTCGCGGCCCAGTCGGCGTCCGCCAAGGTCGGGACGTCGCAGCGCTTCAACCTCAAGGGCAATGGCGACACGTTCTTCGTCAACGCCCCGCTCCACCAGCCCTACTGGGCCATGCAATCCTTCGCCTTCGACCACGTCTACGGCCACATCTACGCCGTGCAGACGGCGGTCGGCAGCGCCAACGGCGACCTCTGGGTGACCAGGACCGACATGGCCGGTCAGGTCCTGGGCTCCATGGCCATCCACGGGTTCGACCACGGCTCGAACATCGCCATCGAGCCGGACACGTACGGCTCCCCGTACATGTGGGTCCCCGGCGACTGGCGGAAACTGCATCCCGAAAACCCCAAGGACAAACCCAACAGCCACACCATCGCCCGTTTCAAGTACGCCGACGGCGGCGTTCTCGCCTACAAGGACGCGGCGGTCAGAAAGTTCCCCATCCAGCTCCCCGACTTCGACGACTGCCCGAGACCGTCGATCGACCCGTACACCAACCGGATCCTGCTGCGGTACATGGGGAAAACCACCCCGTGGCGCCTCGCGCTGTTCGACCTTCCCAGCGTCCTCAGCAAGGGCTTCGTCGGCGACACCCCGCTCCCCCTCCTCGCCGAGCGCGAACTCCCCAGCAACACCGACCTCGGACTCACCGGCGGCGACCTCTTCCAGGGCGTGACCGCCTACGGCCAGTACGCGTACCTCCTCTACGGAGGCCCGCCGGACACCACTTCGGCCCCGGCCAACCCGTCCTACGTGGTCACGCTCGACATGAACAACACCGGGACGTCGTGCAAGGAGGTCTTCGCGACCCACGCGGGCGACAACGTCATCCCCGGCCGCGAGCCCCAGGGAATCGCGATCTACCGCTCGCCGACCGGCCCGCAGCTCGCCTTCGGCTTCTCCAGCAAGTACGACGCCGACAGCCCCACGCAATTCCGCTCGACCATCTTCTACAAGACCGACCTCATGAACTGACCGGCCGGGTCAGGCGGTGGGGTCGTCGTCCCCGCGGGGCGCGGCGGCGCCGGGCGCATCGAGGATGCCCGCGTCCGCCCCGTCGCCCATTGCCATCTCGACGAACTCCGCGTGCTCCACGCAGCAGTAGCGCAGGAGGCGCCAGCGGGGGAGGTAGTTGGGGTGGTCCGCGTAGCGCATGGCGACCTCCACCAGGCGGTTCCAGTCCCGCTGGAGGCAGTTGCGCACGTTCTGCACGAGCCCGGACTTGTGGATGTCCCCTTCCAGGATCTCCAGTTCCCACGTGCTCGCGAGGTCCGACAGATCACGCCCCGCGGTCGCGATGACCTCCACCAGGCAGTCGGCGGCCCACCGCGCTTCCGTGCCCTCGGGCTGACGCGCGGCGACCTCGCCAAGCCGCGCCACGAGGAAGTCGTGCAGCGGGGCCATGTCCGCCACGCGGAGGTCGTCGGAGAACTCCAGGATCGCCACCGGGGCGAGCTTCTCGTCGTCGCCGGGGTGGTCGTAGTAGCGCATGCGGAATCCCTCTCCGGGCTGAACCGCCTTCAGGCGGCGGGCAGTTCGCCGTCCCGGACGGCGGCGACGAAGTCCGCCCACGCGGTGGGCGTGAACGACAGGGCGGGGCCCGACCTGTCCTTGGAGTCCCGGACGGGGACGGTGCCGGGGACGTTGACGGCGACCTCGACACAGTTGCCGCCGTTGTCGCTGTGGGAGGACGTGAACCAGCGCGGGGCGGGGTCGGTGCTCATCACGGAGGGTCCTCTCGTCGTCACCAAGTACCGTTCCGTGGGCGATTGTTCCGTGTTGCGGGGCACGCCGAAAGACCCCGCGAGGTCGACGTGACCGCGGGGCCCTCGGGATGACTCACACGCTGGGGATGTCCCCGTTCCGCACCGCCGCCACGAAAGTCGCCCACGCGGTGGGCGTGAACGCGAGGGCGGGGCCGGTGATGTCCTTCGAGTCCCGGACGGGGATCGTGCCGGGGACGTTCACCGCGACCTCGACGCAGGCGCCGCCGTTGTTGCTGTACGAGGACTTGAACCAGCGGGGGGAGTCGTTCGTCGTCGTCACGAGATGCCCTTTCGTATCTCCTGGATCATGGCCACCGTGTCCGCTTGGGACAGAGCTTCGGCCTGTAGTTGATGGTAGGCCGTCAGCATGGGCAGGACTGACGGCGTTTCACGGTCCAGGTGGCCTCGCGTCTGGGACTCGGCGTAGGCGAGTACCGAACGGTCCGGCAGAGTCAGCAGGTAGAGCGGCAGGTCGAACGGGCGACGCTCGCCCGCCTCGAACGGGATCACCTGGAGCACCGTGGACGGCCTTGCCGCGTACACCACCAGTTGATCAAGCTGCCCGGCCATGACCTCCGGGCCGCCGACCATCCGGCGGATGCAGCTCTCGTCCATCACGACGAACATCATCGGTGGGTTGAGGTGCACCAGCGCCGCCTGGCGCTCCGCGAGGAACGCCAGGCGTTCCTCGGCATGCTCCCGGGTGATCGTCTCGCGCCGCACGGCGCTGTCGGCCAGCACGCGTGCGTAGCCGGGCGTCTGCAACAGGCCGGGAACGATGCCGATCTCGTACAGACGGATCTCGGTCGCCCGCCCCTCGTATCCGACGTACTCCGGGAAACCCTCCAGCAGGGCTCCGTTGCGCAATTCCCGCCACAAACGTTCGAACTTGTCGCCCGTCCCCAGAGCGCGGTCCGAACTTGTCGAGAACCGCAAAGTTGGCAGTTTGCGGGCAGTTTCCACAGCAGAGATGTGGGATCCGGTGTACCCCATCTCTGCGGCCAACTCGTCTTGCGTCCAGCCCCGCTGCTCTCGTGACGTGCGCAGATGCACGCCGAACGATGCGCGGGGCGATTTTCCTGGCTCCAACTCCTTGCGATTCACAGGGGCCTCGCCAACTTTCCGTGCGCGATTGACCAGTTGAACGCGTTGCTGACGATGAGTCAGTCTGAACGCCTCGGTAGCGATTCTGCTACGGAGAGACATCGACACGCCCGGAAATGACTGATCTCCAGAGACTCCCGGCAAGGAATGGATTGCAGCCATGCACGAGACGACTTCCCCGGCCTCGCCGGGAAAGGCCCCGTCCGGGGCCGAGGACACGGTGGTGCACCGGTGGGCGCAGACGCCCGCCTGCGTCGGGCAGGCGCGGCGGACGCTGCGGGAGACGTTGGGGCTCTGGGAGCTGGGGGACCTCGCGGACGACTCCGCGCTCGTGCTCTCGGAGCTGCTGACGAACGCGATCGTGCACTCGGACAACCCGGACAGTACGGTCGGCACCTGCTTCCGGCGGCTGCCCGGCAAGGGCGGCGTGCGGATCGAGGTGCTGGACGCGGACAGCGGGCGGCTCCCCCGGATCCCGGACCCGGCCGGCGGGGAGGACGTACGGGGGCGCGGGCTGCGGCTCGTGGCGTCGTACACCGCCCAGCGGTGGGGGATCGTGCTCGGGGCCACGGGGAAGTCCGTGTGGGGCGAGGTGGCACGGTGAGCGGCACGGACGCGGCGGCGCTGTGCGAGGCCGCCACCCTTCTGCCGCCGGGTCTGCGCAGTGCGCTGATGGAGGCGTATCCGGACGTCGACCGGCAGCGCGTCTGCGACGAACTGGTGTGCGCGCTCGAGGCGCACCCGCGCGGTGAGCACTTCGCCGTCGTCTACGACGACTTCGCCGCCCCGGCGCCCGGCGCCCTGTGGACGCGCTGGGCCGACGGCGAGCCGCCCGCCACCTACTGGCTGCGCCCCGACTGCACGTTCCGCTCAGCCGGGGGCGACGCGTGCACGTACTTCGCCGCTCACCCCGGGCCCCACACGTGGGAGGCGGCTACGGGGCCCCGACTCCCGTAGGGGCCAGGGACGCCGGGGCGCCCGGCGGTGGGGGTGGGGAGCTGCGGCGTCGGCGCAGGTGGCGGCGGGCCGCGGGGACGACGAGGAGATGGGCCAGGGCCACGCCCGTCGTGTTGAGGATCAGCGCGTCTATGTCGAAGAGCTGGCCCGGGACCATGGTCTGGGTGAACTCGACCGACAGGGAGACCATCAGGCCCGCGAAGACCGTGCGGACGAAGGACGCGACGGCCGAGCTCTCCAGGCGGCCGCCGGCCATCGGGAGCAGGAAGCCGAGCGGGGCGAGCAGGCCGAGTCCGGCCAGCAGGTGGCGGGCGGCGTCGAGGGGCGGGAGCCGCAGGTCGTCGCGGATGGTGCCGAACGGGCGCAGGTTCGGCGACGGCACCCACGTCACATAGTGCGGGCGCAGCAGCAGCCACCCGGTGAACGAGAGGTACGCCGCTGTCAGCAGGAGGCCGGCGGCGCGCACCCGGTACATGGAGCCTTCGTGCTGCACACCGCCCAAGACGCGGGCCGTAGGCGGACGGTTCCCGTCCGGTGGGTGTGACGGCCCGCACGTCGCCCGGCCACCGTCCCCGCGTCCCTGGTCACACGCCGAACGGCGAGCCCGGCGGCCACGGGCGCGGACCGGCGTCAGCCGATCTCCGCGCCCGCGTTGTCCGCGGCCTCCGGGCGGGTCTTGAGCTCGTCGGTGCAGGCGTAGCGGCGGACGGGCTTGGCGATGTCCGGGCCGCCGAGGAGGACCGCGTGGGAGGGGGAGGCCAGGGCGCTGTCGGCCACCGTGCAGACGATCTGCGCCAGCGCGAAGGAGGGGAGGTCCTCGATGGGCTGGCTGAGCCGCAGTGCGTCGGCGGGGTCGCCCGGGGCGGCGCCGAGGATCTGGAGGGAGCCGGGGACGGCGCTGGAGAAGCCCTCCTTCGCCTCCTCGCCGAGCACGCTGCGCTGGAGCTGCCGGACGAGTTCGTTGACCTGCTCGACCCGGCTGGCGGCCTGCGGGCGGACGACGACGGTGCGCCGTACGACGGTGGTCTGGCCTCCGCACACCAGGTAGATCTGCACTATCTGCGCGTCCACGACGCCCGGCGAGTTGTCGGGCGCCGGTACCTGGCAGGACACCCGGGAGGGCGCGGGTCCGGCGTCGACCGGGACGGTGGTGGAGCGGATGCCGCACGCGCCGAGCAGCGGCAGCAGGGCGGCGGCGAGCAGCACGCCGACGACCGGGTGCCGGGGGGAGGTGGGTCTCACTGCCGCGCACCCCCCGCCGTGCCGTCGCCGGTCGGGCCGTTCTCGCCGTTGACCGCGTCGTTCGTGCCGTTGGCGCGGGGGCGGCGGGGCAGCCGCAGGGTGAAGACGGCGCCGCCCTCGGAGCGGTTGGCGGCGGTGATGTCGCCGCCGTGGATGTGGGCGTTCTCCATGGCGATGGACAGGCCCAGGCCGCTGCCCTCGGAGCGGCGGCGGGAGGCGTCGGCCTTGTAGAAGCGGTCGAAGACGTGCGGCAGGACGTCATCGGGGATGCCGGGCCCGTTGTCGGAGACGGCCACCACGATGTCGCCGCCCGCTTCGTCGGCCGCGTCCGCGTCCTCGCGGATCGTGACCCGTACCGGCGAGCCGCCGTGCTTGAGCGCGTTGCCGATCAGGTTCGCCATGATCACGTCCAGCCGCCGGGGGTCGAGCGTCGCGAGGACGCCGCGCGGCGCGTCCAGCTCGACGGAGTCCAGCCACGCGCGGGCGTCCATGCAGGCCATGACCTGCTCGCCGACGTCCACCTCGTCGACCCGCAGCTTCGCCGTTCCGGCGTCGAACCGGGTGACCTCCATCAGCGTCTCCACCAGTTCGTTCAGCCGCCGGGTCTCGCTGACGACCAGCCGGACGGCCGGTGCGATCATCGGGTCCAGCGCGTCCGCCTCGTCCTCCAGCACATCGCTGACGGCCGTGATCGCGGTCAGCGGGGTGCGCAGCTCGTGCGACATGTCCGCGACGAAGCGGCGGCTCGCCGCCTCCCGCGCGCTCAGCTCCTCGACGCGCTTCTCCAGCGCCTCGGCCGCGTTGTTGAAGGTCTGCGACATCTCCGCCAGCTCGTCGGTCCCGGTGACCTTCAGCCGGGTGTCGAGCTTGCCCTCGCCGAGCGCCCGCGCCGCCTCGCCGAGCCGCCGCACCGGCCGCAGCACGGCCGCGCCCGCGGCCTGCGCGAGCAGCGCGGAACCGATGAGGGCGAGCAGCGTGGCGATGCCGAGGGACCAGGCCAGCGAGTTGAGGTCCTTGCGCTCGGCGTCGAGCGACTTGAGCATGTAGCCGGTCGGGCCGCCGCCGTTGATCTGCGCGCCCGCGACGAGGTAGGGGCGGCTCTGCAGCGAGATGCGCTCCCAGTGCAGGTGGTACTTGCCGTCGTCCTTCAGGTGCCGGGTGTTCACGGCGGTGCGCAGCGTCTGCGGCACGTCGTCGAGCGTGAAGACGTCCCGGTTGGACGGCGCCGCGCAGTCCTGACCGTCCTGGTCCTTGCCGAGCAGCACGACCTCGTAGGTGTCCGCGTCGCCTATCCGCCCGGCCGCCTCCTTGAGCGACTCGCACGTGGGGGCGACGGGCAGCGAGGCGGCGTTGCGCTGGAGCGAGTCGCGGAAGTCGTTGAGCGCGCTGTTCTGCGCGCGGGTGAGGACGGCGTCGCGGTTGAGCCAGTACGCGATGCCGGACACCGACACCGCCGCGGTCAGCGCGACCGCCGCGAAGACGGCGACCAGCCGCAGCCGCAGACTCGTCCAACGCACTATGCCGCTCCCCCAGCGTGCGGCACGTGAGGTCACTGCGGCGTGTCCAGGCGGTAGCCGACACCGCGGACGGTACGGATCAGGACCGGCGACGAGGGCACGTCCTCGATCTTGGCCCGCAGCCGCTGCACGCACGCGTCCACCAGGCGCGAGTCGCCCAGGTAGTCGTGCTCCCACACCAGCCGCAGCAGCTGCTGGCGCGACAGCGCCTGACCCGGCCGGCGGCTCAGCTCCAGCAGCAGCCGCAGCTCGGTCGGGGTGAGCTGGAGATCGCGGCCGTCCTTGGTGACGGTCATGGCACTGCGGTCGATCACGATCGAGCCGAAAGCGGCCGAGTCGGTGCTGTCGCGCTCGCCGCGGCGCAGCACCGCGCGGATCCGGGCGTCCAGGACGCGCGGCTGCACGGGCTTGATGACGTAGTCGTCGGCACCCGACTCCAGGCCCACCACGACGTCGATGTCGTCACTGCGCGCGGTCAGCAGGATGATCGGCAGCTGGTCGGTGCGGCGGATGCGGCGGCACACCTCGAAGCCGTCGATGCCGGGCAGCATGACGTCGAGCACGATCAGGTCGGGACGCTGCTCCTTGAGGAGCTTCAGGCCGTCCTCGCCCGTCGCCGCGGCCACCACGCGGTGACCCTGCCGGGACAGGCCGAGTTCGAGACCGGTGCGGATGGCGTCGTCATCCTCGATCAGCAACAGGAAAGGCACCGTGACATTGTTGCCTACCGCGGGCGGCGGCATGAAGTGCGGGGACAACTCGTCCCCAGCACCTTCACCGCCGGTCGCGGCGGGCGCGGCCCGGACGTCACGGGGCAGCGGACCTCTGTGACGGGCCTGTGACACTCGACGGACGTCCCCATGAAACTGGCCCGGCAGGCTTTAGCCACATCGGGAGAGCGCAGGACGCACAGACTGCGACGCCGAAAGCAAGGCCGAAGGTTCCACTGAGGGGGGCGCGACATGAACGCACTGCTGGGTACCGCGACCGCCGCGGTCCACTCGCCGCGAGCGACGACGCACCGCGCTGCCAGGTCCACCGAACTGTCCGGCGCCGCGAACGGACGGGGGTACGCCCGCGGCGCCGGACGCGTCCCCGCCACCACGGCGACGACGGTGGTCCGGCAGCGTCCCGCCTACATCACACCGCTGGAGCCCGCCGGGACGGCCCCCGAGCCGTCCAAGGACTCGGCCGCGGAGTTCACCGCGTACGTCCAGGAACGGCGCGCGTCGCTCTACGCGACGGCCTACCACCTCACCGGCGACCGCTACGCGGCGGAGGACCTGCTCCAGAGCGCCCTCTTCTCCACCTACCGGGCGTGGGACCGGATCAGCGACAAGGCCGCGGTCGGCGGCTACCTGCGCCGCACCATGACCAACCTGCACATCAGCGCCTGGCGGCGGCGCAAGCTCAACGAGTACCCGACCGAGGAGCTGCCGGAGACGGTCGGCGACACGGACGAGATGGGCGGCACCGAGCTGCGCGCCGTCCTGTGGCAGGCCCTCGCCCGGCTGCCCGAGCAGCAGCGCACGATGCTGGTGCTCCGCTACTACGAGGGCCGCACCGACCCGGAGATCGCCGACATCCTCGGCATCAGCGTCGGCACGGTCAAGAGCAGCATCTGGCGGTCGCTGCGGCGGCTGCGGGACGACGAGGCGCTGGCCTTCGGCCGGAACGAGGCGGACGCGTTCGGCGAGCTCGTCGCGTAGGTCTTCCAGACGGGGGGGTAACGGGGGAACGGGCCCCCCGGGCGGCAAGGGGGATGCCGCTCGGGGGGCCCGTTTGTGCTGCGGCGGGGCCGCGCCCCTGAACAACGGGAGCCGCCCTACGCGGTAGTCAGCCGCCGAGGGGGAGGCCGCCGAGGAGGCCGCCGACCGGGGCGATCTGGTTGCCGTCGAGGTGGTTGCCGGACGGCAGAAGGCTCTGCGGGTCGGCGGGAAGCGCGGACGTCCCATTGGCGAGCGCGTTCTGCGCACCCGCGGCCGTGTTGCCGGCGCCGGGGACGAGGTTGGCGGCGGAGCCGACCGGCAGGCCGCCGAGGACATCGGTGGGGAGGGCGGCGGCGCTCGCCGTGCCGGCCGCGGCGGCGGCGAAGGCGAGTCCGAGCGCACCGGCCGCGAGGGTCTTCTTGGTTCGAGTCTGCATGACGTCGGAACGTATCGACGTGGTCACACCGCGTGCAAACGGCGTGGCGCGCGCCGCCCGCGCGCAGAAAAGCGCGGGCGGCGCCCGCACCTCACCCCTCGCCGGACGCGGAACCGCTGGCCAGCGGCCTGTCGAGGCCGCCGGGCTCGAAGAGCCACTCCGCCTTCAGCTCGGCGTAACCGGGCTTGATGACCTCATTGATCATGGCGAGACGTTCATCGAAAGGGATGAACGCTGATTTCATCGCATTGACCGTGAACCACTGCATGTCGTCGAGCGTGTAACCGAACGCCTCGACCAGGTGCTCGAACTCGCGGCTCAAGCTCGTCCCGGACATCAGCCGGTTGTCGGTGTTGACGGTGACGCGGAAGTACAGCCGCCGCAGCAGCCCGATGGGGTGCTCGGCGTACGAGGTGGCGGCGCCCGTCTGGAGGTTGGACGTCGGGCACATCTCCAGCGGCACGCGCTTGTCGCGCACGTACGCGGCCAGGCGGCCCAGCGAGACCTGGCCGTCGGGTCCGGCCTCGATGTCGTCGATGATGCGCACGCCGTGGCCGAGCCGGTCGGCGCCGCACCACTGGAGGGCCTGCCAGATCGACGGGAGACCGAAGGCCTCTCCGGCGTGGATGGTGAAGTGGTTGTTCTCGCGCTTGAGGTAGTCGAAGGCGTCCAGATGCCGGGTGGGCGGGTAACCGGCCTCCGCGCCCGCGATGTCGAAGCCCGCGACGCCCGAGTCGCGGTGGCGGTTGGCGAGTTCGGCGATCTCCTGGGAACGGGCGGCGTGCCGCATCGCGGTCAGCAGGGCGCCGACGCGGATCCGGTTGCCCGCCGCACGGGCCCGCTTCTCGCCCTGCCGGAAGCCGGTGTTGACCGCCTCGACGACCTCGTCGAGCGTCAGACCGCCCTCCAGGTGCTGCTCGGGGGCGTAGCGCACCTCGGCGTAGACGACACCGTCGGCGGCGAGGTCCTCGGCGCATTCGGCGGCGACGCGGACCAGCGCGTCACGTGTCTGCATCACCGCGCACGTGTGGGTGAAGGTTTCCAGGTACCGTTCGAGGGAGCCGGAGTCGGCGGCCTGCCGGAACCACGTCCCGAGCTTGTCGGGATCGGTCTCGGGAAGGCCGTCGTAGCCGGTCGCACGGGCGATGTCGACGATGGTGCCGGGCCGCAGACCGCCGTCCAGGTGGTCGTGGAGCAGCACCTTCGGGGCGCGGCGGATCTGGTCCCGGGACGGAACGCCGGGTTTCGGCTTCTGCATGGGCGAAACGATAGTCCCTACGCGCGTAGATATGGCGGGCGGGGCAAATATTTTCCGCCCGGCCATACTGTGCACACCCCTGTGTCTGCCATCGTTGCGCCATGGCTTCACAAGCATTACCGGCGCGCGGCGCACGCCTCGGGCACCCCGTCGCACCCGGTCTCGTACCGGCGCCCCGCTGGGGGCATCGCGCGGGCCGCGGGCCCCGGGGCGGCGAGGGGACGGACGGCGGCGCGACCGGCGCCACCGTGCGCGCCGTCGTGCTCGCACTGCCCGGCGGTGACGCGCTGAGCACCCGGCGCCGCTCCCCGCTGGCCGCCGCGGTGATCCGGCCGCTGGCCCGGCACCTGGTGCGCGAGGGGGCCGCCGAGGGCGTCGCCGCCCATGTCGTCCACTACCGTTTCCGCGGCTGGAACGGCGGCCACGCGCACCCCGCGGAGGACGCCGAATGGGCCGTGAGCGAGGCGGTACGGCGCTACGGCGACGTGCCCGTGTGCCTGGTCGGCATGGGCATGGGCGCCCGCGCCGCGCTGCACGCCGCCGCGCACCCGGCGGTGGGCTCGGTCGTCGCGCTGTCCCCGTGGCTGCCGGACGACCCGGAGCCGGAGCCGGTCAAGCAGCTCGCCGGGCGCCGGGTGCTGCTCGTGCACGGCACGCAGGACGAGTCCACGGATCCCGACCTGTCGCTGCGCTTCGCCGAGCGCGCCAAGAAGATCAACCGCGAGGTGTGCCGCTTCGAGGTGCACTCCGACGGGCACAGCCTGCACCAGCACCGCTCCGAAGTCTTCGCGCTGGCCACGGACTTCGTCCTGGGCTCGCTCCTCGACCGGCCCTACGCCCGCCCGGTGGCCGACGCGCTGGCCGCTCCCCCGCCGCTGGGCCTGCGGATGCCGCTGGCGTCGGGCTTCGGCCGCGCTCTCCGCGCGTAGCGCGGCCGTGCGGGGCCGGGGCGGACAACTGTGGCGCCCGGACGGTCAGTAGCGGTAGCGGTCCATGTTGTAGAGCTTCGCCTCGTTCGGAGTGACCTTCTCCGGGAGGCTGTTGATCTCGGCGTCGATGATCGGCACGAGTTTGCCCAGCAGCGTCTGGATCCGGCTGCGGCGCCCGGAGATGTCGGAGGCCCAGGTGTCGGCGGTCTTACCGACCCACACCTTCTTGCCGCCCATGTCGGAATTCGTCTGCTTCAAGGTGTCGGTGAGTGTGCCCATTTCACCCATGAGCCGGGATTTGAGGCTCTTGAGATCGGTGATCGCAGGATTGGGTACCGTCGCCTCTTGCTGACCCGGTCCGCCCATGTCACTACCCCCGTAGTGGCGTTGTCCGCCAGTTGTCCGCCAGCTGTCCGGCGTTTGCCGAAGCTGCTCTGTACAGGCGCTATTGCGCCACGCATATCATAGCGCCAGCCGTTTCCCAGGAGGATGCCGTGACCGACAACGCCACAGGGGACAGGGCGGGCACCGGGGGCGCGGGCACGCAGCGCGATTCCGACGACGCCATCGCCTTCTCCCCCATCACCGTCCCCGACCGCGAACGCGCCCGGCGCCGCAACCGGATCATCGGTATCGCCGCGGCCGTCGTCGTCATCGCGGGCGGCATCACCACCTGGGTGGTGGTCGCGGGCGGCGGGGACGACAAGCCGGTCGCGCACACGGCGGTGCTCCCGCAGGCGTTCGGTCCGTACACCCGGGCGACCGAGCCCGAGGACTCGCACTGGAAGACCATCGGCGGCGAGCAGCCGGACCCGTCGAAGGGGGAGGTACGGGTGACCTACCTCGGCCCGGACGGCAAGGACGTCGGCGTCGCGCTCGACCTCGACCCGGCGGACTTCGTCTCCCACGACGGCATCCACCACGGCCCGGGTTCGGACAGCTCCGTCGAATCGTCGCTCGGCCTGGAGGACATGACGGGTGTGCGCGACTACCCGGCGGGCAAGGCCGGCGGCACGATCCAGTGCGCCGAACCGACCACACGCGGCCTGAAGTGGACGATCTGCACCTGGCAGACCAAGGAGGCCGTCGTCACCTTCCACCCGGCCGTGGGCGGCCACACCGTCGTCGATCCCGGCGCCGCCGCGGACCTCAGGACCTTCCTCGCCGCCCTGAAGATCGAGCCGAAGAAGTCCTGAGCCGAACAGCCCCCCGAGCGCCGCCCGTTCACCTTGCGGGCGGCGCTCCGCGCCGTACGGGACGGGTCAGTTGTCGTCCTGGAGGTGCTGGAACTGCTCCTGCTGCGTGAAGCCGCGCGAGTCCACGTGGTTGACGGTCGCCGGGTCCATGAGCCAGTTGTTGTAGGCGGTCCGCTGCTGGGGCGTCATGTCGTCGATGTTCTTGACCTCGCCCTTGTCGTCGAGGAAGTTGTCGGCGGGCGCCTTGATGTAGGTCTTCGGATCGCCGGTGTACGTGACCGCCTTGCCGCCGCGGGGGTGGATGGTGACCGGGGCGGTGACCTTGGAGCTGAAACCGCCGTTGTGCAGCGACGCGTTGGCCAGGGACTGGTAGTTGTTCTGCCAACTGACGTCCAGCTCGGCGTCGTTGATCTTCTTGTACTTGTCGGCGAGACCGCCGGGGGCGTCCTCGGGCTTGACGGAGATGCCGCTGGCGATGAAGTTCACCAGCAGGTCCTTCGCGGTGCCGCCCAGCTCCCCGGCCTTGGACGTACCGAGTTCGGTGATGGCCGTGGTGCCGCCGGTCGCGCCCGCCTCCACCAGGTCGGCAGCGCCCGAGATGAGCGCCGTACGCGCGCTGTTGACGCCGTCCGCCCACTGGGTGGCGTCACCCTCGATGGAGCCCTTGGCGTACTCGAAGGCCTGGCTGTAGGCCTTCATCATCATGCCGCTCTCCATCATGCGGTAGTCCTGCGCGTGGTCGTCGGTGTCCCGTTCCGCGCTGCCCACCTCGTTGGTGATCTGCGTCCGGAAGGAGTCGAAGAGCGCGCTCTCCTGGCCCGCGACGGTGGGGTTGCGGGCCGACTCGTTGAGCAGCGCCTGCCACAGCGGCGCGCCGACCTCCAGGCCGGGCCGGTTGGGGTCCTGTCCGGCGAGGAAGGCCTTCTGGTCCCACTGCGACATCTTCTCGGTGAAGCCGCCCGCGGTGGCGTCGGAGCCCCACAGCTTGTTGCCGGTCGGCGACGTGATCCCGTAGACCATGTCGCTCCAGTTCGCGGTGACGAGCTGGCCGTAGTAGACGTCGATCGGGTCGTAGGTGTGGACGTCCTTCATGTCGCCGTTCTGATGGCGGTAGTTGTCCATCAGGATGCGGCCGGTGAGCTTCTCGGCGAGCGGACGGTTGGTGGACTTCAGGTCGATCGTGCCGGACTTGAGCATGTCCGCGAACGCCTGGGCGCGGGACGGCGGCTGACCCAGGTCCCACGGCCCGTGCGGGTACATCACCGTCTGGAGGCTGTCGTAGTTGTGGTCCATGAACTCGCCGGACGCCTCGGGGTTGCCCGCGATGGCGTTGAACAGCTGCGTGTAGTGGTCGCCGTCGAAGACGCCCTTGCCGCTGCCGTTCATCCACTGGGAGCCGCTGCGCGTGGAGTTCTTGTCGTCCCACACGCGGTCGCCGAGGGCGACGAGGAAGTCCTTGTCCTGCGAGCCGCCGGGCAGCAGCGCGGTCATGTAGTCCGCGCGGAAAGCCTGGTTGGGGAACATGGACTTGTCGAACCACTTGTTCCAGCTGGCCTGCTTCTGCTCCGAGGTCTGCCCCTCGAAGGCCACCTTGGTGTAGGTGCCGAAGGTCTTGGCGATGATGTCGCGGTCGGCCGCGGCCTGGTCCTTGTGGTCGCCGTAGCGGCCGTACGGGGTGCCCGCCTGGTCGTTGGTGAGCTGCATCAGCCGCTGCGGGCCGAGCTGGTCGTAGAACGCCTTGAGGAAGTCCGGGTCGTCGGAATGCGCCTTCAGCGCGGCGAACAGATCCTCGCCCGGGTCGTCGCCGTCGTCGAGGGACTTGTCGAACTGGTCGGCGAGCGCCTTGCCGTCCTTCTGCGACTGGGCGGTGGTACCGACCATGCTCTCGTCGATCTCGACCATGCCCTTCTGGCCCGGATACGGCTTGTCGGCCGCGATCGCCAGATGGTAGCGCCGGGTCAGCATCGGCATCTGGTCGTCCAGCCAGCCGCAGATCCCGACCAGTTCGCTCAGCGACGAGGTGTCCAGCCCGTGGTTGGCGAAATCGGACTTGTAGGCGGAGGCCCGGTCCCGCAGATGGTCCTTGTCCTTCTTGAAGGAGTCGGTCATCTTCTGCAGGGCCGTTGCGTCTATGCCCGAGAACTCACCCACGTCTTCGTTCCTCCCCGTTGTACATGCGGTGCGTGTGCCGTCGACGGCGCCGTACTGGCAGAGAGGATGTCACACGGCGGCGGTCCGGTTCCGTTTCGCAGCCGAACCGCCCCTCCGTTTACGGGTATTCAGGCGATACGGTCCAGAACGATCGGCCGCGGCGTGAATTCCGTGCCCTCCGCCGCGACCGTCACCGCGCCCTCCAGCGCCTCCAGGGCGTATCCGAAGCGCTCGGGGGTGTCGGTGTGCAGGGTCAGCAGCGGCTCGCCCGCGCGGACCGCGGCGCCCGGCTTGGCGTGGATCTCGACACCCGCGCCCGCCTGCACGGCGTCCTCCTTGCGGGCGCGGCCCGCGCCGAGGCGCCAGGCGGCGACGCCGACCGCGTAGGCGTCCAGCGCGGTCAGGACGCCCGTGGCGGGGGCGGGGACGACATGCCGCTCGGCGGCGGTGGGCAGCGGGGCGTCGGGGTCGCCGCCCTGGGCGCGGATCATGCGGCGCCACACGTCCATCGCGGAGCCGTCGGCGAGGGCCTTCTCCGGGTCGGCGTCGGGCAGCCCGGCGGCGTCCAGCATGTCGCGGGCCAGCGCGAGGGTGAGCTCGACGACGTCGGCGGGGCCGCCGCCCGCCAGGACCTCCACCGACTCGCGCACTTCGAGGGCGTTGCCCGCGGTCAGGCCGAGGGGCACGGACATGTCGGTGAGCAGCGCGACCGTGCGCACCCCGTGGTCGGTGCCCAGGCCCACCATGGTGGCGGCCAGTTCGCGGGCGTCCTCCAGGGTCTTCATGAAGGCGCCGGAGCCGACCTTGACGTCCAGCACGAGAGAGCCGGTGCCCTCGGCGATCTTCTTGGACATGATCGAGGAGGCGATGAGCGGGATCGACTCGACCGTGCCCGTCACGTCCCGCAGCGCGTAGAGCTTGCGGTCGGCGGGCGCGAGGCCGTCGCCCGCGGCGCAGATGACCGCGCCCGTGCCGCGCAGCACGTCCAGCATCTCGGTGTTGCTGAGGGCCGCGCGCCAGCCGGGGATCGACTCCAGCTTGTCGAGCGTGCCGCCGGTGTGGCCGAGGCCGCGGCCCGACAGCTGCGGCACGGCGGCGCCGCACGCGGCGACCAGCGGGGCGAGCGGCAGGGTGATCTTGTCGCCGACGCCGCCGGTGGAGTGCTTGTCGGCGGTCGGGCGGTCGAGCGAGGAGAAGTCCATACGCTCGCCGGAGGCGATCATCGCGGCGGTCCAGCGGGCGATCTCGGCGCGGTCCATGCCGTTGAGCAGGATCGCCATGGCGAGCGCGGACATCTGCTCGTCGGCGACCGCCCCGCGGGTGTACGCGTCCACGACCCAGTCGATCTGCTCGTCGGTGAGCCGGGCGCGGTCACGCTTGGCGCGGATGACGGAAATGACGTCCATGGGGCTGCTCCTCGCCGCGGGCGGCGGCTGGTGGTGGGTGGTACGTGTCGGGTGGACATGGCCGGCCCCGGCTGCGGGCTGCCGGGCCACCGGGCGCTGCGCGGGGCTCGCGGCACGTCGGGGCGGCCCGGGGCGCGGGCCGCCCCACGCGGCGGGCCGCCCCGACATGCCGCGGCGCGCGGTCCGGGCGGGGCCGCACCCGCACCGACCCGCGGACGGGCCTTACCGGCCGAGGTCGTCGGCGCCGAAGGCGTCGGGGAGGATCTCGCTCATCGGGCGCACCCCGGCCGCGGTGTCGACGAGCAGCGCGGGGCCGCCGTTCTCCCACAGCAGCTGGCGGCAGCGCCCGCACGGCATGAGGGGCTCGCCGCGGCGGTCGACGCACGCGAAGGCGGTGAGCCGGCCGCCGCCGCTGGCGTGCAGCGCGGAGACCAGGCCGCACTCGGCGCACAGCGCGACCCCGTAGGCGGCGTTCTCGACGTTGCAGCCGACGACGGTGCGCCCGTCGTCGACGAGCGCCGCGGCGCCGACCGGGTAGCCGGAGTAGGGCGCGTAGGCCTTCTCCATGACCTCCCGGGCGGCGGCGCGCAGCGCCTTCCAGTCGACGTCGGAAACGCCGGAGTCACTGCACGCGCTGCTGTCCGGGCTCATCCGCCCTGCCCCTTCCGGTACGGCTGCCCGTCCGCCTTCGGCATGCGCAGCCGCTGCGCGAACAGGCCCATCACCAGCAGCGTGGCGACGTACGGCGAGGCCTGCACGACCTCGGAGGGGACGGAGTCGGTGGTCATGTACCACACTGCCAGCAGCACGGCGAAGCCGAGCGCGAAGCCCGCCGACACGTACGCCTTGCGGAGGTACTTCCACACCGCCATGGCCAGCAGCAGCACCGCGAGCAGCAGGAGCAGCGCGTGCACGGAGTCCGTGCCGCTGCGCAGCTGGAGGCTGTCGGTGTAGCCGAACAGGCCCGCGCCCATGGCGAGCCCGCCGGGCCGCCAGTTGCCGAAGATCATCGCGGCGAGGCCGATGTAGCCGCGGCCGCTGGTCTGGCCTTCGAGGTAGAAGTGCGTGCCGACCGACAGGAAGAAGCCGCCGAGCCCGGCGAGGCCGCCGGAGACGATGACGGCGACGTACTTGTAGAAGTAGACGTTGACGCCCAGCGACTCCGCGGCCACCGGGTTCTCGCCGCACGAGCGCAGCCGCAGGCCGAAGGACGTGCGCCACAGCACGAAGAAGGTCGCGACGAAGAGCACCACGGTCAGCAGCGTCAGCGAGGAGATCCGGGTGACGAGGCCGCCGAGGACGCCCGCGAGGTCGGACACCACGAACCAGTGGTGCTTCTCCAGGGTGGAGAGCCAGTGCGACAGGCCCGGCACGGTGAAGGACTTCATGTCCTCCATCGGCGGCGACTGCTTGGGCGTGCCGCCCTCGGTCGCGGCCTTGCCGACGTTGAAGATCCGCTTGGCCATGTACGCCGTGACGCCCGCGGCCAGGATGTTCATCGCGACACCGGCGATGATGTGGTCGACGCCGAAGGTGACGGTGACGATCGCGTGCACCAGTCCGCCCGCCATGCCGCCGAGCACACCGGCGACCACGCCCATCCACGGGTTCATCGCCCAGCCGGCCCAGGCACCGAAGAAGGTGCCGAGGATCATCATGCCTTCGAGGCCGATGTTGACGACCCCGGCCCGCTCCGCCCACAGGCCGCCGAGCCCGGCGAGGGCGATCGGTACGGCACCGGTGAGCGTTCCGGCGATCTGGCCGGAGGACGTGACGTCGTCCGCGCCGGCGATGGCGCGCACCGCGGACACCACGACGATCGCCGCGGCGATGACGAGCAGCAGCACGGGCGCGGACAGCCGGCGGCGGCCGGGCTTGGCACCGGGCGCGCGCGGCGCCGCGGGCGGCGGGGTCTCAACGGCGGTGGCGCTCATGCCGTCACCTCCTGCTGCTTGGTCGGGGTGCCTGCGGCGGCGAGTTCCGCGCCGACTTGGCGTTGCTGCCGGGTCAGGCCGTAGCGGCGGACCAGCTCGTAGGCGATGACGACGGCGAGCACGATCGCGCCCTGGATGACGCCGACGATCTCCTTGTCGTAGCCCTCGAACTCCAGGCCGTTGGAGGCGCGCTCCAGGAAGGCCCACAGCAGGGCGCCGATGGCGATGCCGATCGGGTTGTTGCGGCCGAGCAGGGCGACCGCGATACCGGTGAAGCCGATGCCGGTCGGGAATTCGGTGCTGTACTGGTGGGCGTCGTTGAGCAGCGTCGCCATGCCGACGAGGCCGGCCATCGCGCCGGACAGCACCATGCTGATGACGACCATCTTCTTGACGTTGACGCCGCCGGCCTGCGCGGCGGACTCCGAGCGGCCGACGGCGCGCAGGTCGAAGCCGAAGCGGGTGCGCGACAGCACGAACCAGTACACGACGCCCGCGAGCCCGGCGAAGACGATGAAGCCGTAGACCGGGTCGGTCTGGGTGGTGAAGTTGAACAGGTGGCTGCCCGACGGCAGCGGCTTGGTGCTGGTGCTCAGCGACTGCTTGTTGGTCACGCCCAGCCGGCCGTCTTGCAGGAAGTAGCCGATGACGATGCCCGCGATCGAGTTGAGCATGATCGTCGAGATGACCTCGCTGACCCCGCGGGTCACCTTCAGCACACCGGCGATGGCGGCCCACGCGGCGCCGACGGCCATGGCGGTCAGCACGATGACCGGGATCTGGATGACACCGGGGATCGACATCGCCCCGCCGACGGCGGCGGCGAAGAAGGCCGCCAGGCGGTACTGCCCGTCGACGCCGATGTTGAACAGGTTCATCCGGAAGCCGATGGCCACCGCGAGACCCGACAGGTAGTACGGGGTCGCCTTGTTGAGGATGTAGACCTGACTGTCGGACTTGCCGCCGTAGGTCATCATCAGATGGAAGGCGTGGAACGGCTCCTTGCCGCTGGCCAGCAGCACCAGTGCGGTGACGACCAGGCCGCCGAGCACGGCGAGCACGGGGGCGGCCAGGCCCAGCAGCACCCGGTCCTTGTCGAACTTCTTCATCGGTCCTCTCCCCCGGCCTGCTTCGGTACGTCCGGATCCCCCGCGGGTTCGTGTTCCAGATGGCCCGCGGCGGCGCCGGTCATGGCCGAGCCGAGCTCCTCCGGGGTGATCGTGGCCGGGTCGGCGTCCGCGACGAGGCGGCCGCGGTAGATGACCCGCAGCGTGTCGGACAGGCCGATCAGCTCGTCCAGGTCCGCGGAGATCAGCAGCACCGCGAGGCCCTCGCGGCGGGCGGCCCGGATCTGGTCCCAGATCTGCGCCTGCGCGCCGACGTCCACGCCCCGGGTCGGGTGCGCGGCGATCAGCAGCTTGGGCAGGTGGCTCATCTCGCGGCCGACGATCAGCTTCTGCTGGTTGCCGCCGGACAGCGACGCGGCCGTGACCTCGATACCGGGGGTGCGCACGTCGAACTCGCGCACGATCCGCTCGGTGTCGCGGCGCGCGGCGCCCGGGTCGATGAGCAGACCGCGGGAGTTGGGGCGCTCGGTGACATGACCGAGGATGCGGTTCTCCCACAGCGGGGCTTCCAGCAGCAGGCCGTGCCGGTGCCGGTCCTCGGGGATGTAGCCGATGCCGTCCTCGCGGCGGGCCCGGGTGGGCACGCGGGTGATGTCGCGGCCGTCCAGGGTGAGCGTGCCGGCGTCCGCCGGCCGCATGCCCATGACGGCCTCGACGAGTTCGGCCTGCCCGTTGCCCTCGACACCGGCGATGCCGAGGACCTCGCCCTTGTGGATGGTGAAGCCGATGCCGTCCAGGACGATGCGCTCGACACCGTCGGAGTCGGTCTCGGCGAGCCGCAGGCCCTCCACCGTGAGCATCGGCTCGTCGGTGACGGTCGACTCGCGGGTCTCCGGCGACGGCAGCTCGCTGCCGACCATCAGCTCGGCGAGCTGCCGGGCGGTGGTGGCCTTCGGGTCGGCGTCGCCGACCGTGGTGCCGCGGCGGATGACGGTGATCGCGTCCGCGACCGACAGCACCTCGCCGAGCTTGTGCGAGATGAAGATGACCGTCAGGCCCTCGGACTTCAGCTCCCGCAGGTTCTCGAAGAGCGCCTCGACCTCCTGCGGGACGAGCACCGCGGTGGGCTCGTCGAGGATGAGGATGCGGGCACCGCGGTAGAGGACCTTGAGGATCTCCACACGCTGCCGGTCGGCCACGCCCAGGTCCTCCACGAGGGCGTCCGGCCGCACGCCGAGCCCGTACGCGTCGGATATCTCCCTGATGCGCGCGCGGGCGCGCCCGCCGATGCCGTACGCCTTCTCGCTGCCGAGGACGACGTTCTCCAGCACCGTGAGGTTGTCGGCGAGCATGAAGTGCTGGTGGACCATGCCGATGCCGCGGGCGATGGCGTCGCCCGGGTCGCGGAAGTCCGCGGCCTCGCCGTTGATCGCGATGGTGCCCTCGTCCGGCTTCTGCATGCCGTAGAGGATCTTCATCAGGGTGGACTTGCCGGCGCCGTTCTCGCCCACGAGGGCGTGCACGGTGCCGCTGCGGACGGTGATGTCGATGTCGTGGTTGGCGACGACACCGGGGAACCGCTTGGTGATGCCGCGCAGTTCGACGGCGGGGGGTGCGGGGGGACTCGTGGACGCGTTGATGGCGCACTCTCCTCGGGGGAAAGGCTCGGGGCAGTGGTGGAACTGACGCGCGGCCGAGGCCCGGAGGGGCTGCCGGAGCAGCCCCCGCCGGGCCTCACTGGTCTTACCGGCTCACCGGCTCGCCGGTAGGGCCGCAGGTCACGGGGTCGAGCTGACCTTCACCTGGCCGGAGACGATCTTCTGCTTCGCCGCGTCCAGCTGGGTCTGGATGTCGGCGATGAAGTTGCCCGAGGTGGCCAGCGACACGCCGTCGTTCTTGAGGTCGTAGGTGTTGGTGCCGACCTTCGGCTTCTTGTCCTTGTCGACCGAGTTGATCAGGTCGTAGACCGCCACGTCGACGTTCTTGATCGCCGAGGTGAGGATCGACTTCTGGTACTTGGCCAGCGCCGGGTCCTGGTACTGGTCGGAGTCGACGCCGATCGCCCAGGCGCCGGACTTGCCCGCGACCTTCTGGATCGAGCCGTCACCGGACAGACCGGCCGCGGTGTAGATGACGTCGATGCCCTTGTCGAGCATGCCCTGCGCCTTGCCGGCCGCGGAGGCGGCGTCGTTGAAGCCGCGCGGGTCGTTCTTGTACAGGTACTCGCGGGTGACCTGGACGCTCGGCTTGGTGTCCTTGACGCCCTGGGCGAAGCCCGCGTCGAAGGTGCCGATCAGCGCGTTCTGCACGCCGCCGATGAAGCCGACCTTGCCGCTCTTGGTCTTCAGCGCGGCCGCGACGCCCGCCAGGTACGAGGACTGCTCGGTCGCGAAGACCATGCTGTCGACGTTGGGCAGGTCCACGACGGAGTCGACGATGCCGAAGGTCGTGTTGGGGTACTTCTTCGCGATCTTCGTCAGCGCCGGGCCGTAGGTGTAGCCGACCGCGATGACCGGGTTGTAGCCCGCGGCGGCCATCGAGTCCAGGCGCTGCTCGCGGTCGGAGTCGGTCTCGCCGTTGGCGGCGGTCAGCTCCTTCGACTCCAGGCTCAGCTCCTTGTCGGCCTTGTCCAGGCCGCGTGCCGCCGAGTCGTTGAAGGAGTGGTCACCACGGCCGCCGACGTCGTACGCGATGCCGACGCCCTTGGACTTGGCACCGCCGGAGCTGCTGCTGCCGCCGCTGGAGCTGCTGCTGCTCGACGAGCTGTTGTCGTCCGTCGTGCTGCTTCCGCACGCGGCCACGGACAGCGCGAGAGCCGCGGTGGCCACACCCGCGGCAGCGATCTTGGATACCCGGCGCAAGAGGGTCCCCTTCGGTTGTGTCGCGCCCCGTCCGGCGCTGGCTACGCGGGAGCTTAACGCGCGTAGATGTCAGGTAAAGACCGAATGAAGGCCCGTTATCGGATCGACGCATTTCCGCCGGGTGAAGCCCCGGTGACCGGGGCTTCACACCCTGTCAGGCCAGCAGCACAACCCCTGTGAAGAGGTTCACACCGACGTCGATCGCACCCTCGTCCGCGTCGAAGTCGCCCTGGTGCAGATCGTGGGTCGCGGTGTCGCCGGGCGACCGCACCCCGAGCCGGGCGAGCGCTCCGGGAACCTGCTCCAGATACCACGCGAAGTCCTCCCCGCCGAGGCTCTGCTCGGTGTCCTCCACCGCGTGCAGACCGTACCGCGCGGTCATCGCGTCCCGCAGCATCTCGGTCGAGGCCGGTTCGTTGACGGTGGGCGGCACCCCGCGCTGGTAGGTGATCTCGACCTTGGCCCGGTACATCGAGGCGACCTGGTCGATCACCTCGTGCACCAGGTCCGGGGCGTCGTGCCACGCCGCCAGGTCCAGGCAGCGCACGGTGCCCTCCAGCTCCGCGTGCTGCGGGATGACGTTCGCCGCGTGCCCGGCCTGGATCCGGCCCCACACGATGCTCAGGCCCGCGCGCGGATCCACCCGCCGGGTCAGCACCATCGGCAGCTCGGTCGCGAGCTTGGCCGCGGCCATCACCAGGTCCGTCGTCAGGTGCGGCCGGGCGCTGTGCCCGCCGGGGCCGTCCAGCGCCAGCAGCAGCTTGTCGGCGGCCGAGGTGATCGCGCCCTGCCGCAGGCCGATCCGGCCGACCTCCACCTTCGGGTCGCAGTGCACCGCGAAGATCCGCTCGACGCCCTCCAGCGCCCCGGCCTTCACCGCGTCGATCGCCCCGCCGGGCATGACCTCCTCGGCGGCCTGGAACACCAGCCGCACCGGGCGCGGCAGCTTCCCCTGCCGCTCCAGTTCGGCGAGCACCAGCCCGCTGCCGAGCAGGACGGTGGTGTGCACGTCGTGCCCGCACGCGTGCGCCCGCCCCTCGGCGGTCGAGCGGTACGGCACGGCCTTGAGGTCGGCCACCGGAAGGGCGTCCAGGTCGGCCCGCAGCGCCAGCCGCCCGCCGGGCCGGTCGGGACCGATGTCGCACACCAGACCCGTCCCGCCGGGCAGCACGCGCGGCCGCAGCCCCGCCGCCTCCAGCCTGGCCCGGACCTTCTCGGTGGTCCTGAACTCCTGGCGACTCAGCTCCGGATGCCGGTGCAGATCCCGGCGGAAGGCGATGAGCTCGTCGCGCAATTCTTCGGACAGCGCACCGGACGGCGCTGAGGGTGATTCGTTCACCTCAGTCAGGGTAGGCCCACCGGGCCCCGCGGCCGGGCCGATCGGGCAAAATCCGGGGCCCCTGGCCGAGAAAAAGTCGCCCGATCGGCGCATACCCGGGCATCGGCGAGGGTATGACCACCCTTTTGGGTTACGGGGTGGGGCTACCCTCCCGCTCTCCGCGCCAAGGGGCCCAGCAGCCGGGCGTACAGGTCCAGCAGCGGCGCCGACTCGGTCTGCCACGACCACTCGCGCAGCACGTCCACCCGGTCGTACGCCTTGCGGTAGCGGCGCGGGTTGGTCAGGACCGCGCCGACCGCCCGCACGAAGTCCGCGGTGTCGCCGGAGCGGAAGACCTCGCCGTTGCCGAGTTCGAGAGTGGCCGCGGCCATCGCCCGCACATCGCTCACCACCACCGGCAGCCGGGCGTGGGCGTACTCGAAGTAGCGGGTGGCCAGCACCGGCTGGTGGTGCGGGAGCTTGTGGACCGGCAGCACGCCGATGTCCGCCGTCGCCAGGAACGCCGGGATCTCCGCGACCGGCACGTACGGCAGGACGTGCAGCCGCCCGTGCACGCCCAACTGCGCCGCCCGGTCCAGCAGCGGCGCCAGGGCCGGGTGCTCCGGGTCCGGGACGACGAAGGCCGCGTGCAGGTCGTACAGCTTCGGCAGCGCCTCGACCACGATCGCGTGCCCGCGGTCCGGGGCGACCGGGCCCGTGTGCACCAGCAGCGGCACGTCGGCCGCCAGCCGGCAGCGGTCCCGCACCCCGCTCGGATGCGCCGCCGGGCCCTCCGCCAGCGGCGGGGCGTTGCGCACCACCGCCGGGGTCGCCGCCAGCCGGTGCCGGGCCCGCAGCTCGCGCGCCAGCCCCTGGCCGACCGTGACGACCCCGTCCGCCTCCCCCGCGAACGTGCGCTCGTGCGCGTCCGCCGCGACGTTCGCCCGGCGGGAGGCCGCGGGCGTACGCGACGGGGCGTCCCACACCACCTCGATCCGGTGGCCCGAACCCTCCGCGCGCAGCGCCGCCCGGATCGCCACACCCAGCGCGCGGTGGCCCAGCGCGTGGATCAGGTGCGGGCGCACCGAATCCAGCACCGGCCCGTACGCGACCTCCTCGTCCAGCAGCGACGGATCCAGCCGCCGCCACGCCCTGCGGCCCAGCACCAGCCGGGCCACGTCCGTCATGAGGTTGTCCAGCCGCGCGTCCGGACTGCGCCGCCGCCGCACCGCCGCCACGTACTGCGCCGCGCGCATCCGCGTCCAGCCCGCCCGCACCCCGTACCGCACCCACGCCACGGTGTGCCCGCAGCGGGCCAGCGCGAGCAGCGGCAGCGGGCGGTGCACCACGACCAGCTCCGCGGCCCGCGTCATCAGCATCTGCCGGGCCGCCGCGAGCCGCACCGTGCGGTGGTCGTACGCGCCCGCGCTCCGGTACGCCAGCGGCCAGCGCAGCCCCGGCCGCGGCCGCCGCACCCGGTGGTTGCCGAGCACCCCCGGCACGGTGACCTGCCGGACGTCCACCCCGGGCAGCCGCACGGTGGCGGGCGCCTGGCCCACCAGCGTCACGTGATACCCCGCGCCGCGCGCCGCGGCCGCCACCCGCAGGGCCCGCGAGTCCCCGTCCACCCCGCCGCTCGTCACGACAGCCAGCCTGACGCTGCGCTTGCCTGTGAGGGTGGGCTCCGACGGTTCCTCCGTCATGGGCCGAACGTCCGCCGACCCGGGCCCGCGTAAAGATCCCGCCATTCCCGCACCTTGTCCTACGGAGTTGATCACGAGGTTACGCCCCCCTTACGCGGGGGCGAACTCCCCCGGGGCCCGCCCCATGGGCTGCCGCGCGCGGTGGCGGTTCCCTTTCCCCCGGTGGGGGCTGAGCGCGCAGTTCCCCGCGCCCCCGGTTCTAGGGCGCGGGCGACTTCGCCGAGGAGGCGATCGCGGAGAGGAACGTGTGCGCCCGGTCGCCCGCCGCAGGCGTGAGCCAGGCGGGGTCGATGTCGACGACCTGAAGGTCCACCCCCGTGCCCGCCAGCACGAGAGGCAGCGTGTGGACGACGGTCGACGGGAAGGAGAGGATCACCCGCCCCGCGGGCCCGCGCCGGGCGACGAGTTCGAGCGGGAGGTCGGGCCGCACGATCTCCAGCCCCGTCTGCGCGGCGAGCCGGTGCAGCTTGTCCTGCGCCTCCTTGCGGTGCGCGAAGTACCGTTTCGCACCGTGCCGCGCCGCGAGGTCCGCGACGACCGCGAGGTAGTGCTCGGGATCGACGACACCGGTCTCGACGAGCGACGTCCCGATGAGGTCCGTCCCGGCGAGCACGTGCGGCGGCCCGAAGCGGCCGCGGGTCCAGGCGAAGGCGTTGACGGTGCGGGCCATCCCGGCGGGCAGCGTGGCGGGCATCGCGCTGAACAACTCGACGCGCCGCCGCCCGCCCGGCGTGAGGCGGCGCCGCGCGGCGGACGCGAAGACGCCGAAGGCCGCCTCGACGGGCGAGCGGCGCCGTCCGCTGCGGTGCCAGCGCACGAGCCGCCCGCCGCGTTCGAGGATGGCGGTGAACTCCATCGTGGCGGTGCCGTCGTCGACGACGGTCAGCTCCTTCGCCCGGCACAGCGGCAGCAGCACCTGCACGAGCCGCGAGAAGGGGTCGCCGATGACGAGCCGCCGCACCCGCAGCAGCGTGGGCGCGAGCGCGACCGCCGTGCGCAGCAGCCCGCCGCGGTTGCCGCGGGCCTCGAACCAGCGCACGGCCAGGCCCTCGTCACGGGCGAGTTCCGCCATCCGCCGCAGCTGCCCGCGGCTGGTGGGGTCGGCGGGCGAGAGCACGACGACGGTGACGGGCACGCGCCCGCGTACCGCCGTACCGGTTTCCGTGCCGCCGCCGTCGCCCTCCCGGGCGGCGGGGATGCCGGGCTGTATGTGCGCCCACTCCAGGACGTTGAGCAGCTGCACGGGTGACTCGACCAGCGCGACCGTCCCGTGGCCCGGATGGGGCGCGGGGGCGCGGCCGGCGGAGGCGGGGGTGGCGGTCGTCCTCGACTCGTCCATGTCCTCGAAGTCCTCGTGTCCTCGGTGCTCGCTCGGTGCTCTGGGTGCTCTGTCGTGGGCGCTCGGCCGCGCGTCAGACGGACGCGGTGGCGTCGGCCCCGGCCTCCTCGGCCGCCTCCGCCTCGGCGACGACACCGGCGACGCGGCGCAGCTTCTTCATCGGGCCCAGCTCGCCGTCGTAGACCTTCTTGACGCCGTCGCCGAGCGAGGTCTCGATGATGCGGATGTCGCGGACGAGCCGCTCCAGGCCCTGCGACTCGACGGACGCGGCCTGGTCGGAGCCCCACATGGCGCGGTCCAGGGTGATGTGCCGCTCGACGAAGACGGCACCGAGCGCGACCGCGGCGAGCGTGGTCTGCAGGCCGACCTCGTGGCCGCTGTAGCCGACGGGCACGTTCGGGTACTCGGTCTGCAGGGTGTTGATCATCCGCAGGTTGAGCTCCTCGTGCTTGGCCGGGTAGGTCGAGGTGGCGTGGCAGAGCACGATGTTGTCGCTGCCGAGCACCTCCACCGCGTGCCGGATCTGGCGGGGCGTGGACATGCCGGTGGACAGGATCACCGTGCGGCCGGTCGCGCGCAGCGCGCGCAGCAGGTCGTCGTCGGTCAGGCACGCGGACGCGACCTTGTGCGCGGGCACGTCGTACTGCTCCAGGAAGGCGACCGACTCGACGTCCCACGGGGACGCGAACCAGTCGATGCCGCGCTTGCGGCAGTACTCGTCGATCGCCCGGTAACCGGCCTCGTCGAACTCCACACGGTGGCGGTAGTCGATGTACGTCATCCGGCCCCAGGGGGTGTCGCGCTCGATGTCCCACTGGTCGCGCGGGGTGCAGATCTCCGGCGTCCGCTTCTGGAACTTGACGGCGTCGCAGCCCGCGGCCACGGCCGCGTCGATCAGCGCGAACGCGTTCTCCAGGTCGCCGTTGTGGTTGATGCCGATCTCGCCGGTGATGTACACGGGCTGGCCGTTGCCGATGTGGCGCGAGCCGACCTTGCGGAGGTTGGCCGGGAGGGAAGCGAGAGGAGAGTTCACGGGTGGTTCCTTAGGGGGTTTCGGGACTGGATCAGGGGTGTGATGGCCGGGTCAGCGGGCCAGAGTGGGACCGAGGAGCCATGCGGCGATCTCGCGGATCGCGCCGTGGCCGCCCTCGGCCGTGGTGATCGCACGGGCGGCGGCCCGTACGACGTCGTGCGCTCCCGCGACGGCCACCGGCCAGCCGACCAGGCCGAAGCACGGCAGGTCGTTGACGTCGTTGCCGGCGTAGAGCACCCGCTCGGGCGCGATGCCGTTCTCCTCGCACCACTGCTTGAGCGCGAGGTCCTTGCGGTCGATGCCGTGCAGGACGGGCACGTTGAGCTTGCGCGCCCGTGCGGCGACGACCGGGTTGGTCTCGGTGGACAGGATGAGCACGGGGAGTCCCGCGCGGCGCAGGGCCGCGATCCCGAGCCCGTCACCGCGGTGCACGGTGACGGCCTCATGTCCGTCCGCATCGATCAGCACCCGGTCGTCGGTCTGGGTGCCGTCGAAGTCCAGTACGACCGCGTCGACGTCGTCGCAGGTCGGGGTGGCCGCCGTCGGGTCGAGCAGCGGGGCCAGGGCGCGGGCGCGCGCGAGATCGGCGGGCTCGTCGATCTCCAGCACCTTCGCGGGGTCGGTGCGCACCAGCGCGGTACGCCCGAAGAAGCGGTGGCCCGCGGCCCGGAAACCGGCCGCGCGCATCGCGTACGCCGTCCCCGTCTCCAGCAGGTCCTGCGGGCGGTCCTGACGGCGGGGACGGGTGGCCTTGTCGTGGTTCACGCCGTACGCGGAGGCGCCCTCGTCCGCGCCCTCGCGCCAGATGAAGCCGTGGAAGGGCGCGACGGTGTGCGCGGTGTCGGCGCCGCCCTCGGTGACCGCGGCCACGACGCCGTCGATCTCCTCCGCCGTGATGAACGGGCTGGTGCACTGCACGAGCAGCACCACCTCGGTGCTGCCCGGCTCCGCGGAGGTCATCGCCTCGTACGCGTCCATCGCGTGCAGCACCGCGGCCTCGCTCGTCGCGGTGTCCCCGGCGATCGCGGCCGGGCGCAGCACGACGTCGGCACCGGCGGTACGGGCGGCCTCGGCGATCGACGGGTCGTCCGTCGACACGACCACGCCGGTGACCCGGCGGGCCCGGCGGCACGCCTCGACCGTCCGGGCGATGAGGGGCACGCCGCCGACCGGAGCGAGGTTCTTCCCGGGCACCCCCTTCGAGCCCCCGCGCGCGGGGATGACGGCGAGAACGCTCCGCTCGGTGCTCATGAGGTGACTCCTGTCGTGAGGGTGTGCATGCCGCACGGGCTTGCGTTCTCGGGGCATCCCGCCCCCGCCGGGCGAGCGTCTTCGGGGCGCCTCGCCCCCGCCGGGCGAGCGTTTTCAGGGCGCCTCGACGCCGCCGGGCGCGCGTTTTCAGGGCGCCTCGACGCCGCCGGGCGAGCGTTTTCAGGGCGCCTCGACGCCGCCGGGCGAGCGTTTTTAGGGGCGCGGGGAACTGCGCGACCAAGCCCCACCGGGGCGCGGGTAGTCACCGACCGAAAGGGGCAGTCGCTGTCGTTCCCGGACCACAGGCCGGTGGGTGGTTGCTCGCGCAGTTCCCCGCGCCCCTGAAAAACGCTCGCCCGGCGGCGCAGCCGCGGCCCCGGGGCGCGCCCCACCGCCCTACGCAGTAGTGAGGTCACAGCTGCCCCCAGCGGCGGATGGCGGGGGCCACCCGCTGAACCCCCTGCCGGTAGGCAGTGCGCGCGGAGTTGCGGACGAACTCGCGCACCGCCGCCCGCACGGGCCCCGCCTCGCGCGGGGCGAAGCCCGCGACGGGCTCGCCGGTGGGGTCCAGGCCGTGCCGGGCGAGGACGCCGGGGAGGTAACCCGGCGCGGTGCGCAGCGTGTAGTACGGCTCCAGCGGGGGGAGGGACTCCTCCTCCAGGAGGGCGGCGACCCGGCCGCGCAGGGCCGCGTACGGCGCGGCGCCGTCGACCCCGTGCGTGGACGTCCATTCCGCGGACGCCCGCGGCAGGTGCCCATCGTCCAGTTCGTCCCACGAGGCGTAGCAGCCGGAGCCGAGGAAGTGGTGGTTGCCGAGGGACTCGCGGATGCCGAGGTCGGTGAGCACCGCCGTGGGTATGCCGCGGTGCAGCGATTCGAGCGCGGCGGTCGAACTGACCGTCACGAGCAGGTCGGTGCGGTCCAGGACCTCGGCCATGTTGCCGTAGACCAGGCGCAGGTTGTCCGGCGGATCGAGGTCGGCCACCAGCTTCTGGTAGGGCTGCTCCTCGATGTGGGTGGTGTGCTCGCCGGGTTTGCTGCGCAGCTTGACGAGCACGTCGCGGCGCGGGTGCAGCCGGGCGTGGGCGACGGCGCGGCGCAGCAGGTGCAGCCGGTCCTTGCGGCTGTCGGGCACGGACGGCTGGACGGCGAAGGTGACGGTGAAGGGCCGTGTCTCGTCGGGTGTGTAGCGGTCGCCGCCGAGGAAGGGCAGCGCGGTCTCGACGATGCTGCCGGTGCGGTGGCCGACGCCCGCGTAGACGTCCCGGAAACGGCGGGCGTCGTCGGCGCTGTTGGCCAGGACGACGTCGGCGCCGGCCCGCAGCAGCAGGCCGTCGGCGAGCTTCTCGTAGACGACGCCGACGTATCCGGTCACGACGACGGGGCGCCGGGAGCGGCCCGCCCAGACGTGGTTGAAGCCGTGCAGCAGCGCCTGGCAGGTGCCGCCGACGCAGGAGACGACGACGACGTCGCAGGTGTCGGCGCTGGTCTCGGCGAGGATCTCCGCGGCGGTGCGCTCGACCATCGTGTCGGCGGGGATGCCGAGTTCGGCGAGCTGGCGGGGCGTGGGGGTGGCGCGGCCACGCAGCAGGCGCGCGTCGAGCCGGGCGTCCGGGTCGATCCGGCGCGCCACGAGCGCGCCCCATTTCCACCGGGTGTCCGAATCGGCGATCACAGTGACCCGCAGCGGGCCTGACGTACGTGTTGGCACAGCGCCGACAGTAGGAAGCGGGCGGGTGGAATTGACGAATCGAAGGACAACGGGAGGTAAACAGAATGCCGCTACTTTGCACGGAGGGCTTCCGATCAGCGGCATCACCGGTTGGACATTTTCCGTTTACCCAAACGTTCCCCGGCCGCCAAGTACCCCGCGCGGCAAGACCATAGGATTCATCGGGTGGTCAAGCTCTCCGTCATCGTGACGTTCTACAACGTGCAGCAATTCGTGCCCGACGCACTCAAGAGTCTGCGTGCGAACAACCGTCCGGATTACGAGTTCCTGCTGATGGACGACGGGTCCTCGGACCAGACGCCGCAGCTGCTCGAAGAAGGGGCGCGGACCCTGCCCGGCGCACGCGTCCTGCGACGCGACCACGGCGGTGTCTCCGCCCTGCGCAACGCCGGGATCGAGGCCTCCGAAGGCACGTACCTGACCTTCATGGACGGCGACGACTGGATGGCGCCCGGCTATCTGGACCAGCTCGTGCACGCCATGGAGCGGCTGGACGTCGACTTCCTGCGCACCGACCACGTCAAGTGCACGGGCGCCAACCGGGAGATCGTCCGGGCCCCGCACGGCCGCCGCGGCGCGGTGCTCGCGCCGCGCGACTGCATCCTGCCGGCCGAGCGGCCCTCGCTCGTGGACTACCCCAACCTGCCCTTCGGCGCCTACCACCGGCGCACCGTGGACAACGGCCTGCTGCGCATGCCCGAGGAGCTGCGCACCGCCGAGGACCGGCTGTGGGCGTGGCGGATGCACCTCAATGCCGGGTCCGTGGGCGTCGCGAGCCTGCTCGGGATGCATTACCGGCGTGATGTGACCACGTCGCTCACCCGTATCGGCGACGAGCGCCAACTCGATTTCGTCCGCTCCTGCGAACTCGTCTTCGACATGCTCGCGAAGGACCCCGAAGGCGAGCGCTACCTGCCGAAAGCGATCCGGCAGTTCTGCGCCCTCATCATTTTCCACCTGGAACAGATAGACCGCTTCGAGCCCGCCGTCGCACGCCGTCTGAAGTCGGTGAGCGCCGCCGCTCTCGGCCGGCTCCCCGCCGATACGCTCAACGCGGTCCTGGACGCGATGGATATCGAACGCAGCACGAAAATCCGCCGGTTGCGGTGGCGCTCCGGCGGCGGATCCGGCAGCACCGGCAACGGAACGGCGGCCGCGTGATGGCCACCACCCAGCTGCTCATGGCGTCCACCCTCTACGGGGCCGCGACGCTCGCCGCCGCTATCGACGCCGGCACCCTCCCGCCCGCCGACCGCCGCATCCTCGTGGTCAGCAACAACGCCTCCGTCCCCGAGACACAGCCCGCCCTCGACGAGGCGCCCGGCTTCGCCGCCCTGCGCTCCCGCTTCGACCGGCTGGTCTCGTGGAACGCCTTCGTCAGCCCGCTGCACCCGGGCGGCTGGACCCCGCGCGTCAACGAGATCCCCATGTGGGAGCGGTACGTGCGGACGCTGTGGGACCTCGGGGCCGACGACGTCGAGCTGGTCGTCGAGTCCATCCAGGTCCCGCCGTCGCTGGCCTTCGCCCAGGTCTTCACCGGCGCGCCCATCACCGTCTACGCCGACGGCCTCATGTCGTACGGCCCGACGCGCAACAAGCTCGGCCTGCTCGTCGACACCCGCATCGACCGGCTGCTGCACCTCGACCTCGTGCCCGGCCTGCGGCCGCTGCTGCTCAGCGAGTTCGGCGTCGAGCCGCGGATCGTGCCCGGTGCCGAATTCACCAAGGTCCTCCAGGAGGTCGCGGAGGCCTCCGCCGACGCCGACGCCCTCACCGGCCTCCCGCAGGGCGCCGCGCTGCTGCTCGGCCAGTACCTGTCCGCGCTCGGCATCCTCAGCGTGCGCGAGGAGGAGGAACTGCACCTGGCGATGGTGCGCGGCGCCGCCGCGCTCGGCCACCAGGACATCGTCTTCAAGCCGCACCCCACCGCGCCCGCGAGCTGGACCGAGCCGCTGGCCGCCGAGGCCGAACGGCTCGGCTGCCGGCTGACGGTGCTCGACACGCCCGTACTGGCCGAGGTCGTCTACCAGAAGGCCCGCCCCGCGCTCGTCGTCGGCTGCTTCTCCACCGCGCTGCTCACCGCGTCCGCCCTCTACGGCATCCCCGTCGCCCGCACCGGCACGGGCCTGCTGCTCGAACGGCTCTCGCCGTACCAGAACAGCAACCGGGTGCCCGTCACGATCGTCCACGCCCTGCTGCCCGACCTCGCCGCCCCGGCGGCCGTACGGTCCTGGACCCCGCCCACCCCGGAGTCCGTCGCCGCCGACCTCACCCCGCTGATCCGCGCGGTCGGCTTCTGCATGCAGTCCGCGGCGTACCCGCACCTGCGGGACGAGGTGGCGCAATGGCTCGCCGCGAACCTCACGAAGCGGACGTGGCCCTACTTCAAGCGCCGCCGCCTGACCTCGCTGGGCCTGCCGGGAGGCGTGCCAGCCAAGCTCTCGTTCGTCCCGCGCAACCGCGTCGTCCGCCGCGTGGCGCGCCGGGCGCGCGCCTTGCGCAAGAGGGCACGCTCCTAGCGCCTAGAACGTGTCCGACGGCACGTATGTGCCCCACACCGCGCGGAGCGCGTCGCACACCTCGCCCACCGTCGCGCGGGCGCGCAGCGCGTCCCGCATGGGGTAGAGGACGTTCTCCGTGCCGCCCGCCGCCTTCTGGAGCGCGGCCAGCGCCGCGTCCACCGCGGCGGAGTCGCGCTCGGCGCGGAGGGCGGTGAGCCGCGCGGCCTGGCGTGCCTCGATCGCCGGATCGACGCGCAGCGGCTCGTACGGCTCCTCCTCGTCGAGCTTGAAGCGGTTGACGCCGACGACGACGCGCTCGCCGGAGTCCGTCTCCAGGGCGATGCGGTACGCGTTGCGCTCGATCTCGGACTTCTGGAAACCGTGCTCGATCGCGGCGACCGCGCCGCCGAGGTCCTCGACGCGGGCCATGAGGTCGAGGGCGGCGGCCTCGACGTCGTCGGTGAGCTTCTCGACGACGTAGGAGCCCGCGAAGGGATCGACGGTCGCGGTGACGTCCGTCTCGTACGCGAGCACCTGCTGGGTGCGCAGGGCCAGCCGCGCGGACTTGTCGGTGGGCAGCGCGATGGCCTCGTCGAAGGAGTTGGTGTGCAGCGACTGCGTGCCGCCGAGCACCGCGGCCAGGCCCTGGACGGCGACGCGCACCAGGTTGACCTCGGGCTGCTGCGCGGTGAGCTGGACGCCCGCGGTCTGGGTGTGGAAGCGCAGCATCAGCGACTTGGGGTTCTTCGCGCCGAACTCCTCGCGCATCACGCGGGCCCAGATCCGCCGGGCGGCGCGGAATTTCGCGACCTCCTCCAGGATCGTGGTGCGCGAGACGAAGAAGAAGGACAGCCGCGGCGCGAAGTCGTCCACGTCCATCCCGGCGGCGATCGCGGTGCGCACGTACTCGATGCCGTCGGCGAGCGTGAAGGCGATCTCCTGCGCGGGCGAGGCCCCGGCCTCGGCCATGTGGTAGCCGGAGATCGAGATGGTGTTCCACTTCGGGATCTCGGCCTTGCAGTACGCGAAGATGTCCGCGATGAGCCGCAGCGACGGCTTGGGCGGGAAGATGTACGTCCCGCGCGCGATGTACTCCTTGAGCACGTCGTTCTGGATCGTGCCGGTGAGCTTGCCGGCCGGGACCCCCTGCTCCTCGCCGACGAGCTGGTAGAGCAGCAGCAGGAGGGCCGCGGGCGCGTTGATGGTCATCGACGTGGACACCTTGTCCAGCGGGATGCCGTCGAAGAGCACCCGCATGTCGTCGATCGAGTCGATCGCGACGCCGACCTTGCCGACCTCGCCGTGCGCGAGCGGCGCGTCGGAGTCGTGGCCCATCTGGGTGGGCAGGTCGAAGGCGACGGACAGGCCCATGGTGCCGTTGGCGATGAGCTGCTTGTAGCGCGCGTTGGACTCCGACGCGGTGCCGAAGCCCGCGTACTGCCGCATCGTCCAGGGCCGCCCGGTGTACATCGAGGGGTAGACCCCGCGGGTGTACGGGTAGCCGCCGGGCTGCCCCAGCCGCTCGGCCGGGTCCCAGCCGGCCAGCGCCTCCGGGCCGTAGACGGGTTCGATCGGCAGGCCGCTCTCCGACTCGCGCGTCATGCTGCACGCCTCCGCTGTACTCAAGGGCTGAAACAACCGGGATGAACGAATAGGGGTGGGGTGGATGTTTGCGGACCGGCGCGAACCGGCGAAGTTACCGACACGGACTGTAGTGGCGGGCCCGCACGGGGCGCAGCGCCGCGAGCTGGGACCTTCCTCACAGTACGGAGTCCGCGGCCCGGAGCGGTGGAACCGTGCGCGCCGGATACGTGTCTATGCGGGCACAACGGCTGATCAAGGGGATAACCAGCGATGTCGACAGGTATAGGCAGAGGCAGCAGCGGCAGACGACGGCGGATGTCGGTGCCGATGACGGCGGCGGCCGGAGCGGCGCTCGCCGCCGCACTGCTCAGCGCGTGCGGTCCGGACGGCAGCGACGCGAACGGCAAGCCGTCGGCGTCCGCGACGGCGTCGGTGTCCGACCCGGCGACCACCGCCGCGCCCGCCACGTCCGAGGCCGCGCCGACGACACCGCCCACCACGACGACGGCGCCCACGACCACGGCGCCGAAGCCCTCGCAGACCCCCGCCACGAAGGCCCCCGCGCAGCCCGCCGCCCTGATGGCGTCGGGCCAGACCAGCGCGAAGGTCCGCGAGCTGCAGGCCCGGCTGGGTCAGCTGCACTTCTTCTCCCGCAACCCCACGGGCTTCTACGGCACCGTGACCGAGCACGCGGTGAGCGACTTCCAGGAGCGGCACGGCCTGTCGGGCAGCGGCACCAGCGTCACCGAGACCACATGGTCCAAGCTCACGTCGCTGACGCACACGCCGACGCACAAGGAGCTGTACCCGCCGGCCCCGGCCAAGCCCGCGCAGAAGCTGGACGCGCGCTGCATGACCGGCCGCGCGCTGTGCATCAGCAAGACCACCCGCACGCTGTCGTGGGTCGTCGACGGCAAGGTGCAGGCCACCATGGACGTCCGCTTCGGGTCGCAGTACACGCCGACCCGCGAGGGCCTCTTCCACGTGAACTCCAAGAGCCGCGACCACGTCTCGACGATCTACCACACGTCGATGCCGTTCGCGATGTTCTTCAGCGGCGGCCAGGCCGTGCACTACTCCTCGGACTTCGCGGCGCGCGGCTACGCGGGCGCCTCCCACGGCTGTGTGAACGTCCGCGACAAGGCGGCGATCTCCAAGCTCTTCGACGAGGTCAAGGTGGGCGACAAGGTCGTCGTCTACTGGTGACCCGCGAGCAGGCGGAGGAGCGCGGCCGGGCAGGGGGAATGCGCCCGGCCGCGCTCCGTGTCCGACCCCGGTACGGGGAGAACCGGGGTCATCGGGGCCGATGACCAGTCGGCCTTACTCCCTACAGCGCACGGGCCGTCAGAAGTGTCACCTGCCCGGCGGGCGGGACGGGGAGCGGTGTCCGGGACGGGTGGTGCGGGAGCCCGCGCTGCCGGGCGGGCGCCCGGCGCGGTCGCCCTGGTCGGGCCGGTCCGCGGTGGCCTGTCCCCCGGCGCCCCCGGCACCCCCGGCGGGATGCGCCGCGGAGGGGTCCTGGCCGTGGTCCGGCGCACCGTACGTCTCGGGTGACTGCGGCGCGTCGACGCGTTCGCCCCAGGAGTTCCAGCCGTCCCCGCGGGAGTACCCGCCCCCGCCGTCCCGGTCGTTCCCCTGGTCGTTGTCGTTGCCCTGCTCGTTGCCTTGTCCGTTGCCCTGGCCGCTCCCCCGGTGGGTGCCCCGGCCGTGGCCGCCCGTACGGGAGCCGTCGCCCGTGCCCGCGTCGGTGCGGCAGGGGGCGGGGGCGGGGGCGCCGCGGCAGCCGCGGACGGTACGGCCGGTGTCGTGCTCACGCTGCGGGGTGCCGGTGGCGCGCGGCGCCGGGAAGCGCGTGGTGGGGCCCGCGGTCCACGGGCCCAGCCGCCCGCCGTCGGGCGAGACGGCCGCGGGCGGGCGGGTCTCCAGCGGGCTGGTGCCCGCGCCGCCGGGGGCCAGCGAGCGGGCGGCCGCGGCCATGCCGACCACGACCCCGCCGAGCGCGAGCGCCGAGACGACCGCGGCCGCCATCACCCGCGGCCTGCGCACCGCGAACGCGGCACGCAGCGCGGCCAGCCGCCCCGGCCGCGGCGTCTCCCCGGTCGCGGCCCGCCCGGCGACCGCGCTGCGGAAGGCGGCGAGCGCGGCGGCCTCACGGGCCGGGTCGAGCACGGGGCCCACCTCGCGGGCGGCGCTGAGCAGCCGCACCAGGCGGTCGGCGGGCACACCGGTCGGCGCGGTGGTGCTGCCGCCGTCGAGCAGGGTCTCGGCGGTGCGGGCGTCGGGCCAGGTCTGGCCGCGGACGGCCGTGCCGCGGCGCTCGGGGCGCGGCACGGGGTAGACCGCCGGGCGGTGCTCGTACCGCCGGGCCCGGTAGGGGTGACGGGCCGGGTGGGGCAGGTCGGTGGATGCGGTGTCACGTCGCGTGTTGTCGCTCATCCCACTCCCTCACAGCGCCTTGGACGCGGAAAACGTCACATCCGCGTTCTGCCGGTCCGCCGGCCGCTGCCCGGGGACGCCACGCCGGCCCTCCTCGCCGTCGCTCCCGCCGTCCTCGTCCCCCTCGCCGTCCCGGTAGCCCTCCCCGCCCCCCTCGTCGGTGTAGTCCAGGATCTCGGCGAGCCGCCGCAGCCCGCGGTGAGTCGCCATTCTCACCGATCCGGCCCGTTTCCCGAGCACTCTTGCCGCACTGGTTGAATCGAGTCCCATCACCACCCGCAGCAGCACCGCTTCCGCCTGCTCCCGCGGCAACGCCGCTATCGCCGCGAGCGCCCGGTCGGTCGCGACCGCGTCCAGCGCCTCCCCGGCCGTGTCCGACCGGTCCGGCATCTGCACCAGGTCGTCCACCCCGCCGCCGGCGACCGGCCGACGGGCCCGCGCACGGATGTGGTCCAGCGCGCGGTTGCGGGCGATTCGCGCCGCCCAGCCGCGTATCGACCCGCTGCCGCCGCGGTAGTTGGGCAGGTCACGGGCTATCTGGAGCCACGCCTCGGACGCGACGTCCTCGGCCTCGCCCG